>PADE01000268.1 GCA_002702965.1 Planctomycetaceae bacterium
AAACTATGAGTCGACCACAATCTCCAAAAGCTGTGGACGAGTCCGATATTCAGGTCATTCTTGCCCGCCGTCGCGACAACGGTACAGACTATTGGAGTACGCCCGACGGTCGAACCTAGGGCGGCAACCCTTTCAGCACCATCTCATCGACCGACCTTCCTGCCACCCCGAATCTCTCGGCCCGTAGGATGGGCTGCTTCTGGACCTATATCAATAAGCGAGTTCACTCGAAAAGACAATCTTCAATCAGACGCAGCAGGGCTCGCTGCGGGGCCATCGCTTTCCGGATTCTATTCCAGTGATGCTCCCCGGGCTGGCGGCGAAGGACAACCGGACGCAGGGGTGAGGCAAACGGAGATACGGGCCGGTGGGTGGGCCAATTCCCGCTGGAGCGTTTTCCGTTATCTTCGAGTTTACGAGAAAAGCCGTAACCCACCAGGGATCAAGGCTTTGCCAAGCGAGGCCGAGGGGACTCGAACCCCCAACCATCGGATCGACAGATGGGAGCTGGAAATCGCGGTGTTCGGCGTTTTCCCCGAACGAGGCGTCGCTCGCTGCGATGCCGGCGATCACTGTCTTCAATTTTTTTCAGCGCATTCGCCGCGTCCGAGTAGCTGATCTCCCGCTAGATACGGTCGCGCGTGATAGGTCGTCGCGTTCCCCAACCGCGGCCTCCCACTCGCCGGGCCAGGTCTTGTAGTTTCGCGTATCGCTGTAGACGTCGCCGTGCTGCGCTGTGCGAGCGTTTGCCGCGGTCACTGCGAAGTAATAATAACCGGCCAAGTTGGGAGTTACGCATTCCAGCGCCCTGTCATCCGGCGCAAAGAACACTTCCACGGTTTCCTTGGACTTCTCCATGCTCGACATGCGCGGTTCCTGGCAGGAGACCGCCACATAGAGCTTCCTGCCGTCCCGGCAGGTGCGAACATGGTTCGGCAAATCACCCGGTCGCCTGGCGGATCGCGAACAGCTTGCCTGCTTCCAAGCCACATCATCAAGTTCCCCGGCAATGACCGGCGGAGTCTCACACCTCGTGGCGCTGATCAACGATCGTGCCACGCAGGGAACCCTGGCAAGGACCGTTGAAGTCTGAATGACACTGAACCTGAATGACACTGAGCGCAGTGCCGATTGCCATCAGCACTGCCAAGTTGGTCTTATGTTTCATTTGCCCTGTCCGGTCCTCATGCGCTGGAGATCACGCCAGATTGGCTGCCTTCTTCGACAGGCTGCCAGCGCATTTTGCATCTTTGTGTCGCGTTCGCCGTAGCAGAACTCGTGAGAGTTCTGATCGGAAGTCTCACGACTTCCGCGACATCAACTTGAATTGTTGCTCTAATCGTTGACGAACTGAAAAGCATACAGCTTCGCGGAACGCAGCGCGATTTTCAGCCGGACCGGCTGGCCGGCGAGGCGTGAGACGTCGGGATTTCCCCGCCAGCGTACGACGTGGGCCACGTCGTTCATCAGGATACGATCACAGTCAGCGAGTGTGTAACCTCGAATCGCCTTGCCAGCCTCATTGCGGATCTCGACCAATGCGCCGCCCAGGGCTGAGACGTTAATATTCAACTCCAGACAATGGCCTTTGAAAACGAGCGGTGGAGTAATCAGATAGCCACCTTCCTGGGGTGCGTTGGCGGAGACGAATCCGTCCAGCCGGTGGACGACGACGCCGACGAATTGCCGTCCCCAGTTTTTCCGGTTTTGGCGTTCGGCTGGGCTGAGCAGTCGAAAGCCACCGTGGGTCCACGGCCAACCCGTGTAATATTGATAGAGATAGTTGCCCTGGCGAACGAAAAAGCCCGTGCCGAACGTATCTCCGTGGTCCGGGTCGCCAGGCAAACCGCGGGGAATGAACGGCTGCCGATCGTAGCGCATCCAGTGAATGCCGTCGCGACTGGCGGAAAACTGGGCGTCGTTCACGCCGTCGTTGTGCGGATGCCCTTCACCGGGCTGGAAGTGTTGATAGGTGAGCGGAAACATGAAGTAGGCGTCGGACGCATACGGGTACTGATAGACTCCGCCAGGGTGATAGATGTCTGATCCGGGCGGATCGTGCTCGTCGGCGGTCATGATGGTGCGGACGTTCTGCGTGGGCCACGGTTGCATGATGTCGTCGACTTCCAGCCGACCGAGCGCACGGATTGGCCGGTGCAGTTCCGGAGCGACCACGGGCGGATCGCTTTCGATCGGCTTGACGAACGGGAACGGCAGTTCGTTTTCCCGCTCCAACTGCACACGGGTCTGAATCACATACTTCTTGATTCGCGTGTCCCACCACGCCTGCTTCTGAGTGTCCCAGGTCGGCTTCCAGACGACACGCGGATGCAGCGTCCAATGAATGCCGTCCGGGGAAGTACGAATCCGGGTTGTGCCGATACCGGTCAGCATCTTGTAACGCTGCTGGGGCCTCCCGTGGGGGTCGATGAACACGTAGCTCAGCTTGCTTGGTTCATCGAGCAGGATGTTGTTCTCTTTCGAGCCGTTGTATTCGACAAGTCCGAGACTTGGTTTCTCCCAACGCAGCCCATCCTGGCTGACTGCGTAACACATCCGCGAAGTCCCGCCGCCCCACTGGTCGTCATCAAACGCTTGATACCACATTTTGTAGACGTCACCGTCCTTGGCGAGGCTAAAGTAAATCAGCCGAAATGCATCCCATGGCTTGTCGCTCTTGAGTACGGCAGCGCGACGTTTCACGGGCGGGTTCACGGTCAGCTTGATGCGTTCCGCTTCTGCGACGAATCTCCGATCGATGAACAGTTGCTTGCTGCTGCCGATGTGCCAAGGGCTCCCGGGTACTTGCCGAGCCACGGACCGCGGTATCGTAGTAGCGGCAGCGGAACGGCGCGCGCCGTCCGGTGCTGCCGAACGGGAGAGCTTGCGCCCTGCCGCTACCGTTGCAAACTCGACCAGGTGATACCGCACTTCGCCGGTCGCAATGGAATTGGTCGAGCCAAAGGCAATATTGCGCGCTGTGCGGATGCGGCGAAAGTCACGCCGCACGAGCCGTGCGTGCACTTTCCCGTCGACCTTGAGAGTCACTCGATCGGCAGCGCCTAAGTCGCACGAAGCCACTGGTTCGAGCTGCAATTCATAGCGATGATAGTCGTCGGTCGTGTCCATCGGCGCGCCAAACCGCGTGGTCTGGCCGCTGTAGCTGTCGTAGTAGACGCCGTCCTCGTTGAAATTCAGCCGCCAATAGTACTGCCCATCCAACAACACGACACCAAAGCCGGTCCCCACCGCGTTCGTGTCAACCAACCGAGCGACCACCGTGATCCGCCAGGGACCACTTACCTGTTGATCGCTGAGCGGGAACTCGTACAGGCCGTCTTCTCCCCCGCGATCAGCCAGCTGCCAGTAAGTCCACGTCTTGCCGTTGATCTTCTCATCGCCGGAACCGGTTTGGATGCGCTGCGAGCTTAATTGCCAACCTGCGTCGTGCGGATCATTGACGCCATCGTGGCGGATTACCGATTTCCAGTCGTCGCCCTGTGCACAGCTGCATCCCCATAGACATCCCGCGATGAGCACGCCGATGCGAAGCGGTGTCGATGGCCTCACGCCAAACTCCTTCATGGTCTCTGTGCTCGATATCGACCTCAGGCCTCGTCCGGCCGGATCCCTGGTCTACATTGCGCACCGCGTTTCAAGCTGGACATCTTAAGTTGTTGCCATGCGCCGTGCGATAGATACGGATACTGGCGTCCGGCGGAAATGACGGTTACCGCGGCGCGGAACCAGGGAAACCCATCGAGTTGAGACGGTCGCGGCGGATGCTGCACCCGTCAATGGCCGCTACCGGCCAAATCGCAACACGGCCCACACGGGACGATGATCGGATAGTGGTTTGCCATACTGCAACCAATGCGTCTTGGACCGGGACATCTCCTTGTCGACGAACGGCGGATTGAAGGCGTTGTAGATGACACCACCTTTTACCGTTTTGGCCTGCGATCTCTTGTTGAAATAGAGGTGGTCGATCAGTCCGGATTCTCTTCCGGTTTCGATGTGCAGATGAGTGCTCAGGATTCGGTCGTTGAGCCTGAGATCGCTCCATGCCGATCGCATCCCTTTGCCTTCAATCAGATTGAGAGCCGCATCGCCCGGTAGGTTGTTCAGATCGCCCATGATGATGAAGTTCTTCGCGGTGATCTTAGAAATCACCGACTCGGCGATAAACGCGGCCGCCGAGCCTTCGGCGGACTTCGCGTTGGCAGGACGTTCGGGGATGTGAGTCGAGTAAACGAGCAACGGAACGCCGCGAACGAGCGTCTCGGCTCCCACCAGCGAAGCGGGACTCCAGCCGTTGCATCCCACGGAAATCTCATGAGTGCCCACCAGTGGCGTTCGGCTGAGAATCGACTTGTACCTTATCCTTGTGATTCGCCGACGCGATCTTGCCTACGTAGACGTGCTTCATTCCCAACACGCGGCCGACCCGCTCTGTCCAATCGCCGTCGGGAACTTCGCTAAAGCCGATGATGCCCGGCCGGTATGGCTTGAACATTTCGCCGATCCGTTCCGGCTCCGCCCAATAGCCGAAGAGGACGTTGTAAGCAGCCAATCGCACTTCACCGTCACGTGGAACTTCGTCGGCGCGGCTGGTGGTCGTGTATCCCAGAATGCACCCGGCGAGGAGCACGAACTTTAGTATCGCTCGGATCGGTTTCAGCGAGACTTGCTCTCCGATTCGTCAGACGTGAATTGAAAACCAAACAACTGAGCGTTGGACATTTCAACGCGGAGCCGCGTGGCCTTGGCCGCGCGACCACGGACATCACTCCCCGTCTTCCACTGAACGGTTTTGCTCAGTGAGTCACCGACAATGGGCTCACAATCACTTACGGAATACTTTGAGAGTGGGCGACCTTCCTCATCCAGGAGGCCAACTCGCACGCGGCCGCCGCTACGAACTCGGACATTCAGCTTCAATGTGTTGCCCGTGAAACGCAATGGTGGGCTACTGAACGAACCGCCGCACGCTTCCGCGGTTGCGGCGACGAATCGGTCGAGTCGAGCAACGACGCGGCTGTAGACTCTTGCGTTTCCTGGCTTCGTCAGATTTTCGAGTTCCGCCTCCTGGTGTCGCAGCGGCGAGCCGGAATAGTACAACCACAACTCATCTTCGACCCGNATCATCCCCTGTCCCATGTAAAGCGAGCCGCTGTCGAAAGCGTCACCCACGCCCAGGGGAATGAACGCTGTCTCGCGGTCCGGTCGCGACCAGCGAATGCCGTCGCGGCTCACCGCCAGGCGGATATCCAGCGTATCTGGCCCGTGCTGATACAGGCTGGGAAACATCAGATAAACGTCTGGTGCATAGGCGTATTTGATGGCCGCCGAGTTATAGAGATCGCTGTTCGGAGGATCGCGGTCGTCGGTTTGCGCAACGAGCTGCAACGGTTCGAAGCGAGAGAAGTCAGCGCTTTCGGATCGGCCTAACGATCGTCCGCGACCGCCGACTCGTCCGAAAAGTACATACCGCTCACGCGACGCGTCCCAGAACGCGGAATACTGGCTGTCGGCGAAAATGTCGCCGACCGGCCGCGNCAACCGCGTCCACGTCAGACCGTCCACCGAATACATGCCGGCGATGCGATGCGGTCGTTGACCTGGCCGAACGAAGAGCCCTTGACCAACTGCTTTGTAACGGGCTTCTGGCGATGCGTGGGGATCCATGAACACCCCGGTGCCATGAACCCGCGATCGGTTGCCATGCTTTTGCGAGCCGATCTGCCGGAACAGGATGTTGTTCCGGTCACTGTCCTTGTAGGTAAACATCTGCAAGATCGGCTTCGTCCAGTGAATTCCATCGCGCGATTCGGCGTAACAGAACGATGTGTCGTCGGCTGTCGGCCATCCGTCGACATCGTACGCCTCGTACCACATGCGATACTTTGCACGACGGTCGATGCGCCCCTGGTCCTGCACCACATTGAACCAGTTGAGCGATGCGCTCTCCCACTCATGTTCTGGCTTTAAGATCACAGCGTCGGTCTTTCGCGGCGGACAAATCTTGAGGATCACGCCTTGCGAGTCTGCCAGAAACAGTCCATCCAGAATGAGCTGCTTGTCGGAGCCAACATTGATTGGCTTTGCAGCTTGGATGCAAACGCCGCTCGTGATAAATAGGGCGGCGGCGATTGCCATCACTTGTGGGATGTACTTCATGATGGATACCAGTATGACTAAAGTCGTCCGGGGCACGCCGCTAGCCGCCGGTCTCGCGCGGAAACGGGTGCAATGCAATACAGCTGGCTAGCCGCATTCCGCTCAGGATTCTCACCACCCGTTTNCGGACGCCTGTAATCGAGTCGCTAGAATACATGTGACTGCGGTGACTGAGAAGCAGTACTGAAACCATCAGGCGGGCGAGTTAGCGGAATGCAAGGATACAGTCCAACCTTGATTCACAGCGTGATAACTGACTTGGAAAAGACATGGCGAGATGGATCCCAATCGCGAAGGTGGTCCTTGGGCTACTGATTTCTGTTGCGGTCTCGAGGCACGACGTAGTGGTTGTCGCTGCTGGGCCTCGCGTGGCGCTGGACTCTGACAACTACGATCCGGCGTGCGGCATCGAGATGTCACAGAAGGAGACGCTGATTCAGGTCACGTGGCCTCTTGGCAAAGAAAGTCGCGGATGTTTGATTTTCGATCTTGCCAACGGCCATCCACTAATCCATTCGATCGCCATTGCACCACAAGGTGCCGATTTTCGGCCAATCGCNCAGGGACTCGANCCAGTCCTGTTGGTTCGCGTAGGGGACCGCGATCTCGACAAGCGTGGTGGCTGGACGATTTTTTTTGATCGCATGCAGAAGAAGCCGAGCGAACTCCATCTGGCCACCATCAAAACCACAAGNGCGAAAGCCGCCAGTCATTTCCGTCGAGCGACACTGACAATCGGAGACGTGTCTGCCGGTCCGTTTAAAGGTGAGCTTCGCTGGACGTTCTATGCAGGCAATCCCTTCGTCCTGCANGAAGCCGTTTTGGCGACGCAGCGGAAGCGGACAGCATTTCTGTACGACATGGGCTTGGCCTGCGCTGTGACTCAGCCGCAACAAATGGCATGGAACGAGGCAGCGGGATCGCTCAAGTCCGAGACCACGGAAGAACTCAGCAAGCCACGCCACCTGGCTGTTCGCGGACGAGCCATCTCCGCAGGATTCGAGGGCGGTTCGATTGCTGTCTTCCCGCCGCCTCACCGGTACTTCTACCCTCTGGACTTCTCAGACAATCTCAAAAACATCTGGGTCGGTCAGAAGTATAACGGCCAAGAGCTTCCGTTCGGATTCGGGATCCGCCACGACGCTCGCGGCGACGATCGATACGTCCCGTGGTTCAACGCCCGGCCCGGTACAAGGCAGGAACTAGGGCTCTTCCTGCTTCTCTGCGAAGACACGCCGGAGAATGCGCTGAAGGCAACGGCCAAGTTGACGCGGCAGGACCGCTTCGAGCCGCTGTCCGGTCATTCTGTTTTCAGCAGTCATTACCACGTCGAGCACACTCGAGAACTACTGAAGGCTCAANACGCACCGCAGAATGGTGAAGACACANACAGCCTTACCGGACAACTTCTTTCCGGGGGCGAGTACACCATTCCGACGCGGCTGAAGAACCCGGGCTTCGTGCGGGTGTTCCGAGGCATGGGCATCGACATCGTCCATCTGGCCGAGTTTCACTACGGCGGCAGTTCCCGATGGAACCAGCAGGACCGCACGCGCAATCTGCAACTGCTTCACGCCGAATGCCGCCGCCTAAGTGACGATCGCTTCTTGCTGTTGCCCGGAGAGGAGCCCAATGTCCATCTCGGCGGCCACTGGATCAGCTTCTTTCCGAAGCCGGTGTACTGGGTTCTCAATCGGCCGGAAGAGACTCCATTCATGATTGAGGATCCAAAGCTGGGCCGGATCTATCACGTCGGCAGCGAGGCCGATGTATTGCGACTGCTGCGCGCCGAAGGTGGCCTCGCCTGGACGGCGCATCCGCGCATCAAGGGCTCCACCGGCTTTCCGGATCGCTACCGCNAGCGTCTGTTCTTCCAGACCGATCAATTCCTCGGCGCTGCCTGGAAAGCAATGCCGGCTGACCTGTCCCAGCCGCGACTTGGGTCGCGAGTCCTCGATCTCTTCGATGACATGTCCAACTGGGGTGATCCGAAGTTTGTCCCCGGTGAAGTCGATGTGTTCAAGATCGAGCCAGACCATGAGCTCTACGGACACATGAACGTCAACTATCTGAGACTCGACCGTGTTCCNCGTTTTGACGANGGCTGGCAACCTGTGCTGGATGCGTTGCGTCGCGGCCAGTTTTTCGTCACGACCGGCGAGGTGCTGATGCCGGTGTTCACTGTAAACGGCGTTCAATCCGGCGAGGCTGCCGCGGTGCCCGATTCGAGCAAAGTCGAAGTCCAATTCGATCTGAAGTGGACGTTCCCGCTGGCTTACGCGCAAATCATCATGGGTGACGGGAAGTCAGTGAAACGACAACAAGTCGATTTGCGCAACACTGGCTCATTCGGCGAACAGAGCTTCCGAACCAAAGTCGACGCCACTGGTCAGCGGTGGCTCCGAGTCGAAGTATGGGACATCGCAACCAACGGAGTCTTTACGCAGCCAGTCTGGTTGCGATAGGGGCTGACAACTCGCTGCGAAACGAGTGGTCGGAACGCAAGGTCAAGAGGTGACATTCGGCATACCCCCACAACTCAGCAAAGCACCCCAGCTTGCGAGTGTTGTCGTGAATAGCAGTCTTGTTGCCGGAGACTGCCGGAGGGGTCTTCATTGGTTTCCCGAGTCGACCGTCCACGGTCTGGGGGAGTCACCGCGGGCTTGAAGGTCTATTTCTTCCCAATGGGTACGTCGAAGTAGTTCTCCTGTTCGTGGCAGGCCATGCCCCACTCGCCCAGNACGTCCCAGGAGTCCAGGTTCGAGTACATCTCCAGCCCGCGCCCGCCGCGGGCGGCGGCGGCGGCGTCGATCTTGCCGTGGGCCAGCTTGTTGTCGTGCAGGAANTGCCACTGGTACCAGACCGTCCCCGACCCCGGACCGGACGTCTTGAAAGCCGAGTCGCGGACATACCACTTGTACTTGCGGGACACCCAGCCGAAATCCTGCCACGCGCCGATGCTGCTACTGCCGGGCTGGTCGCCCCGGTCGACGGCGAGAGACCGGTTGCGATAATCCAGAACCCGCTGCGCGGCTTCGATGCGCGCCTGCAGATATTGGTCCGGTGTGTACTTCGTCGGATGGGAGTAATAGTCGAGCACCGCCTCGCGCCCACCGCGTTTGTGTTCCAGCAGCACACGGCGAACTTTGCACATGGCGTTCGCCACCTTGCTCGACGTATGCGAATACAAGTAGATGTTGTTCCANCGGGGAGGCGCCTGATAGGCGCGGGCAAGCTTTGCCATCTCGGGCACGTTGGGCTGATCCTGGTGCATATAACCGCCGTACTGCTTGATCTGTTCGGCCGTAATCGGCCGGAAGGGAATCATCTTGTGGGCGATCTGCACACANCCCCAGTTCGAGGCATCAGGCAAGTAGGCATCGGGCAGGCCGGGACGATACTGAAGTCCGGGGTACGAAGGGGAGTCGGTCCAGACTGCGCCAATCGCCTTCCAGTCGGCCAGGTANTTCAGGTCCTCCTTACGGATGTNCTCGTGCGTNGCATAGGCCCTCTTGAGCAANTCGATGTGCGCCTCGTCGCCGTCCATCAAGTAGAGCCACGTCAGCAGCGGCCCCACGTGCCAGGCCGTCACCCGCGTGTAGGGCAATTCGATCTCGTACGCGCGCGCCCGCGTGGGCCGGCCGTCGCCGTGATACTGCTGGGACCAGCCGGCCACATCACCCTTGCCNAGGTTCGCTTTCGCGATCCACGGCCCCAGGTTGCCGAGCTTGGCGATGTATTTCTTGTCCTTGGTCAAATGGTACATCATGACCACGATGCGGAACGTCGCGTTGGTGGCGCTGTCGTTGAACGAGATGGCCCCGTTGCGTACGCCCGACGACGGCGTCGATCCACCGGGAAACAACCACTGATCGGGCCAGCCGCCGCCTGTGCTCTGGGCCGATAGCAACACGTCGGCTGCTCGCCTGGCCGATTCAAAGTACTTTTTGTCTCCGCTCAGCTTGTGAGCGTAGAGCATGATCCAGAACGGTCTGGTGACAAAGCCATCCTGGATGCGCATCATGCGGTTACCCTGATTGCCATAGGCCCAGTGGCCTCGGGGAAGCTGCCCTTTAAGGATGCGATCGGCGCACGTGAGTCCTGCTGCAAGGTACTTCTCGTCGCCGAAGATCTCGTAGGCCCGGAAGAAGCCCAACGCGGCGTGTCTCAGCTTTTGGGCCTCCCCGCCGGTATACGCTTTCGGAATCTGCTTCGTCTGNGCGTCGAGCCACGTGCGGACGGCCGTTTCGACACGCTCNNCATCGTTGAGGTTGGGATGCACCATANGGTCGGCAATGCCGATTCTGCGCAGCATCTCGGCCAGTTCCGCCTCTTTGGCCGCACGCTGCTCGTCGGTGAGNTCCGCGTAGTGAACCGTCTCGCCGCCAAACAATTTCACCTGCTCCACCCAGGACAAACCTTCCTCGCTCAATGCCTCGTAGGATAGGTCCTTGTAATGGCCAATCTTCTCGTCGAAGACCAGCGGCCCGTCGGCCGAAGTCGGGTCAGCAGTCGAAAGGCAGAGAGCAATCGCCGCGCACAACAGGAAGNNTTGGAAACATTGTTTGCGGTTTGTCATGTTATCCTCTCTGTGGGAATGGAAGGTGGCTGCGCTGTCCATACCGATCAGCGTGTGCGGTTGGCCGTTATCTTATTCAGTGTGATGGCAGCCCGGTAGCTGAAGTTTCGTTTGATGAAACAAATCGAGTGTCACTNCAATCACCTNGNCGGGCTGCGAACGCCCCTTCGCAATGCGGCTGGGATGGCAGGGCAGCCGCAAAAGCTGCCGCGGTGGAAACCGACGTCAGTTGTCTTAAAGTCACATTCGCAGCGGTTGGTAACCTTCAGCGGCTTAGCCTTTCGCACAATTGCGGTCGGTGAGAAAGACCTCCGCAGCTCCGCCATCACATCGATAGCAGCACCGTCCCGGTCATCAAAGTTTGGCTCCAGACAGGTTCCCCTCAAACTCTGTACAATCGACCGACGAATTCAGCGGAATATCCCAAAATGAGAGAGTCTATGAGGTAACACACAGAGGCGAACAACNATGAANAAGATCCGTGCCACACCACTAGCCATCTTTGCCNCGNTCGNCTTGCTAGGCCTGTCGAACCCGGCGACCGCACAGCAGAAGCCGAAACAGGAAGCCCTGCTTTTCCTGATTGCCGGCGACAAGAATGCCGAAGGACAGGCGGCGTTTTCNAAGGAATCGAACACCGCCGCGGGCCATGAGTCGTCATGGCCCGTCATGCCGGGCAGCACGGCTGCGGATATCCTCCTGCCGGTCAAGAAGGATGCGTATGCCAACAGTTTCATCTGGAGTCTGACGAAGAACAGCTTCGAGCCGCTGACGCCGGGCGCGAACCTGCTGGCCAATCTCCGGCTCGGGGGCCGGCCGGCCGGGGATCCGAACCGCCACGGGGTGGAGCTGCCGCTGGCCCACCGCCTCCAGAAGCAATTCCCGAGAAAGGACATCTTCTTTGTCAAGGTGGCCGAGGAAGGGACGGCGCTGCACCAGGAGTGGAAGCCCGGTAGCGGCGCTATGTACACGAAGCTGACCGACGCGTACGGGAAGGCGATTGCCGATCTCGGAAAACGCTTCGCAACCGTAAAGGTGCTGGGGCTCTACTGGGACCAGTGCGAAGGGGAGCACAAGCTCCAGGCCGGCATCGAACCCATGAAGGCTTACCCGGAAAACCTGGCCGCATTCGTGAAGGCGATACGGGCGGACACCAAACAACCGGGGCTGCGAATCTTTATGCTCAAGCAGATGTTCCACAAGACCCAGGAAGCCTGGCAGCCCATCCTGCAAGCCCAGCAGGCGTTCTGCAAGGAAGACCCGAACGGCGTGCTGATCGACATCGACTACGGCAAGCATGGCACGAACATGAAGGCGTGGTCCTCGGTGTACAACTGGACAAGCCTCAGCAGCAGGGGTTTCGCGGCCATTGCCGGCCACATCGCCACGGAGGTGATGCTTGCCGAAAAGGCGGCGAAAAAGACTACCGACGGCTCTCCCAACACGCAGCGCCCGGCGATCGTGCTGCTGATCGCGGGGCAGTCCAACGCGGGTGGAACCGCCACGCTCACCATCGCCCACCGCAAGGCGAGCGGCTACCAGTATCTGTGGCCGTCCGACCCCGAAACGGTGGCGGAGAACTGCGGTGTTCCGGTGACCGACGAGGCCTACGCGAACTGCTATGTCGCCCAGGGCAACCAGGCATTCAAGCGCATCGCGCCCGCGTCGGAATTGAAGGCCCACCAAGCCGCGTTCCCGTCGCAAGGAACGAGGAAGCGCGAATACCGGCACGGCATCGAGCTGCCGGCCGCATACCGGCTGCGCAGACAGTTCCCCGACAACGACATCTACGTCATCAAGGTCGTTGGAGGCGGCAAGAGCCTCCATTTCCACTGGAACCCTGACGTGCGGAACGAGTTTTTCGATCTCTTCGTTCGGACGGTTCCCGCCGCGCTGGGACAGCTTGCCGGGAAGTACCCCGAGGTCCGCGTCGCGGGGCTGTACTGGGACCAGGGAGAGTCGGACATCCACCAGCGCAAGGGAGACCAGTACGAGGGGATCTTCCGCAACCTGATCGCGCGGATCCGCTCAGACGCGCGGCTGCCCAACCTGAAGATCTTCACGCGCAAGCACATCTTCTATCACCAGTTCTCCGACTCGCAGGTCGTCAACCAGGCCATGGCCAACATCGCGGCGAAGGACCCGAACGTGTACGTACTGGACATCGACCTGGGCGCGAAGGCCCTGGACAACGAGCCGAACTTCGATGCCTGGTCCTGCACGTTCCGCAACATCCACTTGAGCAGCAAGGCGTTCAAGGAACTCACCTGGCTAATCTTCGACGAGTGTATTCCCAACGCGGGGGTCGAAGATTTCTTGCTCTACAAGCCGTAGCGATCATGGCAGAGGTCAGGAGTCGAGCAAATCGGAGAGGCCCCATGGGAGTCCATAACCCGTAACGCAGGGAAGCAGGCAACGTGATCCAAAAGACGGACACCCTCAGCCACAGTCATCCCCCGGCAGGGCAAAAAAGAAAGAGAAGACATGGCAAGGACCATCACAACATCACTATTCACACTGGCCGCCATCGCATTGCTGGAGTTTTCGAACGCGTCCGCCGCCGAGGAACTGTGGGTCATCCAGGACGGTGTGCTGAACACGGACGGGATTGACTATTTGTCGCCGAGCCCTAATGAGAAGGAACGTCTCACCGCCGAACGGCCCTACATCCCCGGCCACCCATTCTGGAGCAACTGGCACCATTGCGGCGGAACAACCCGGAGCGGCCTGTTCGA
>PADE01000269.1 GCA_002702965.1 Planctomycetaceae bacterium
GCGATTCGGCCGCACCGGCGGGAGTCGACTACGATCGTTGGCTGGGACCAGCCCCCAAGCGGGCCTTTAACGTCAACCGATTCCATAGCAAGTGGCGCTTGTGGCGCGACTACGGCAATGGCGATATGGGAGATGATGGCGCGCACGACATCGACATGGCAGCTTGGGGTCTGGGGGTTACCACGCACCCTGTGGAAATCACGGCCTACGGCAGCAATACGCGACCGCGCGGCTACCGCGAGTACCCGGACAATTCGTTCGCCGCGTTCCGTTATGCGGATGGCCGAGTGTTGCTCTACGAGGATCGTCTTTACACCCCTTATGGCGAGCATGGGGTCGATAGCGGGAACGCCTTTTATGGTACCGAGGGGTACATGGTCTTTTCGCGCCGAGGTTTCTTTCGCACCTATCTGGGGAAAAAAGAAACACCTGGTCCCAAAAGCGGCCAGGCGGGTCGGGTCGGCGCCCCGCTGCCCACGCACATGGAGGACTATGTCAACGCAATCCGCTCTCGCAAAGCCACCAAAGCGCCGGCCGAGGTAGCTCACCGCACGTGCGCTTTGATTCATCTGGCGGAGATCGCGTTGCGTACCAAGACGGTGTTGGATTTCGACCCGCGCTCGGAGACCATTACCAACAGCAAGGCGGCCAATGCACTGCTCGGTAAAGAGTACCGCCACCCGTACGGGTTGCCCGACTCGGTCTAGAACGAGGCCGCGTTCAGACGAACAGTTGGGTGAGCGGCTGTCCCGACTCCATCAAGTTGAATTTGCGGCCATCGGGATCGGTTGCCGAGAGGTCCGAGATCCCGGCGGCGTAGTAAACGGTTCTGGCGATATCTTCCGGTTCGACTGGGTTGCGATCGGGATACGCACCGAAGCGGTCACTGGAACCGTACACCTGTCCACCGCGGATGCCTCCGCCGGCCATCAGGACCGACATGCAGTGCGTCCAGTGGTCGCGCCCCGAACCCTTTTTGCCGCCGGATCTGGGATCCCCGATGCGCGGTGAGCGGCCCATCTCGCTGGTCACCAAGACCAGCGTCTGTTCGAGCATGCCGCGCTCCGCGAGATCGGCCAACAGCGCGGCAAACGGACGGTCGAACTTCGGCACCAGGACCTTTCGCAGGCAGTCGAAGTTCTTCCAATGCGTGTCCCAGGCGCCACCCAGACAGCCGTTGGCCTTGTCCTCTTTGTAATCGTGCTTCCAGAAAACGCTTACGAAAGGGACTTCCGCTTCGACGAGTCGGCGGGCCATCAACATGCTCATCGCATTCAGCCCGGGACCGTAGCGCTCACGGACCGCGGCGGGCTCGCGCGATAAATCGAAGGCCTCCTTGGAGCGTCGCGCAGCCAGTAGCGAAAAGGCCTTTTGTTGTTGGAGCGAAAATTTCTGTACGCGACCGGCCTGTTCCAACGATCGCTGTGCATTGTCGAGCTGATCCAGCAACCAGCGCCGCTGCTGCATGCGGCGTAACGTGACATCGTCCCGCAGCACGAGCGAGGGGACTTTGAAATCGAGCGGGTTCTGTAAATCGCCGATCACGAACAGCGGGTCGTGCTGAACACCCAATCGCGCGGCGAATTGCCCGGGCCGATAACTGCCCGGTTCGCCTGCCATCTGGGGCAGCGTAATCGTATTGGGTAGGTAGGGGTGGGTGGGCCGTTTGGCGCCGACGACACAGCCGATGTACGGCCAATCGGAAGACTGGGGTTTGCGGCTGTTCAAGAACGGCGGTTCGGGTTGATGCCCGGTGAGATTGTAGTAGTAACCCGTGTGGTGATCGTTGCGAGCCCGGTTGTAGTGTCCCAGCGATCGGACGATCGCCAGATGGTGCGCTTGCTGTGCCACGTGCGGCAACAGCTCACCCAATTCGATGTCAGGGGCCGAGGTTGCGATCGATTTGAATTCGCCTCGGTAATCGCTGGGAGCCTGGGGTTTCATGTCCCACAGATCGACATGAGACGGCCCGCCTGTGAGCCAGATCAGAATCACCGATTTGGCGCGACGACGCATGCCAGCTGCGGCCAGCGTGGGTAGCGCGAGCCCACAAAAACCGAGCGTACCAGCCGTCAGTAACGTTCGTCGGTGGCAGTCGAGATGATCGGCGGGACGACAGGCCACGGTCGCTTCTCACACGGGGTGTCGGGATTTGGAGTGGAGTCTCATTCTAGCCCCCCGCCACCGCGCGGGCGACCCAAATCGGGCCTTCGCGGCTCACGGCTGAAGATGTTTGTCCAGAAACGCGTAGGCAGCCGTCCGAGCGGATTCCGCAAAGGCGTGTTTTGTGTCCGGGTAGCGCGCTTCCAGCTGGGCCGACTTCCGGTACAGTCGGTAGATCGGTCGCGCGGCTGCGATACTATCCTCGACACCCGTGTAGTCGAAATCGGAATCGCGTTTGGCTGCGATGGCCAAAAAGGGACGCGGTGCCAACACGGCGATGATCTCGGGGAAGTCCCACGGGAGTCGATCGGCCTCGCTCTGAAAGAGCGTGGCGATCCGCGGCATGTAACGGAGACCCGTCCAGGAGGGGACGTCATCCTTGTGAAAACGCGTAAAACCACAATTGGAGACGATCACTCTCAAGCGGTTCTCGAAGGCGGCGGTGAACATCGCGTTGTGCCCACCCAGCGAATGACCGATGACCCCGATTCGCTCGGGATCGACCGCGTCCAAACCCTGCAACAGATCGACCGCCCGCACGTTGTTCCAAACGGCTTTCATGGTCCCGCTGACGTAGCCCGAATGGTGGGAAAAGTCCCACTTCGATTCTCCGAATCCTGGGTAATCGGGCGCCAGCGTGACGTAACCACGTTGCGCTAAATGCCAGGCGTAGGCCAGCTCGGGCGCTCCCCGAATGCCGGCCGCCTCGACACTTCCCTGCCGGTTCGTCTGTTGCAGACAGAGCACCGCCGGATGGCGCCCGGTCGTCTGCCGGGGCGTAAACAAATAAGCCACAACGCGGTCTCCCGGTTCGCTTTGATAGCTGATCTTGCGGCGCACGCAGGCACCGATTCGCGTTTCCTGGTGCACCCGCATATCCAGCGGCACGCGTCGACTCGGTTCGGGGAGTGGGCCCGTTACCAGGGTCAAGCCGGCCAGGATATGACCGCGGCGNACTCGCCAGTCGGCGCGCGTGCGAAGTGGATGTCGTTTACCAGCGGAGTCCAGAAAATAACCCAGATCGAGATGGTCCTGATACCGTCGTGCGATACGTGCTGCGGCCGCCGCTGGTGACGACTGACATGGGCTGGGCAACTCGTTGGCCGCCAGCGGTCCACACAACCAGGCAGAGACGAACCACCCTACTAGCGCCGAGGGGAATCTACCGGGATGTTGTGTCCATCTCATGACGTGTCGGGTAACGGTCAGCGATCGAGCGGGAGTCATTCGTCGAGCGGAGGTGTCAAACGGGGCGGTCGTCGATGGCGGGTCGACTGTTCATAAGCGTATGCCAATTTGATCAGCGTCGATTCGGTCCAGGCGGGACCCACAAACTGGAGACCGACGGGCAGGTGCTCGCGCACGTGACCCATCGGCACCGTGATCGCCGGAAATCCGGTTTGCGGAGAAAGAATCTGGCTGTTGTCACCATGCGGGGACTTCAGATCACCGATCCGGCGGGGAGGATTGCTCCAGCTGGGATAAACCAGCGCGTCGAGTTTCCGCTGTTGCATCAGCTCGCGTAGCGCCGTCTGCAATCGCTGCCGATTTTGCAGCGATTGTTGACAGTCTGGAGAGGCCTCAGGCGGTCCCTCGATCTGCGCAAAGAGGATCAATCGCTCGCGGATCGAAGGATGGAATCGACCAGACTGGAGGATCTCCGCGAGCGTGCGCACAGGTGCCGCGGGACCTAGACTGGCGAGGTAGTTTTCCAGGTCGTACTTGAACCGCAGACACCAGTAGGAGTTGTGGGGAATCGTGTCGTACAACGGAATGCTCAACGGGTCGATCAGTTTGGCGCCGCCGCGCCGGAGATCGTCTAGGGCTTCCTCAAACCGTTGCAGAACTTCGCTGTCGGCGTCCGGTCGATTGGAGATTTGTCGGACGACTCCGATCCGCGCTCCCTCGAGTCCGCGACGGTCGAGAGAATCACGGTAGCGGGGCACTGGGCGGTCGCGCGCCGCCCGGGTAACCGGATCGGCCGGATCGTAACCGGCGATCACCTCCAGCACGGTCGCGGCGTCGGCAACTGTCCGGGCCATCGGACCCCCGATGTCATGATCGAGAAAGAGGGGGACGATTCCGTCGCGACTGGTCAGGCCCATCGTCGAGCGGATGCCCACCAGCGCGGTGTGTGACGAGGGTCCGCGGATCGAGTTCCCCGTGTCGGTACCCAGACCGACGACTGCGAAACTGGCGGCAATTGCCGCTGCCGTCCCCCCACTCGAGCCGGCGGGGACGCGATCGGGTGCATAGGGATTGCGGGTGTGTCCGGGTAGGGCCGAACCGACAGTTTGGTAGGGAGAAAAGGCGAACTCCGCCATATTCGATTTGGCCAGCACGATCGCACCGGCGGCGCGGATCCGCGCAACCTGAAAAGCGTCGTCGGGAGGGATCGAGTCGACCAGCGACAGCGAGCCGGCGGTGGTTGGTAGATCGGACGTATCAAAGTTGTCCTTCACGATCATCGGGATCCCGTGCAGCGGCCCGCGAAACTGGCCGGTGCGGGCGAACTCTGTATCGAGTTCGTCGGCGCGCTGGCGGGCACGGCGATTGATGCGAATGATCGCATTGAGGGCCGGGCCGCGGTGGTCGTAGGCGGCGATCCGCTTCAGATACGCGTCCACCAGTTGCCGCGCGGTGACGTTTCCGGCGCGCATCATTCGGTGGATATTGGCGATGTCAGCTTCCTGCACCCGAAACTCCGCTGGCGGCTGGCATCGGCCGGATGTCGGTGCGACACAGAACCACAACAGCAACAGTCCCCGTTTGATCCACTGCATTGACGGCTCGCTCCCTATCCAACGTCACCAGATCGCCCGGTTGCCCGGTTGCCTGCGGTTGCCGAATGAGACTACGCTCAAAACAGATCGAAATCAACGTTGTCGGTTCGATCTGGGTCGACTGCCGACCGGGTTTGGGTCGCGTTCGCACCCCTGGACAGCTGAGTGTGCGGTGGTTTAAGTTCGCGGTTTTCGAGCAAGGTCCGATTCTGGGTCGGCGGACGGAAAAGAACCACTCGACGAGGTCAACGCAATCCGGAGCACTCATCTCCGGACCACTCGACGAGGAGTACGCATGTCTGGGTACCGACGTCCTGGCCTGACGGTGCGAACACCGTTGGGGATCGCCATCCTGAGTTCTTTTCTGCTGTTGCTGGGGGGTGCCCCCGTGCTGGCCCAAGAGGCCTCGGTGCAACACGACAGTGGCAATACGGCCTGGGTCCTCGTCGCCACGGCGCTGGTTTTGTTCATGACGATTCCTGCCCTGGCNCTGTTTTATGGGGGTCTGGTACGCACCAAGAACGTGCTCTCGGTGTTGATGCATTGTTTTGTCATGGCGGCGCTGGTCTCCGTTGTCTGGATCGCTGTCGGCTATAGCCTGGCGTTGGGCACCCAAGGCAATACCATCATCGGTTCGTTCGAGAAGGTGTTTCTACGCGGCGTCGAAAAGGGTGCGATCCGGATCGGTTCCACCGATACCATTCCCGAACACTTGTATTGCGCCTTTCAGATGACGTTTGCAATCATCACTCCAGCGCTGGTGATCGGCGCGTTTGTGGAGCGGATGAAGTTCTCCGCCGTCCTCTGGTTCTCGGCGATCTGGCTGCTGGTGGTGTATGTGCCCATTTGCCACATGACTTGGGGTGGCGGCTGGTTTGCAAAGCAGAACGTCATCGACTTTGCCGGCGGGATTGTGGTGCATATTACCGCGGGGATGGCTGCCCTGGTGGCTTGCATCATGGTCGGCAAACGCCGCGGATACCCCTCAGCGATGATGATCCCCCACAACCTGACNTATACGATCATCGGTTCCGCNATGTTGTGGGTCGGGTGGTTTGGGTTTAATGCCGGTAGTGCTCTGGCCGCCGACGGTTCCGCTTCTCTGGCCTTGCTNGTCACCCACCTGTCGGCTTGTGTTGCGACACTGACCTGGATGTGCATCGAGTGGAAAGTCAATGGCAAACCGAGCGTGCTCGGCGCTGCGACCGGTGCGATCGCCGGACTGGCCGCGATCACCCCCGCGTCGGGCGCAGTCGGACCGGCGGGCGCATTCGCGATTGGACTGGTCTCGGGCGGCTTGTGTTACGTTGCCTCGACCATGCTGAAACGGCGCTGTGGATACGACGATTCGCTGGATGTCGTGGGAGTGCACGGGGTAGGCGGATTGATCGGCGTCGTGATGGTCGCTTTTTTCGCTGCTCCCCAATTCGGTGGCGGCGGTTATGCCGAGGGGATGACGATGGTTGGGCAGCTCAAGGCCCAGTTGATCTGCGGCCTCGTGACCATCATCTATACGCTGGTCGCTACGGCGGCCATTTTCTGGTTGATCGACAAAACGATTGGGCTCCGGGTAACCGCTGAGCAGGAAGATCGGGGGCTCGATCTGACGGAGCACGCCGAAAGCGGCTACACTTTCTGAAGCGGTCGCCGAGCGGCAANCCGNCCGCGACACAACGCGTGCGATACTGTGGATGCGAACGGCGTGGTACCCGCGGATCCCCGCTACCGGGGCGGTGGATTGTCCGGCGTCGTTTGTCCCCGGTGTCCGCCACAGCCCGAGCGCAAGGGAGTCATTCGATCCATGGCAGACAAAATCGGAGTACTCGGTGCNGGAGCGATCGGCGGTGTGATCGGCGGATACCTGGCCCGCGCAGGACAGGACGTCACGCTGATCGACACCTGGCCGGAACACATCGAGCGCATCCGTGAGGTCGGTCTGAAGGTCACCGCGCTGGAAGAGGAATTTACGGTCCCGGTCCCGACGTTGCATTTGGGAGAAGTCTCGGCCCAACAGCCCCGATTTGATGTCGTGCTGATCTGTGTCAAGTCGTACGACACGCGCTGGGCGACCACCCTGATCGAGCCCTATCTGGCAACCGGTGGCTTCCTGGTTTCGGCACAAAACGGCATCAACGAGGAGACCATCGCGCAGGTGGTCGGCTGGCCTCGGGTGATCGGCTGTGTAGTGACCATTGGCGCCGGCATGTACGCTGCGGGCCACGTCGAGCGCACCAATGCGTTTGATCGCCCCTGTTTTGCCCTTGGCGAACCGAGTGGGGTCGAGACGCCGCGCTTGACCCGCTGGACCGAGATCATGTCCGCCGCAGGGCCCGCCAGGACGACGGCCAATCTGTGGGGTGAACGCTGGGCCAAACTGGCGACGAACTGTATGGGGAATGCGATCTGTGGAATCACCGGATTGAATGCTGCCAGTTTTTGGCGCAGCGCCGAGGCCCGCGACGTGGCAATTCGTATTGTGGATGAGTTACTCGACGTCGCCGAGGCACTGGGGATTCAGATCGAGAAGGTCGGGGGAATTGGCACATCGCTGTTCCGATCGGCGCAGCACGATACGGATGAGCGGGCCACACTGGAGGCTGCCATGATCGCATTGGCCGNGGACGTCGGNTCTGGGCGCCCCTCACTGGCACAGGATGTTATCAAACACCGCAAAACCGAAATCGATGAGCTCAACGGCTACGTGGTCCGCAAAGGGCGTGAGCTGGGCATCGCAACTCCGGTCAATGAGGCGATCGTCGACGTTACGCGGCAGGTTGAGCGAGGCCAGATCGAGCCGTCGTTGGCGCTTCTCGGGCAACTCGCTGAGGTTGAGTAGAGGTCCGGTTCGGTTCGATGTGCCGCGGTCCACTGTCGAGGAAATAAACCGTTCAGGATCCAGACGATGAAGAACAAAAACCGTCTCAAACAGGCCATTCGCGACAAGCGGATTGCCCGTGGCTATAACCTCAATTTCCCCTCTCCCCATGTGATTGAGATTCTCGGTCCTTTGGATTTCGATTTTGTCTGGTTCGACGGTGAACACGGTCCCTTCACGGTCGAGCACCTCGAGCACCTCTGCCGCACGGCTGAGTCGGTGGGGGCGACCCCAATTGCCCGCGTCCCCGACATCCGGACCTCCACGATTCTTCAGTTTCTGGACTGCGGAGTACAAGGCATTGTGGGACCGCACATCGCCACGCGGGAAGCGGCCGAACAGCTGGTGAGGGCTTGCTACTTTGGCCCGCTCGGGGAGCGTTCGTTTGGCGGAAATCGAGGCTGTGATTACGACTACGAGTTAAGCGACAAGGTCGCCTATTACCGTGAATGCAATGACAACGTAGTGGTCAGCGCACTACTCGAAGACGGCGGCGTCCTGGAAAATCTGGACGAGATTCTTAGCGTCGAGGGAATCGACTATTTTGATGTTGGCCCCAATGACTTTGCGCAAGGATTGGGTTTTCCAGGTGAACCGCAGCGGGCCGAAGTCGTCGATGCGATCGATAGTGTGTATCGCCGGGTTCGGGCGGGGGGCGGTAAAATAGGTGCTGATGTACTGCGCATGGCGCCTGTCAAACAGCTGCTTTGGGAAGGTGGCCGCCGGTTTCTCGAACCCCAACAGTGAATCCCATTTGCGACTGACGTTACGAAGCCGGTTCGTCCGACACCCGTTCATAAAGCGCCTCGCTACACCGTGTTTTGANCACCGCCGTACCCAAGTGGTTGCGGGGAGCGAGTTCAGTCGCTTTCATGCCAGCCCCCGCTGGGGGCGGGCGCCCCGAGGGGCGTCACAGGGTTGGCTGCCCGCGTCGCGACGGCGAAGCTTCCTTGCCCGGCGGGATTTCGCGACGAGCTGACTTGATTGCCACGGGTGGNCGACGGTACAACGATGGCTCAAGTGCCAGCGTGACACGCGAGATGAGGACCGACCGATGTACCGCAACCGATTCGTGAGGATGTTTACCGCGTGCGTCTCGCTGACCGCGTGCCTGGTGGCTTGTTCCAGCGACGCTGCCCAGCCGGTCCAGGTCACCGCCACCGCGGTCCAACGGGTNCATCCCGTGTTGCTGCGCAACGACCATAACGCGTTGATNCAGGTCGTGCTGGAAGTGTCTTCGCAACCTGCACGCGTGACCGCCTTTACGTTTTCACTTAGTGGAACCGACGATCTGGCGGATCTCGATTCGCTGCGACTGTTCTATTCCGCCGAGCAGCGCCCCCAGCAGCTCGACAACGTGCGCAGTGGAATTTCGTTTTCAGGTGACCGGGTCGCNGTTCGGGAGCAGCTCCTAGGCGCTCCTTTTGGAGCCCCATCGCGACCCACGACGGAAGTAACCTTCCGCGGAGAGCGGTCGTTGGCTGTGGGACACCACGTGTTTTGGATGTCCTGCAAATTGCGGCGCGGCGCTGACTTGACGCATCGCGTCGATGCGCACTGCCGGTCGATCCAAACCTCCGCGGGCAAGATCTCGGTGCGAGATACGACGCCGGGTATCCGCAAGCGCATCGGTATCGCCCTGCGCAAGTCGTTGGACGACGGTGTTCATACGTGTCGCATTCCGGCACTGGCCACGACCCCCCGAGGAACGCTGCTGTGTGTGTACGATCTGCGGCGCCAAAAGCGCAGAGATCTTCAAGAGGACATCGATATCGGCCTGTCGCGCAGTACCGATGGCGGCCGCAGTTGGGAACCGGTCAGGGTGATCATGGATATGGGTCGTTACGGTGGGTTGCCGCAGTCGCAGAACGGGTGTAGCGACCCGGGGATTGTCGTCGATCCTGAGACCGGGGAGATATTTTGCGCCGCGGTGTGGATGTGGGGTAAGCCGGGTAAACACCAGTGGAGCGAAGACGGTTCTGAACCGGGATTCGAGATCGGCAAAAGCGCGCAATTCTTGATGGTCCGATCGCGCGATGACGGACGGACCTGGACGAAACCTCAAAATATGACACGGCAACTCAAGCGCCCTGAGTGGATTCTGTTGGCGCCGTCGCCGCAACAGGGTCTCAGTTTACGCGACGGCACACTGATCCTGTTGGGTGAAGGCCGCGATGAAAAAGACCGTATGTTTTCTGCGCTGATCGTCAGCCGTGACCACGGAGCGACTTGGACCGTCGGGGCGGCGTCCGCGACCGGCAACGGGGAGTGTCAGGCTGTGCAGCGCAGCGATGGCTCGATCCTGCTGAACGCACGTACCGCGCGGCCGACCAAATTTCGTTCGGTGTGGATCACCGATGATCTTGGCCAGACCTGGCGCCCGCACGAGACCCATCGCCAAACGTTGATTGAGCCGAATTGTAACGGCAGCCTGTACCGCTTTGCTTACCAGCAGAACGGAAAACCCCGACACGTCCTGCTGTTCGCCAACCCGCATTCGCAAACGGGCCGCGACCACCACTCGATTCAGGTCAGTTTTGATGAGGGCCGCAGCTGGCCGAGTCGTTATCGCCGGCTGTTGGACGAAGGTCGCGGTAACGGTTATCCGAGTCTCAGCCGAATCGACGACGCGCACGTCGGGATCGTCTACGAAGGGAGCCAGTCGCACTTGGTGTTTCAGAAACTCTCGATCGATGAGTTAACACGACCGCGAGAATAATCACCGCACAACTGGCCGAATACCGGTGAGGCCCCGTCCGGGGAGCGCCATCGCATGGACCGACTTACCGTCCAGGGACCGTTTGGGGCGTGGCGACGAGGCGGGTGACCTTGATGTTATCGAAGTCGCACCAGGTCTCGAACGTCCATAATCCGATCCGCCCCCGGCGGGCGCCCGGATGGTCCTCAGGAATGGTTCCGGAGAGCATTTTCTTTCCCTCGATCCAGAGTTCGACACGATTGCCGAAATAACGGGCGGTCAAGTGAAACGTCTGCCGATGCGGCACCCGCCAGGCGTCGTAATCGAGAATCTTGGTGGTCCGCAACCAGTGGCTGTGATCGCGGGTAACGATCGGAAGTTCCGGGTACTTGACTCGGATTTGCAACGCGTGATCGGTCGCGGTGTAGCCTTCGTTGGCGTAGTCGCCGATTTCCGCCGCCACGAAAGAGTGCTCACCCCTCGTTTCGGGAAAGTTTGGAACGTGCACACGCCCGTAGAGCCCGAACTTGAGGTAGTTCCACCATGCGACCGGCTCAGCGCGAATACGACTAGCCGCGTTGCTGAGGTCGACATCGACTTGGTAGTTGGTCCACTCCGGATCTCCCCCGACGACCGTCAGGTGCTGATGAATTGAAGACGTTTTCAACCGCAGCCGACCATCGACGACGCCAAACCAGGTACTGCGCTGATCGGGAGCGGAGTCCTTGTCGAGCTTGAAATAGAGGCCCGACTCGGGGTCTTGAGAGGGTCGGCCAATCACCGGTTTACCGCCCGCGGGTGCCCCTGCGACCACGGCGTGCGTCGGGGACATCCACTTTTCCATGCCACCAGGAAGAGGTTCCGACTCGCCTTGCAGGAACGTCCACCCGGCGAGCGAACCATCGTCGAAATCTTCGGACATCAGCACTTCTCCCAGCNTGTACGGCGGGGCCGCAGGAACCGGCCGGGCCAATTCGCTTTGAATCAGCGCTTCGAAGCGATCGATCCTGGCGTAGGCCTGCAATCCAGGGGGGAAGGGGACGTGCCCGCGGACGACTCCGCGATCTCGATCCAGACGGTAATAACTCAGACAGAAATAGCGCACGCGTTGTCCTTCGGGGGCCCGCTTGCCTGGCAACGCGCGGACCGATTTGATCAGCAGGATCACTTCGTCACCGACGTCGGGCAACGTCTGGTTGGGATCGGNTGGCCGCACAAAGGGAGGAATCATCATTTGCACGATCGGCGCCGTGTCGGCCGGTCGTCCCCGGAAGGTGTGATCGATGCGAATTGCGACCTGCTGGATCGCCTGCGGGTCGGCCAGNCTCACGATCCGTGTAATATGTGCCCGCACTAGGATGTCCGCACCGCGCACCTCTTCGCGAAATTCAGACAGAGTCGGATGCTGTGTCGAGAAATCTTTGTAGCCGCGCGCTTTTTCCTGCCAGGCCCGATGGAACTCAAAACTCAATCCATCCAGTCGGTGGGGTGCCCGGGGCGGCGCTTCGGCATTGGCCGGGCAACAGGACATCAGCAGCAAACAGGCACCCAGCCGCCACGGACTGCGCCCGCCGTTTTCAGCCATCGAAAATCCTCCAAACCTGTTTGGTGGTCAGGGTGTGTCGCCCTGTAGCAATTCCTCGATCGCGATCTTCTGGAACACCAGATGCGACTGGCTCCCTTCGTAGACGATCCCAACGTGTTTCTCGTCGACCCGGCTGAGACTTGGGTAGCCTGCGCCGCGGAATGCGTCCAGCAGAATGCGATTTTCTTTTGGCCAATGGAGTCCGTCGTCGAAACTGACCTGAATCGAGTGGTGGTCGCGGCCCGTTTGCGAATGCGGATTGGCGAACAGCAGGACGTAGCGATCGCGCCCCTTTTGCTGGAAATCGAACCGGTACAAACTGCCGTTACAGTTGGGTTCGATCAGCCCCTTGCGATTGGTGGCATGGGGAACCCAGGTCTGGCCTAGATCACGCGTGACCGCGACGGTCCGAAATTTCTGGCCCGTTTCGGTCCGCATGTTCATCATGATGGACCCATCGCCCAGTTGGACCGCCTGGGACTCGCTGTTATCCAGGGATGCCGGACGGCTAACGGTCCAGTGGGCGCCGTGATCTCGGCTGATCAGCAGATTTGAAAACTCCCGGTCTTCGGCATCCCTGCCCTGCGTGGGCATCACCAGGGTTCCATCTCGTAACGCGATGCCCTGTTGGGGTGAAGGAACGTAGAGAATCCACTCCTTTTTCTTCCAGGTGCGGGTCATGTTCTGCGGCGCTGACCAGGTCAGTCCGTCATCGCGACTGCGGACCATCAGCATCTGGGCGCTTTTGCCAATCTCGAATCCCGGTTCAGAACCGTCTTCGCTCCACTGGTGTTTGCCCTCTTTGCCCACCATCCAGACCGCAAAACAAAAGATCTCTCCGGTCGCCGGATCGACGATGATCCCGGGATCGCTGACACCGTTGAGTTCCTGCGGTTTTCCACCGTAGGTTCCCTGGTCCATGATGACCTGCTGTGGCTCCCAGGTCTGTCCTCCGTCGGTACTCCGCGACAGACCGATGTCGATGTCTTCCTGCAAGTCGCGGCCTTTGCGACGCCGCATGTCGTAGACGCACAGCAGCGTTCCTCGGGGTGTCGTGGCCAATGCCGGAATGCGATAGGTATGGACTCCGTCGTCGTAGTGCTTGCGCAGCGCGATACCGATCCGCTTCCGCAAGCCGTCGGTGCGATCGGTCGGCTCGATCCGGCCCGCCGATGTGTCGATCGCGCGGCACGTCGCATCGACCCAGTGGCTGAGACGGGCGTTTGCGGCCAGGCGACACGACAACCAGAAGTGGTTTTCCCCTTTGCGCAGCCGGGCATGTCCCCGCACGACGACGTTCTGATCGACTGGGCGCAGCGCGTCCCCAAACGGCATGGCGCTGTTGAATTCTCCATTCTCCCCGGCGAAAAACAGCTGCAAGGAGTCGATGTCACGGTGATCATCTGTGCCCTCGAGCGAGACAGTCACTGCGCGAAGCTGAACAAACGGTGCCCCGGCATTGATCGTCAGCCGAAATAGCGCGTTGTGTTCGTTGCGTACCAGCACCGGATGTACGCGCTGTGTTACCACCGCGGATAACTCATCAGCGGTGGCCTGTTGTGGCGACCGTCCGGCAAGGAGAGACACCAGGATGACGACGAACAAGATGAGACGAGTTTTCATGATGGCACCGGCGAAAGGAAATGTTCTGGATCATGACCATCCCGATTGTAACGCGACAGTCGGCCTCGCCTCAATCAAGCGCAAGGCGGTGATTCGGCGGACCTTCGCAACGCGTGGTCCGGTCCCTCGTATGCGTTGGCGGTACGAGGATCGCCACGTATGATTGAAACCGAGAGGGTTCTCCGTTGGCGGCTTGGTAGACCGTTCTATCGACTCGGCCGTGTGTATTTTCCTGCAACCGTTTCCGGTGACAGACCAAACAGACCGACAGCCCCGACAAAAGGGTGCATTCTCCAAGGCTCTTCACATGAACGTTCTTATCACCGGTGGTGCTGGATTTATCGGATCACACCTGGCCGATGCCTGCATCGAGCGCGGGGATCAGGTGAAGCTGCTCGATGACCTATCCACGGGGAGTCTCGACAACATCAATCACCTGGAGGGTCATCCGCGTTTTGATTACACCATCGACTCTGTCCAGAACCGATCGATCGTCGCCGAATTGGTCAATCAATGCGACGTCGTATTCCATCTCGCGGCTGCCGTGGGCGTGCGACTGGTCGTTGAAAACCCGGTGAGGACGATCGAGACCAACGTGCAGGGAACCGAGGTCCTGCTCGCGCAGGCAGCCGAGAAAGGGAAGACCGTTCTGCTGACGTCCACGTCGGAAGTCTATGGACTCAGCTCCGCTGTTCCCTTTCAGGAAGACGGCAACTTGGTCTTAGGGAATAGCAAGAAGGGACGCTGGAGTTACGCCTGTAGCAAGTTGCTCGATGAATTTCTGGCGATTGCCTATCATCGGGAACGCGGGCTCCCGGCCATTGTGGTCCGTTTGTTCAATACCGTAGGACCACGTCAGACCGGACGTTACGGGATGGTGATTCCGCGTTTTGTTCAGCAGGCGCTACACGATGAACCGATCACGATTTTCGGCGATGGCAGTCAATCGCGTTGTTTTGGATACGTTGGGGATGTCGTCGACGCGATGATTCGTTTGGTCGAGAAAACCGAAGCGCTTGGCGATGTGTTTAACATCGGTTCTGACGAAGAAGTCACCATCCAAGCTCTGGCCGAGCAAGTTCGTGAGATGACCGGTAGTAACTCGAAGATCGTCCACATCCCGTACGACGAGGCCTACGCAGAGGGCTTTGAGGACATGCCGCGTCGCACTCCCGACCTGGAGAAGATCTCTCGTTTGACGGGATATCGACCGGTGATGACGTTAGCCGACATTCTGTCGAGTGTGATTCAGTACTACCGCGCACAGCCGCACGTGGATTAGCGCCGGGCAGACCTGGGACCCCTCCGTCCTGTCGCTGGCCTGCAAGTTGCGACATAATGAGCCGACTTTGATCCGTTTTGTGGGAGCCGGAATGTTCGAGAATCGTGTCAAACACCGTCTTGGTGACGGCCGTGCGGTTTGGGGCGCTAGTGTCCCGGACGCCTCGGACATCGTTGCCAAGTTGACCATCGACTGTGATGTTGATTTCCTCTGGATTGACCTGGAACATCGGCCGTACGGGACCCATGAAGTCCGCTGGATTCCGATTCTTTGCCGTCAGGCGGGTTGTAGTTCCATGATTCGCGTTCCGGGTCTTGACCCGAATTGGATCAAGAAAGCGCTCGACATCGGCGCCGACACCGTCATGGTGCCGCAGATCAATACGGCGGAAGAGGCCCGCCTGGCAGTGGAATTTGCCAAGTATCCGCCTGCCGGATCGCGCGGTGTGTCGCCGCTGTGGACGACGTTCATGAATGTGGATTGGCAAGACTACCTGCCCGTGGCCAACCAGGAAACCTGTGTGATTGTCCAGATTGAGACCGCTGCGGGCATCGAGAATCTCGATGCGATTGCCGCCGTGGAGGGTGTCGACATTGTATTCGCGGGTCCGGCTGACCTGGCTGCCACGATGGGTGTCATCGGGCACCCCGAAACCCCGAAGGTGCAGCAATTCCTGGCTGATTTTCCAGCCCGCGTCGAGGCGCATGGTAAATCGGCGGGTATCACTTTCAATACGTTGGAAGAAGCCCGCCGGTCTTGGGAACAGGGTTATCGCTTCATCAACGTGGGGACACTGGTGCACCACGGAATCGCGGGTTTGAAAGCCGGTCTGGAACAACTGCGGGAACTCTAACGCCCGCCGGCCGATTCCTACCCGGCCAGTGACAATCCGTTGTGCTGGCCAGGTCGACCTGTGCAGGTTGGTTCGGCAATTGCTGCGCGCACCGAATCGATCGCAGTTTGGGTCTCGAGTGACCAGACGAGTCTCCCCGATCTGGCAGGATGCGATTGTGTGGTTGCGCGGGGACTCCAGCGGTCCGCTGGCCTTTCCAAAGATCGCAGGGGGGCACGTCCCCGCGGGCCCGCACGATCTCCTCAACCGGAGGACGAGTGGTGCGCGCAGGAACATTCTGGCACTTCGGCCCGTTGGGAGGCCGCTCACTGGGCGCCCGCGGAGAGGCGGCGGCGGCCAGATATCTCAAACGCAAAGGTCTCCGTATCGTCGGCCGGAGTGTCCGCGCTCCGCTCGGCGAGATCGATTTAGTCGCCCTCGATGATGGCACGGTTGTTTTTGTGGAAGTCAAGACGCGGCGCTCGATGCGCACCGGCACTCCGGCGCTGGCCGTCGATCATCGCAAACAGCGGCGCCTGGGGCGCCTTGCGCTCCACTTCTGTAAACAACACGGTCTGTTGGGCTGCGCGGTCCGCTTCGACGTGGTCGCCGTCATTTGGCGTCACCGCTGGCGACCGCCACAGATCGACCACTTCCGTGGTGCATTCGATGACCCGGACCTGCGGTCACTGTTTTGAGGGCGGTCGCTTTCCCTGAGATCCTACGTTTTTGCGAGAATTTTGCAGCCCAGAAAATATAGTTATAATGAGGGGTATGTAATGATGTCTGTAAACGATGTGTGGTCCTCATGCTGGCTAGTCTCCATACGTTTTCGCTACTGGGAATCGACGCTGTGCCAGTCGATGTGGAGGTCGATGTCTCGACCTCGGGTCTGCCCAAGACGATTCTGGTGGGCCTTCCCGAGGCGGCCGTGCGGGAGAGTACGCATCGTGTGGAACGCTCGCTGGTCAATTCGGGCTTTCAGCGGCCGCAGCACCGCGTGGTTGTCAACCTGGCCCCCGCCGAGTTGCCCAAGCAGGCGGCTTCCTTCGACCTGCCGATCGGCTTGGGATTCTTGGCCAGCAGCGGCCAATTGACCACCGCCCGGTTTTCCCGTTACGCGGCGGTGGGTGAGTTGTCGTTGGAGGGTCAAACGCGGCCCGTCAAAGGGGTCCTCTCGATGGCCCTGTCGGCCGCTCGTCAGCCCGGCTTGAAAGGAATCGTGGTCCCCGCTGCGAGCGCTGCCGAGGCGGCCGTGGTTGAGTCACTGGAAGTCATTCCGGTTGCCAATCTCCAGGAAGCGGTCGCTTTCTTTTCGGGTGAAGAAGGACCCCCACCGCAAAAGTACCGTCCGCTCGAAGTTGAATCGGCGCGGGTCGGTGAACCATCCGATTACGCCGAAGTCAGTGGACAGGAAACGGCTAAACGGGCGCTCACGCTGGCGGCGGCTGGCGCGCACAACCTGCTGATGATCGGGCCACCCGGGTCGGGAAAGACGATGCTCGCCAAGCGGTTGCCTTCCATTCTGCCGCCCCTTTCGGTCCGCGAGTCATTGGAGACCACCCGCGTCTACAGCGCCATGGGAAGACTGGATCCCGATCAAACCCTGATGACTGTGCGACCTTTTCGGTCGCCCCATCACTCAATCAGTGATGCTGGACTGGTCGGGGGAGGTAGCACACCGGTCCCCGGTGAAATCTCGTCGCGGACCAGTTCATACAAACCAAGGTCGACCTTCAGGCCCCCCACCTCAACGCGTTCACTGCTCATCATGACCTCTTGTTGCTTTTCACTGTTGTCGCGGGTCTGCCCGGCATCGAGTTGTACGGAATTCATGATAGTGCCGACAGCCAACCGCTCAATTGCCAGCCCCTCGACGCAACTGGGCCAAACCGGGAAACGGCGGACAATAATGGTCTCGGCTGTCGCCGCAACCTGCCCACCGTGCCGCTAGGACAGGATCTCGCGAACAACCTCGCCCTCAACATCGGTCAGGCGGAAGTCACGACCGGCGTGACGGAACGTCAGCCGCTCGTGATCCAGCCCCAGCAGGTGCAGGATCGTGGCGTGGAGATCGGGGATCGAGACCTTGTCCTGGGCCACGTAGTACCCGAAGTCGTCGGTCTTGCCGTTCCTCATCCCACCGCGGACACCGCCGCCGGCCAGCA
>PADE01000270.1 GCA_002702965.1 Planctomycetaceae bacterium
CGGCGACATGATCAAACTTGGTAGCAAACATACCGTTCTCCTTTACAGAAATCCCCTCGCCTGCAATGTGGTCCAGGTTGCAATCGTTGCCACGAACAGGAAAAACAGACCGGCCAACAAGAGTGCGACACGGCAAAACCACCCTGGCCGCAGCTCGCGGGGCAACAGAATCAGGTTGACCGCCAGCGTGTGCAAACAGGTAAATCCCAGCGCGAAATTGCTGAGCAGAGCGCTGATGAACAATAGTGTGGTCGGAGTCTCGCGGGCCAGCATGATTACGCCAAACGTCGCGTAGACGGTCAATACGCCAAAGTAAACGTAGCGAATCGATTTGGGGTCGAGACGACGGGCACGCGGGCTGGCGATCCAGATCACGTCGACCCAGCGGCGCAAGAAGCCATCTGCGCCTGGTGTGACACCTGTCGCGAGCACGATAAATGCACAAAACAGTGACATCATCCAGAACAGATTTCCCCATTCGGGACCAATACTGTCGCGCAAGCCGTTGGCGGTGAAGACGGCGGTTTGCCATGTGTCATCGACAAAGAAACCCCGCGGCAGGAACATCACGGACATCATCGCCGGCAAGCCGACACCGACGAAACAACCGGGCATCCAGATGGTCCACTGATCGCGGGCCACGTGCCAGAACCAGCGCCGCCATCGGCCCAACGCCTCGGCGGTCGGTTCAAAGACGGCTCCCACGTGCGACAGTTGGATGTTGCGGCCGCCGATGATGCTGGGAATCGCGCCGACGTGGGCCCCCATCCCCCAGCCCTGTTCGCGCGTATAGTTACTGATCGCCGAATTTCCCAGTCCCCCGTTCCCGGAAATCGCCACCAGCGCGCACAGGAAGCCAATGATTGTTAGGTCCATAACGGGAAGCGGGCGGCCGCTGATCAACGCCACCAGCAGGTTGTCGACGTTTCCGCCGTCACGGATGCCATCTCCGTCGACATCGACAAACGCATCGAGGGCTCCGTCACCATCTCGGTCGAGCGGGACGCGGGTGTCGGGTCGGCCGTCACCCGTCGAATCGATCGCCGCGCTTACATCCGCCGTGCCGTCGCCATTCAGATCGGGCCAGCGCTCCGAGACACCTCCCCGCTCGACCGAGACCATGCGATCGGGTTGGCCATCACCGTTCAGGTCGCTCGCGTCTTTCTGGCCGTCTGCGTCGGTGTCAAATATCAGAGCCAGCGACGGCTCGTCGACGTCTAGTCTCTGGTCGCTGTCCCAGTCTTCTCCCACATCGAGCACTCCGTTGTGGTTGACATCCTCGCCACTGCGAATCGGCACCGTTCCGAACTTGAAGAATCCGGTGCCGATCTCGAGCCAATCTTGGCGGGTTGAAAAGAGGCAGGCCAAGACCAGTAGAAATCCCATCACCAGGACAATTTTGGCCGCCATCAAGACCTTGATCGAATTGTAGATTTTCCCGCCGATGATCAACGGAATCATGGCCAGTAGAAACAGCCCGATCGAAACCATGCGCACCGTAAATTCGTCGTCGGCGTTGGCAGTGGGGTTCGGGATCTCGCCGCGAAACATGGCCACCAGTGGGGTTGCGCCGGCAGCTGCCAGAAAGGGGAAAAACATGTACACATCAAATAGCAGGTAGACCACCAGCCAGAATTTTGGACCTGGAAGCGTGCGGAACTTGCCCGCGAAGATCGGTTCGCCCGTGTACAGTGTGTACCGGCTGACTTCGACGTTGTAGACACACTGTCCCAGGATGCTGAGTGTCGCCAGCCAGAGGAGACTGCCTCCATATCTCGCGGTGACGATGGGGCCGGTCAACCACTCGCCGCCCCCGATCGCCGCCCCGGCCATGAACAGGCCTGGGCCGAGCATGGCCGCGATGTTCTGCCACCGAAATGACGGCGGCTCCGGCAGTTCTTCCCGGTTCCACGGCGGCATCTGTGCCGATCCGGGTTGCGGCATGCTCGGAATCCTTGTTGCGGGTGGTGCGAATGCGGAAGTACCCACCGAATCTACCCGCTGAAACCAGCGATTGAAAGCATGCGCGATTGCCCCGGTAGCCGTCTTGTAGGACAATTCGTAGAACAACGGCCGTTCCACGAAGCTACGGGTGCCAGCCACGTGCGCGACAACACGACGCGAGCGAAACTGCTCGCAGGTGAACCGACTCTCGGTTCCTTTTTGGGTCTGGGCAGTCCCCACATCGCCGAGATGCTCGGTCATGCGGGCTTCGATTGGCTGGTGCTCGAAACCGAGCATTCTGCCGTGGAGAGCGAGCGCGTTGAACAGATGATGATGGCCATGGGCGGGACGGTGGCGACGCCGATCGTCCGCGTGACGCGAGGCGATCCACTGGAGATCGCGCGTGTCTTGGATATCGGCGCAATGGGAGTCATCGTGCCGATGGTGCGCACCGCGACGGATGTCGAGACGATCGTCAATGCCACGCGTTATCCGCCCGCTGGGTCGCGTGGGTTTGGACCACTGCGCGCCTCGCGGTACGCACAGGACTACGAAGATTACCTGAACCGCGCGAACGAGCAGATCGTCGTGGCAGTGATTATCGAAACCGCTGAAGCGATTGAAAATATCAACCAGATCGCCGCCGTACCTGGACTCGATGTGATGTTTCTAGGACTCTATGACCTCTGTTTGTCGTACGGATTCAATCCCAACGAAATGCCTTTTCCACAGATCGACGCCTGTATCGAGCAAGTCCTCGGGGCCGGTGTGGAACACCAGGTCGCGGTGGGGATGGGAGTTGGTTCGCCCGAAGATCTCCGTCAACGGCGCGATCAGGGCTTCCGGTTCTTGAGTTACGGGACGGACTATATGTTATTGGCTGGTGCAGCGCGGGCCGGAATCGAAGCGTTTGGCGCGGTGTAATCTCCGAGAGTCCTCAGTCGCCTGACAGCGCACCGCCGTTTTGTGAGTCCGGCTGCCGGGTCGCGGGCCACCTCCGCGCGATGTCCCGGGGCTCCCGTCAAGCAGTGAACACAAACCCCTGGCAGGATCTCGTGATGAAAGTTCTCTATATCCCTCAACCGGGAATCATGCACCCGTGGTACGACGACTTTGCGGCTGCTGTCGCGGACGAGCACGAGATAATCATGTTCGACTTCGAGCAGCCCGCGCCCCAACAGTTGCAGGGAGTGGGCGTGGTCGTCGAACTCGGTGGCAAGATGAGCACACCCGACTTGCTGGACGCCGCGTTGGAGGCCGGTGTGCAGTTGTGGCAGATCATGGGAACCGGGCTCGATCATGTCGACGTGCAGTGTTTCCTCGACAAGGGCTTGCCGCTGGCCAACACACCGGGACAGTTCAGTAGTGTCGCGCTGGCCGAACACGCGCTGTTTTTTATGCTCTGGTTTGCCAAAAAGTACCCCGAGAATCACGTGAACTTGCGCGCGGGTCTGTTTTACGATCCGGTCACCGACGATCTGGAATCGGCCACGCTGGGGTTGGTCGGGTTTGGCAACAGCGCCAAGCAGCTTGCGTTACGGACCGGTCCACTCGGCATGCGAATCCTGGCGGTGGACACCGTGGACGTGCCCAATGACGTGCGCAAGGCGCACTTCGTTGAATCCTGTGGGGGCCCGGGGCATCTGGAACAGCTGTTGTCCGAGTCGGACTACGTGTCGCTGCACACACCGCTGACTGCGACGACTCGGAACCTGATTGGTCGGCGCGAGCTGGAGTTGATGAAGTCGAGTAGTGTGTTGATCAACGTCGCCCGTGGTGAGATCGTTGACGAGCAGGCGCTGATCGAGGCTTTGCAGACAGGGCAAATTGCAGGCGCCGGTCTAGACGCCTTCGAGGTCGAGCCACTGCCGCTGGAGCACCCGTTCTTTGAAATGCCCAATGTGCTCATGACGCCGCACACGGCGGGCGGTTCTCGGGGCACCTCGCGCCGCCGCGGCCGGGCCGGAGCCGACAACGTAAACCGGATCGCCTCTGGGCTCGATCCACTGTATCGCATCACCTCGGTTGAATGACCCACAGCAACCGCCTTACGTCCCCGCGTCATCGGTTGACCGGAATCGGTGAAAACCGAGCTGGACACAGCGGTTGGTTCATCCAACTCGTGTTGGCCGAGCCCGACCGGCCTGGCTTCCCCGAGTGGTAGCGAGCAACCGCGTTTACTTGGGAGTAACGGTCAGGTACATCGGGTTGGACGCGTAGTTGGTCATGATCGAATACGTGATCGGAACCCGCGCCAGCGCTGCAACCGGCAGACGCTCGACCAGCAGCGCTTGATCGGTCGCTTCTAGCACAATCGTTGCCTCCAGATCGGCGTCGGTCAGTTTGGTCTCGCTGGCGGCGGACATCGTCACTCCAGCAGGCAACTGTTCGCCGTACTTGGTGCTGAAGAACGAAAATGCCATGTCGATCAGCACCTGGTCGGAATATTCGGCGCTGCGTTCGATACGGACGGTGATGGTTGTCTTGCCTCCCCGCGGCAACGTTAGTTCGTCCGGTTTCGCGGTGACCCTCGTCAGGTCAAGCGGTTTGGTTACCGCCAGCAACTGAGTCTTGATCGGTGCGCGATAAAAGCGGCTGGCGCCGGCGCGTCTCAATTCCGCGGTCACGTGTGCCTGCCGCTCGACTTGTACCGTTTCGCCGTTGGCGCGCGGCACCGCGGAGCGACCGCTGACGCGGACCAGCGATGCGTTGATGGGGGCGTCCATGGCGGCGGAGAAAATCAAGCTGCAGTGGTTCATTCCCGGAGGAATCGTGACGGGGGTGAACGAGACACCCTGGGGCAGTCCTGTGGCGCGCATTTCAACAGCCCCCTTAAAACCGTTGAGGCGTTTGAGCCGAACAAACCAGATCGCTTGTCCGCCTGGCGACAGCATGCCGTAGTAGTATTCACCGTGTACTTCGAAATCGGGGCCACTTGGCTCGGCGGTCAGGTGGTAGGCAAAGCGATCTCCGCTGCGGCCGTTAAGATCCCGCACCGTAACGACAAAATCGCCATCCGCCGGTGCCTGAAAATACAGCTTGGCGTCTTTCGTAAAATAGCCGTCATCGTTGCTGGCCAGTTCTTTTCCCGCGGTGTCGAAAATGGTGAGTACGCTGTCGACCGCCAGGCCGCGCCGTCGAGAGTCGACTTCGAACAGGTAGTAGGCGTTCTGCTTTCCGGCAAATTGGAACGCGTGCGTTTGGTTGGGTCCTGTAAAATACCCGGAGATACCCACCGGCAAGCTGATGGGGCGCGGATTGTCTGTGCCCCGGTCATCAGTTGCGACGATTTGCGGGCGCGAGCTGACCAGCAGGGGAACCGGATTGGTCGCACGCCCGGACTCGAAAAGACCTCGGATGAGCCGGTTGCGGTATCGCTTCGCGTCGAGGGCCGGCTGCCCATCGTTGACGAGATTGACTCGGACACGATTCGACGGGTCGCTATCCGTCGAGACCAGTGCCGCTGCGCCCAAGGGTGTGTTTTCCGGTCGTGACAGCACCACATCGATGTCCTGGGTTGCTGCCAGGGCCAACGGCCTTGTTCCGAAGGCCAACGGATCGTGCGACACTTCTACACAGTAGACATAGCGCGGATCGCCGGCGTAGCGGGTGTCGCGAACCTCCAGAACATAATGGCCGGTGACCGGTAACCGCACGTGGAGCATGGCGTCGCCCCCCACAAAATTGTCGTTTTGGGCGATGATCCGACCATCGGGACCGAACAGCGTGAGCATCGAATCCATTAGGTGGATTTTGGGATAGCGGATTGCCATCGTGTGGATCGCTCGCGTGACGCGCTGCGCGAAGATCTGACAGACGAGGTCCTGGCCCGCGGTCCCTGCGATGCGGTAGTAGTCGACGTCTTCGAAGTCCTCGATCGTGCCGCAAACGGCGGCGGGTACGCGAATCGACTGGGCCGTATCGCGGGTGTCGTTCACTGCTTCACCTTCGACCGTGACGGGATGATCGGTAATCAGTAGGTGACCGACACTCGATACCGATTGCTGCGTCGCGACACGGTATTCATAGACCCCCGGGGCTTGGTCGTCCGGAACACGGACCCGAAAACGAAACGGCGTGCCGATATCCGTTTCCTCGGGATCGGACCATTCGTCCGGCTTGTTCTGGCTCTCGGCAAAATCCATACTCGGACCAGGCGGTACAAAGAAGGTCGTGTGGGACTCGTTCAACGAAAAGTTGGAAGAGATCTGGACTTCTGTTGTCGATCCCCGCTGCACCGCTACCGGGAACGTTCGCGTCAGTTGCCGAAAACTGATCTTTGATTCTGCCAGGACCGTTCCCGTCCAGAGCATCGCGACGAAGAGTGGTACCATCAATCGCAACAGACGCAATCGCAACATACGGTCATCCATTTCGGGGAAACGGCAGGTCGAGGGGTCCGAGAGAGGGCCCCACCGATGGGGCATCGGCGTGTGGAGACTACAGTAGCGCATCGATCGGCTGGCCTTCGTTGAGGCGCATCGGTCGCCCGTTCCCGATCTGGTAGGTGGTATGTTTTGGAATGCCCAGTTTGTGGTAGATCGTGGCCGCGATGTCCCGCGGGTAGTACTCCCTACCCACGCTCTGGCCACCGATCGCATCGGTCTGGCCGATGATGGTGCCCGCCGGGGTGCCTGCCCCGGCAAAGACGGCGATCCCGGCGGATGCCCAATGGTCGCGCCCCGCGGCGGGGTTGATCGTCGGTGTGCGGCCGAAGTCGGTGAGCCAGACGACCAGCGTGTTCTCCAGTAGCCCTCGCTGTTTGAGGTCCAGTAGCAACGCGGTGAAGCCTCGGTCGACCGGGGGTGTCAATTCACGCAGTCGTGTGAAGTTGTCGCGATGGGTATCCCAATCGCCATCGCTGACGGTGACGAATCGCGTACCCGCCTCGATCAGCCGTCGGGCCAACAGGCAGCTTTGGCCGAACGTCGTGCGGCCGTACGCGTCTCGGGTGCTGTCTGTTTCTCGGCCCAGATCGAACGCGCGTTGTGTAGCCGGTGAGGTCACCATGTCGAACGCGTTCTGATAGTAGCCGTCCAGTGCATCGAGGAAGGCTGGCTGTCGATCGAGGCCTCGTTGGAATCGATCGATCGTCTGCAGCGCTTCTCTCCGCAGTCGAACACGCTGCAGGCTCATCCCACCGGGCGGCGTCAAGTCGCGCACAGAGAATTCTGCTTCGTTTGCATCGGCGTGGATCTCGAAGGGGTTGTACGCGATTCCCAGATAGCCGGCCGTTCCGCCAAAAAATTTGCGATCGACCTCATTTCTCAGCTGCACAAACGGTGGCATGTTGTCTCGGTACCCGTGTTCCTTCGCGATCACCGACCCGTAGCACGGATACGTGATGTTGGGGTTCATCTGCCAGCCCGACATCATGATCGCGTCGGCCGTCCCGTGTGCCCCGTTGATCGAGTTCAGGTTCCGCACGACCGAGAACAGGTCAGCGTGGCGAGCAAAATGAGGTACCAGGTCGGTGAACTGGACGCCCGGTAAAGCCGTGTCGATGGCGCCGAACTCGCCCCGGACTTCGGCCTTGGCATCCGGTTTGGGATCGAGCGTATCGTGGTGACTGGTTCCGCCACGTGTCCAGACCAGAATGCAGTTGATGTCGGACCGGTGGGGCGCACCGTCGGCGGCCGCCGGCCGCCTCACGAGTGACTCGGGCAGCGCCGCCCCGAGACCGGCCAAGCTGCCGACCCGCAGCAAGAAATGACGTCGGTTGGGCGATCTGCAGTCGGTGGTGGTGTGCGGAAAGAGGTTTAACATGGTCTGACCTGTAGTCGTTTGAGTCGGCGAGTCACAGGGCTCGCTGAACTGCATCGGTTCTCGCTTAATGATTCAACAGGAATTCGCGGCTGTTGCAGAGTGCCCAGAGGATGTTTTCCAGGCCCTCGCGACGGGTGGCGGAGCGTTTGATGAGATCACGGCAGTGGTTCAACTCTTCCTCACTGGGCGGGCGGCAGAACGTCACCAGATAAAACTCACGAATCGCCTCGGTGTCGTCGGCACCCCGTTGGAGCACCTGCTCGATGCGCCCGCTCTCGGCGGTCAGCTTCTCCTGCAGCAGGCCGCCATTGGCGAGGTGCAGTACCTGAGCGATATTCGGTTCCACGGTGCGTTCACACTCGCAGTGTGTCAGTCGCTGCGGTCGCCCGAGGGTATCCAGGAAATACGATTCAAAGTTGGGATCTGGCAGTTCAATGGCGCGGGTCCCGAGCGGGACATCGGGAAATGCCTCGCGCGTACCACAGGCGAAGTTGATCGCGTCGAGCAGCACTTCGGCGGGAAGCCGTTTGACGTTGTATTGTGTGTAGAAGCGGGTCTGATTGAGGTTTTCTCGCCGCGCGATGGAGGTCAGTTGATACACGCGCGAGTTGAGGATGCTGCGCAGCAGTTGACGCAGGTCGTAACCATTCTCGACCAGGTGTGCGGCCAAAGCGTCCAGCAATGCGGGGTTCGAGGGCGGGTTGGTGGACCGCATGTCGTCCACGGGTTCGACGATTCCGGTGCCTAACAAATAGCCCCAGACGCGGTTTACCATACTGCGGGCAAACCGGCGGCCGCTGGGCTCCAGCAGCCAATCGACCAGTGGCTCTCGGAGGTCGGCGAACCCTGTGGCATCGATCGGGTCCGACAGTAGCGGCTTGGGAGGCACCACCTGACCGCTACGCGGATGGCGGATTTCGCCGGTCGGTTTGAGACTGACGACCGCGTCGAATCCCAGCTCACCGAACGCGTCACTGGTCTTGCTCTGTAAGCGGGTGAAGAACGCGGCTAGACCGTAGTAATCAGCCTGGCTGTAGGCCTCGAAGGGATGATGATGGCAGCGGGCGCACTGTAGCCGCACTCCCAGAAAGACCTGGGCCGTCGTCTCCGCCAGGTCGGTGGCCGGAGCGACGCTGGCGTTGTCGGTCGGGCGCGGTGAGTAGGCGATGTAGTTGACAGGTCCGTTCTCAAAGATTGATCCCTGGGCGGTGATCAGTTCGCGCGCCAATTGATCGAGTGGCTTGTTGCGCCGCATTGCCTGCTTCAACCAGTTGTGCAGCGACCACATTCCGCTGTCGCCGGCAGTCTTGCGGTTGTTACGCAGCACGTCACCAAATTTGAGTGTCCAGTAACTGCTGAATTCCTCGCGGTAGAGATCCCGTTGGGGGTCCCCGGTCAGCCCCAGAATTTCGTCGACCAGGTCGGCGCGCTTTTTCGGATTGCCCGACGCCAGAAACGAGGTGACCTTTGCTGGTGCCGGCAGCGTTCCCAGGCAGTCCAGAAACGCGCGACGTATNAACTCCGCGTCGCGGCAATTGCCAGCGGGTGTGATCGCCAGCCGATGCCACTGTTGGAGGANCTTTTCGTCGATCCAATTTCGAGGTTCGAAATTGGACAGATCGACCGCGTCGGCATAGGGGGAGATGATCTGTGCGACGGCGGTCTGACCTCGGTAACGGACCATGACGCCCGCCTGGCCGGGACCGACGATCGTCAGTCGTCCGTTTGGAGTGACCACCGCGACCCCGTCATCCAGGCTGTCGTAGCGGGCGCGCACCGTGACATCGCGCGTGCGGTCGTCGCGGTAATGCGCCACCACGCGAAGTTGCTGGGTCTGTCCACTGCGATACCTGCGGCTGCCGGGCGTCACGACGAGGGCCCGGAGGTCTTCGTCGATGGCCGCAGGGAAATCGTTCGCCTTGAAGGTGGGGGCTGCCGCGCCCTCGGCAATCCAGGTACGCAGCACATGGTAGGCGTAGGAACCGCGCGCCAGACGCCGGCCGCCACCATGCGCGACCTGTAACGTCGGTTTCTTCAGCAGCAGGCTCTCCGTGGCGCGGACCGGTGCGATCCGACGTTGTTGAAAATCCCGCGCGATAGCCCGGTGGTCCGCGGCGCTGTCGAAACCGAAAACGGAGAGCTTGAAATGGCCTTTGCCGAACTGCGACGCGTGACATGCTCCCTGATTGCATCCCGATCGAGTGAGGATCGGCAGCACGTGGTCACGGAAACTGGCAGCGGCGACGGCCCTCCCCCATACGACCTCGATGGGGATGCGGCGGGCGGTCCCAGCGTGGCGGACTTCGACGGCGCCTTGCCCCGAGGCGAGAGGCGTTACCAGGCCCGTGTCGTCGACCGAGAGGATCGCGGGCGCGAGCGAGCGGTAGGTCGCGTCGGACGTCACGTCGCGCGGCTCACCCCGCTCGTCACGCGCAGTGACCAGTAGCTGTAGGCGCTCGAGTGTTCCACACAGCTGCCCCTGCTCGGGATCGACATGCAGGACCGGGGGTTCGTCGGCACGTGCCACCGACGACCACCCAACCAGGATGGCAGCTAGGGAAAACCGTCGTAGCGAGCGGACTGGAGGGCAGTTTCTCATGCACCGTTTGATCGCAATGAGGGAGGAACTGCAGAACCGCTTGAGTGTAGCCAAGCGGACGACAATCGGCAATGTTGACGGGCGGTCCGCGACCGCCTGTACCCGCCGATGGTGAGACAACCCGAATGCGTTGATGTTGTGGGTGGATTGCCGTCGCCAGGTTTCCGTGACCGCTGCTGGCCCGGTCAATCAACGGGTTGTTTAGGAAAACGCATCGTCAAGGGCACTTGTCGTTTGCCGCGGAGCACGATGATCGGCATCGAATCACCGTAATCCTTTTTCAGCATTGGGTAGGAGTGCAGTTGCTGGATGGTCATTTCGCGACGAACCCCGTCTAGTGCGACAATGATGTCACCGGTCTGCAGGCCGGCGCGGCGGGTATGTGCGCCCCAGATAAAGGTCACTTTCAATCCCAGCGCACCAGCGGCAATCCCGCGTTTGTTCTTGTCGGCCGCGGAGAGCTGCTTTCCCCACAGCCCGCAGTTGGGGCCGGCCACGTGGAGTGACTCGCGCCAGGAGGGGTCGCTTGTTTGCCGCCAGTTGCCAGCGAGCTGTAGGCTGCCGGTGAGTGATTTCCCGCCGCGCTGGAAGACCACGTCCAGTCTGCTCCGCCGAGGTGTTTTTTCGAGCACGCGCGAGAAGTCGCCGAATGTCAAAATGCGCTGGCCGTCGGCTGCAGTCAGTCGATCCCCGGCGCGGATTCCACTGCGTGCCGCGGGTGAGTTGGCGGTCACCGCCGTGACGACGTTTTGCCGTTGCGGATCGGTCGTGAGGCCCACATTGGCAGGGGTTGGATAGGTGAATACCTGCTCACGAGCGAATTGTCCTAGGTTCTGCAGATGTCGCAGCTGGGCGACTTTGACATCGTGACAGTGGATGCATTTGTTTTTCCGTTCGCGGAGCATGGCGGCCATCGTCGGGATCTGCTCGGGTGTGCGGAGATTGCGCCCCCGCGGTTCGTAGCGACTAGTTTGCACTGCCCTCGTGCGGTGCAGGTCGACGACTTGTCGCATCAGGCGGGCTAGCGACTGCTGGGTGAGGTGCGATTCGGCGTCCTCATCTACACGGCCGCCATAGCGCGCGTAGAAGCGATCGCGATCATCCATGAAAAACGCCATCCAGGTCAGGTCGTACTCAAACTGAAACAGGTCCAGGTTAATCCCGTTCATCGATTGAATGCGAACGCAAATGAATTGTCTCGCCAACGCGGCGATCTCTTGATCCTGACGGACAACCTGCCCATCGAAATCGGCGCAGGCCACTCAGCGTTCGCAGCGGAAGACGACGAATAGAGGCTTGCCGCTTTGCCGGGCCCGTTGCCGGCCTTCCGGGTAGCTGTAGATCCAGTTGATCGTTCCCGCGATCGGTTGAATAGCGATCTTTTCAGCGGCGGTGCTGTGATGACCCAACACCAGCAGGCAGGCCGCGAGGAGGAGCGCGCAGCAACGAATCGTTGGGATGGGAGGCCAGCTTAAGTGCATCGTATGTCCCGGTTGCAAAGGCGGTGAAACGGTCGGCCTGCGCCACCCTTGAATGCTCACCGCACATGGGAGGTGTCTGATGTTTGTGTGACCGCCGGGGGATGTCGGATTGCGGGTTCTGCCACCCCCACGCACACCGACGGAGGTTGCTCCTCGTTCCCGGGAAAGGTCGGAGCAGCGTGTAGCGGTATCGATGGGCAGCGGTATCGATTGGAACAAAAGGGACGGTTTGGCAAATCAAGAATGATTGCCAAATCAAGCATGAGCTTATCCAAGCGCGGCTGGCTTGGCCAGCACATTCCGATCGATGTGGATTTGAGTGCCCCGGGTGTCCGAGCGGGAAGTGGGACGCTGAGGGTACGGGTTTTTGTTCAGGCGGCAGTCACCCCCGCCGCCCGGGCGGCGGGTATTTCGCGCCGGATGTGATACCTCGCCGGTCAGGGGAGGCGAGGTGGTGTCACTGCCGGCGTTTTTCCGGAAAGCGACTCCAGGAAAGCGACCAGCAGTGGAATCTCGGAGAAACTCTGGCCCCGCAGAGCAGTCGTGTCGGGGGTCAGGCCGTGCGGGCCATTGTCAGGGATGCCGCGGTAGTAGAAGGTGACGACGTCCTCCAGGGTTTTCAGTGATCCGTTGTGCATATACGGGCCCGTCTCGGCGACCTGGTGGAGCGAGGGGGTGCGGAAACGGAAGCGGTCTTCCCGCTTCCCCGTAACCCGGCCGCGGCCGGCATCCTGAAAGGAGACTCCCAATCGGTAGAACTTGCCATCACTGAGCAACGGGCCATGGTGACAGCGGATACAACCTGCCTCGCCTTGAAACAGTTCCAATCCGGCTCTGGCGTCGGCCGAAAGCGCCCGCTTGTCCCCGTTGAGGAACCGCACAAAGGGGGATGGCCCAGTTACCAACGTGCGCTGGAATGCCGCCAGTGCGCGAGCAATCCCCGCGCGATCGGGTGGCTTGGAGAAGGCCCGAGTGAACGCGGTGACGTAACCGGGAATCCGCCTCAGTTCTGTTTCCAGAGCATCCAATGGCTGGTTCATTTCGGCGGCTGATCGAATGGGTGCCAGAGCCTGCTGCTCCAGACTGGCCGCGCGACCATCCCAAAACAGGTTGCGGTAGTAACCGACGTTGAGGCAGCTTGGTGTGTTGCGCGAGAGCGGTTTGCCGCCCGCTCCGGAAGAAACGGCCCGGCCATCGCTAAACGCTTTTTCTGGCCGGTGGCAGGAGGCGCAACTTATGCGATTATCGCGCGACAGTCGGGGATCGAAGAACAGCATCTTGCCGAGCGCCACTCGCTCTGGGGTCGTCGCGTTTTCTGCCGGAGCCGGAACGACCGCCGGTAAGGGCATCAGCCTGGTCGGTTTTCGCCGGCGTTTGGCTTGTGTAAACCACACCCGCGACGACCTGCTGGGCGCAGTCCCATTGCCGTTCGAACCAGCGACGAAAAACCGGTGGGTTGCCACCACCGCGTTGAATCCAGCCGCCTGCGGCCACGCCTTGGCGGGGCGACGGCGCAGCGTGCTTTGACCCTCAGCATCCCCTCGTCGGTCTCCGGGTGGGGCGGTGTTGGGTGGGGGCTGTTGGAGCGGGAACTCGGCGATGGCCGCTACCCCGCTTGTGATTATCAGGACCGCTACGGCCGGAGCCGTTTGCAGGCGGCTCCGGCCGGCGCCGCATCGCGTTGGCACCCAACCCCAATACAAGCGAGGCTCGCAGGTTCGTTGTCTGAAGTTGCCTGTGCGCCGATCCATTCTCAAAACGCTCAAACCGGCTGCACGTCGTTGGTCAACAGATCCCCGACTACGCGCGCAGCGGTGACACGGGAATCGGTCAGTGACTCATCGTGTCCCTGGTGCCGGTAGGTGAGTTTTTTGTGGCTCAATCCCATTTGGTGCAGCACGGTGGCGTGCAGGTCGTGGACCGTGACCACATTCTCCACACTGCGATAGCCGAGTTCGTCCGTGGCACCATCGGGAGCAGTACACCACACAGCGTACCCACTACTCGCAGAGTCCCCGCACATTCAG
>PADE01000271.1 GCA_002702965.1 Planctomycetaceae bacterium
TAGGGCGGTAACGCCCGCGGCAGGCGGGGCTTGAGGACGCCTGTGCCGCGGCGCGATCAAGTCAACAGGCCAGGGATCAGTTTGCCCGGCTGACCATCGAGTAGCGACTGCTGACGCCCGTTCTGCTTGTGGGTCACCCGCTCCGCTTCCAGGCCGAACAGATGCAGCAGCGTTTTGTGGTAGTCNNAGTGNTTGACGATNTNNTCNACGGCNCGNTGNCCGAANTCGTCNGTNGTGCCGTNNGTNCCNCCNGCTTTGAANCCNCCNCCNGCNACCCACATGCTGAACCCGTAGGTGTTGTGGTCGCGGCCAAAGTTGGCCACCCCGGTGTCGTTCTGGATCACCGGGAGACGCCCCATTTCCCCCCCCCAGTGGACCACCGTGGTGTCGAGCAGGCCCCGCTGTTTGAGATCTTGGACCAGCGCCGCGGCGGGCACGTCCACTTTCAAGCAGGAGGCGGGCAGCGAGCTGCGAATCGATCCGTGGTGGTCCCAGTACTGGTTCTTGGTGAACAGCTGAACGAAGCGGACGCCCCGTTCCACGAGACGGCGGGCGATCAGGCAGCGGGTGCCAAACTCGCGCGACTCGGGACGATCGAGGCCGTACAGCGCGTGCGTGGCGGCCGTTTCGCGGCCGATGTCGAGCGCCTCGCGGGCGGCGGTCTGCATGCGGGCCGCCAGTCGCAGATTTGCGATCCGCGCGTCCAGCTCCGACTCGCGCCGCCGGGCCCCGAGGTGGCGGCGATTGAGCCCCTGCAGCAGCTCGAGGAAATCGGCCTGGGTGCGNCCCACGAAGTGTGGCGGCGCGTCGAGGTTCAGGATCCGCGGCTCGACCGGGCGGATCACGGTCCCCTGAAACAGCGAAGGGAGCCAGCCGTTGGACCAGTTGAGGACCCCTTCCACGGGCAGNCCGGCCGGGTCGGTCATGGCGATGTAGCCGGGCAGTTCGTCGGTCTCGGCGCCCAGGGCGTAGGTCACCCAGCTGCCCAGTGCCGGGCGACCGCTCTGGGTGCGGCCACTGTTCATGGCGTGGATCGACTGGCCGTGGTTATTGACCCCGGTGCGCATCGAGCGAATTACCAGAATGTCGTCGACCACGCGCGATAAACCGGGCAACAGCTCCGACAGATCGGTCCCACTCTGCCCGTATTTGCGGAACGACCAGGGGCAGCCGAGGATCCGCGAGCTGGCCTGGGCCGCGTTGTCATATTTGATTTCACCGGGAAATTGTTGCAGGTGCATCCGGTTGAGGATCGGCTTGGGGTCCATCAGGTCCATCTGGCTGGGACCGCCCTGCATGAACATCGAAATCATCGCGGTGGCGCGGGGCGCGCGGTGGGGCCGTTTGGGGGCCAGGTCGAAACTGTGAATCCCCAGGTCGGGTTTGACCGGTTCCGCCTGCGCCGCACGGCGCGCCAGACAGGCCAGCGCCAGCGGAACGCTGCCCAGCGCCGCCCGGGCCAGGAAATGGCGGCGCGTCGACGGGCTCACGGGCGGGGTCTGCGAGTTCAGGGGTTGCATCGGACGGGGTTCCCTGACGAGGAGTGTCAATCGAGGTAGAGGAACTGGTTGGCTGCCAGGATGGCCTGGCAGGCGACGGCCAGCGCGCGTTGTTGGGGGTCGCCGTTTTGCTTTGCACCCGAGGTGGCGAAGCGCTTCGTTTGTGCGGCGATGAACCCCACGAAGCGGTCCAGCGTCTGATCATCGACCGGGCGCGCGTACGCCAGCTGCCAGGCGTGCTGTAGTTGCCCGCGCAGGTCGCCACCCCGCTCCCTTTGCAGCCGGGCCGCAAACGCCTCGGCGTAGTCGACCATGAAGCGGCTGTTGATCAGCAACAACGCCTGCGGCGCCACGTTGGAGGCCGGCCGTTTGACGCAGTTGGGCGCGACGGTCGCCAGGTCAAAGGTTTCCAGCACCGCCAGCGGGCGGCTGCGACGCACCTGCACGTACAGGCTGCGGCGGTGCGACTGGCCACCCAGGCCACCCGCGGCGCGCGGTTTGCGCTCGCCATCCAGGTCTTCCTGTCCGAGCACGATCTGCCCCACCGCGTCTTCCATGACGGGAATCGGCGGGCCGGCCATCTGGTTCACATACTGGCCGCTGACGGCCAGCACGGCATCGCGAAACACCTCCGTATCGACGCGGCGCATCGATTGACGGGCGTACAGGCGGTTGTCGGGGTCGATCGTGTCGAGACGCTCATTGCGGGTGGATTGCTGCCGGTAGGTGCCCGACGAGAGGATCAGGCGGTGCAGTCGTTTGATCTGCCACCCCGAATCGACGAGGTCGCGCGACAGCCAGTCGAGCAGCTGCGGGTGTGTGGGGCGCTCACCCAGTTCACCAAAGTCCCCCAGCGAGTTGACGAACGCCCGACCAAAATGGTGGTACCAGATGCGGTTGACGATCACTCTCGCCAGCAGCGGGTGACGCCCGCTGGTGAGGTGGCGCGCGTAGGCCAGCCGGCGGCCGGTGGTGGGCAGCGCGGGGTCGTTGGCCGGGATCGAGACCGGCAGGTGGGCCGACACGATCGAAAGTTCGGCCGGGCCGAGCACCTCCTCGGCCGGTGCGTTGTGGTCGCCGCGCCGAAACAGGAATGTCTGCGGTGTGTGGTCCGGCGGTTCGGTCAACGTCCGCAGGAAAGGCTCCTCGGGAATCGTGGCGCGGATCTGTTTGACGGCGTCTGCCAGATCGGCCAGCTCTTTCTTGGCATCGGTGTTTCGGCAGCGCTCGGACGCCTGGCGGTACTCGGCGACCAGCGCAGCCCCCTGGGGGTCGTGCGTGGCCAGCGTGGTCGCGTCGACGGCGACGGCCGGTTGCTGCGCGAGTTGCTTTTTCTGGTCGTCGCTGCGCTCGGCAGTCGGCGTCTGCAGAGCGGCCTCTAGCAGGTTCTGTTCGGTGGTCGGCAGCGCGGCCAGCGCCGCCGACCGGACGGCCTCGATGAAGGCCCGCTCCTTGGCGTCGGCGAAGGCGGCAATTTCATCCGCCCGACGGGCCCGCTGTTCGCTGTACAGGTAGAGCGAGCCGCTGTTGATGTTGCGAACGTTGGGGTATTTCTTGAGCAGCGCCACCTGCTCCGGCGTCCGTTGGGCGCTCGCCGTTTGATAGGCCGTTTTCAGTACGGTCTTCAAGTTGTCGGGGGACTTGATCAGCTCCTCGTGGAGCGTTCGTACCAGGTGGGCGCTAATGATCTCGCTGCGGTGCTGGTCGGCCGCCTTGGCTTTGGTCTCGATACGGGCAGCCAGATCGCGGTCCGCGGCAGTGTAGAGCGAAAGGCGCCGCTGGTCGGGGGCCTTCCACGCTCGCCAGTCGAGTGCGGGTGCAAAGATGGCGCGGAGGCGGTAATAGTCCTTTTGGCTGATGGGGTCGTAGCGGTGGTTGTGGCAGCGCGCGCAGCCGACGGTCAGGCCGAGCAGAGAGGTGCTGACGATGTTGAGTGTGTCGGCGATGGTCTGGTTGCGGGCCACGTTCGGTTCGGCGCCCGCGGCGCCCGTGCCGTCGGGAGCCATGCGAAGGAATCCGATCGCCGTCAAGCGGCGAATGTCCGACTCGGAGAGATCGTGGTAGGGGGGCGCGACCAGTTCGTCTCCCGCCAGTTGTTCGACGACGAACTGGTCGTAGGGGGTGCCGGCGTTAAAGGCCCCGATCACGTAGTCCCGGTAGCGAAAGGCCCAGGGCCGCACCGGATCGGAATCGACGTACCCCTCGGAATCGGCGTAGCCCGCCACATCGAGCCAATGGCGTCCCCACCGTTCGCCGTAGCGCGGTGACGCCAGCAGCCGATCGACCAGCCGCTCGTAGGCGGCCGGTGCGGTGTCGGCCAGAAATGCGGCGACCTCCGCGGGGCTCGGCGGCAGGCCGAGGAGGTCGTAATAGAGCCGTCGGACCAGGACCGACCGCGATGCGGGTGGCGAGAACGTCAGATCTTCGGTGCGGAGGCGTTCCGCGATGAAACGATCGACGGGAGAGTCCGTCTCCACGGAAATCGGCGGGCGCTGGTCCCCCAGGGGCTGGAACAACCAGAACGCCCGCTCGGACGGGCTGAAGTCACTCTCACCGACGATCTCGGGCTCGAGGCGCCCGGGGGCGGCTCCCTGGCGGATCCACTCGCGAAGCCTGCCGATGTCGGAGGCCGCAAGGCGCTTCTTGCCGGGGGGCATTTCCCCCGCCACGACGCGGGCCAACAGCAGCGAGTCACCCGGTTGACCCGGACGGACCGCCGGTCCGCTCTCACCGCCCGCCACGATCGAGCGTTGCAGCCGCAGGTCGAGGCCCCCCTTCTGGACACCCAGCTCACCGTGGCACTGGAAACAGTGGGCCTTGAGGATCGGGCGCACGTCGCGGTCGTACGTCAGCTCGACAGCGGCGGCGCGGCCGGTCATCGCCAGCAGCAGGCACAGCAGACGCGTGGCGAAAGGGTGGGGTGTGGCCATCGAGGCCCCTTTGATGGGGGAGTCACGCAGGGTCCTGGGAGTGCCCTCATCATACACCAGTCGCCCGTTTCGGTTGAGGCCGAACGGGACGGGCCTGTCGAAAACGCTATGGGTAATCGAGGTGGATTTCGACCGCGGAGAGCAGGATCGGGTCGCCCGCCGTTTGGCCGCGCTCGACGAGCCGGGCGCCGACCTGATTGCGGCCCAGCTTGAGTTGCTGCGGCGTCAGGGCAAACCGCAACAGACCGTCGCTACCGGAGGGACTTTGGGGCGTCAGCGGGTGGCCATTGATCTGGAAAGCGACCCGATCGCCGGGGACCAGGTTCTGGAGTTGGACCCACAACCGCAGCTCGGGCTTTTCACCGTCCCCGTCACCGTCTCCACGGTCTGCTACGTCGACCGGGATCCGGGTCAGGGACTCCTGCTGGCGCACCGCGTGGAGTGCGACCGGCAGGGTGGCGAATAGCCAGTTGTGGTAACGCGGGCTGGACGGGCCTTTACGGGTCAGCCCGGGCCCGTACTCCGAGCAGTCGACCGGAAAGATTTTGTCCACAGACGCCAGCTCGCGGGGGTCGCCCACTTGGCGCAGCAGCGCCTTTTGATAGGGCTGCGTGTGCGGAAACCAGTTGAATAGGTAGACACCATCGGCCCCGCTGTGCCAGTAGTTGGCCGCCAGTCCGCGGAGCACCGACGACGAGTCGCCCTGCAGGAAAGTCTTCCCGCCAATCATTTTGTTGGGGTGCGCGACGCAGACGTAGAGCTGAACGGGGGTGTTTTGGGTGAGCGCCTTGAATTGCTGCACGTCGCGCCCTTCGGGAAACGCGTAATCACCGACGATCAGCAGATCGATCAGGCCCTCGTCGACCCAGCTCTGCACGTCGAACCCGTCCAGGCGACAGGCCACCAGGTTTTCGTCGACCCGGACCGCCAGCTTGAAGGGCCGTCCGCGCTGCGCGCCGCGCGCGCGCAGCGTCTGGCGCACCGTGCGCACGAAATCGGTCAGCACGGCGGAGTTGCGGAATTCGAGAAACGCCCGGAACATGCGCGGGAAACGCATCAGGTCGAGTTCGATCCCGTCAAAGTCGTAGCGATCGGCGACGGCCCGGATGGCGCGCACCTTCAGGTCCCGGACCTCGGGGACCGCGAAGTTAAGGGAACTGAGGAATTCCGATGAGTAGACATCACTGGGGACTTGCGCCGCGAGGCTATGTCCCTCGCCCGTGAGCTTCGCGTCTCCCAGCAGCCACTCCGGGTGCTCGGCCTTGAAAGTCGCGAACTCGTTCGGCAAAAAGGAGTCGTGGATGTCGTTGACGCGGAGGCTGTAAAACACGTCGATGCCGCGCCGGTGCGCCTCGCGGACAATGATTTTTGGGGGGTCGTTGCCCTCACCGATCCAGCGTTCGAGCGTGTCGTCGACCTTCCCGATTCGCCGACCGGTCCGCTCCAGGACCGGGCTGTCGTAGTTGGCCGTGTTTCCACCGGCCCCATCGTTCCAGAACAGCGCGTCGACGTGGCTGTCGGCCAGCGGTCCGAAGACGTTGTCGACGAAGGCGGCCACGTCCCCTTTGGCGGTGGCGAAGACGCTGTGCCCATCGCAGTTGAAGATCACGCGGTACGGTTGGCCGTCCTGTCGCGGCGCGGCTCCAGAGAGCAGGCTCGCGCATGTGAGCGACAGGGCCGGAAGGAGCGGCCACCAGCGGGTGCGTCTCGGTGGATGGTTCACGGTCGGAACTCCCTAGGGTGGTAGGTCGCTCCCGCGGGGCGCGGGAGTGACAGCGGGCGTGTCATTGTAATGCAATGTCGCGGGCGGCTGGCAAACGCCGGCCAGCCGGGCACCCGCAGGGCCCTGTCCGTGTCCGCGTCGGTAGCCGACAATGGGTTGGACCCGCAGTGGGGTCCCGGGGCCCTGGCGTTACGGGCGGCGGTGGTCGACAAAACCGGAATCGGTGAGGAACGCTGTGATGACGATCAACAGACGACATTTTCTCGAGAGCGGATTGACCGCTGCGGTGGCAACCGGTGCGGTGCAAGGGGACGCGGTGCGGGGGGCTCAGCCGAGTCGTGAGCCGAAGTCGCTGTACCAGATGGGCTCGCGGCGTGAGTTGTTCCTGGATGACTTCCTGGTGGAACAGACGAAAGGCCAGCTGACGTACGAGCTGCACCACCCGATCCCGCGGGAACAAGTGATCCATCACAACCGATCGTGGGAGGGGACCTCGAGCGGATACCACACCGTGTTCCGCGACGGCGACCTGTACCGGATGTACTACCGGGGCTTCGATTTCGACCTGGTCGACAATCAGATCCGCGCCACCAATCGGGAAGTGACCTGCGTTGCCCACAGCAGCGACGGGATCGCCTGGGAGACCCCCGAGTTGGGTCTGTTCGCGCACGGCGGTTCGCAACAGAACAACATCGTCTGGCAGGGGCCCGGCAGCCATAATTTCAGCCCCTTTGTCGACCAGCGGCCGGGCTGCCCGGAGGGGGAGCGTCTGAAGGCGTTCGGGGGATTGAAGTCGACCACCGGAGGGATGGCGCTGTTTACCTCGCCCGACGGCATTCATTGGAAGCGAGCGCATGACAAGGCGGTGATTACCAACGGCGCCTTCGATTCGGCCAATATTGGGTTCTGGGACCCGACGATTGAAAAATACCGCGCCTACTGGCGGTATTTTACCGCCGGGGTGACCGAAGCCAAGAACTGGAAACCGGCCGGGATCCGGGCCATCCGCACGGCCGTCTCCGACGACCTGGTCACCTGGACCGAGGAGCGCGAACTGACGTACACCGACTCCCCCGACCAGCAGATGTACACCAACAACGTGATCCCCTATTTCCGGGCGCCCCATCTGTTGCTCGGTTTTCCGATGCGCTACATCGAGCGCGGCTGGAGCCCCTCGATGCGGGCCCTGCCCGAGCTGAAAAAGCGGGAATTGCGCGCCGCGGCGCACATTCGGTACGGGACCGCGCTGACCGAGACGCAACTGATGGCGAGCCGGGACGGCGTGGAGTTCAACCGCTGGAACGAGGCCTTTCTGCCGCCCGGGATCCAGCGGCCCGATTCCTGGTACTACGCCCACAACGACGTCGCCTGGAATATGGTGACCACCGCATCGTCGCTGCCCGGCGCGCCCGACGAGCTCTCTTTTTACGCCAGCTCCGGCAAGTGGCATGGGGAGGGGTCGCGGATGACCCGCCACACGCTGCGCCAGGACGGGTTCGTCTCGGCGACGTCGCCCCTCTCGGGCGGGGAGTTGACCACGCGGCCGATCGTGTTCGCGGGGGACCATTTGGCGGTCAATTTTGCCAGCTCGGCGGCCGGCACACTCAAGGTCGAGATCCAAACGTCCGAGGGTCGGCCCGTAGAAGGCTACGCGCTGGATGACGCCGACGAGACGTTCGGTGACGAACTCGATCGGAGTGTCACGTGGCGCGGCTCGCCCGATGTGCGGCGGCTGGCGGGCACGCCTATCCGTCTGAGGGTCACCCTCAGCGATACCGATTTGTACGCGCTGCGGTTCAGTTGAGGCGACCGGCCAACGCGGGCGGATCGCGGTTGCTCGAGACGGTCGATCGGAGCTTGGCCGCTGCGCGGAATCAGAGCAGTTCGCGAATCGGTTTGCCCTGGGGGAGGATGGGCATCGGCCGGCCCGAGAGATTGGGGAACGTCTGTTCGGTCGAGATGCCCAAATGCCGGTAGACCGTTGCCCAGATGTCGTCGGGAGAAAGGGGTCGGTCGGCGGGCCGTTCGCCGAGCGTGTTGGAGCTGCCAATCACCTGGCCCGTCCGCAGGCCGCCCCCGGACAGGAGCGCGGAGTAGACGCCCGGCCAATGGTCGCGGCCCGGCTGAACCACTCCGGTGTTGGTTCCCTTCTGATAGCTGATTCGTGGAGTGTGGCCAAACTCGCCGGTGACCACCAGCAGGACGTCCCGGTCTAAACCCCGGTCGTAGAGGTCGGTAATCAGTGCCGAGATGGCCTGGTCGAAATAGGGAACGCGCCAGCGGGCATCGTCGAAGACATGGCAGTTGACGGCGTGGCAATCCCAGTTGTAGACCACGTTGCGGGGAGGCTGGCCGCCCGGGTGTTCCATCACCACATTGGCGAAACTCGTCCCCGCTTCGATCAGCCGTCGGGCCAGCAGGGCCTGCTGGCCGTACGGGTTCATGCCGTAACGCTGTCGCAGTTGGTCGTCTTCACGCGTTAGATCAAAAGCCTTACGGGCCCGATCGCTGGTCAATAGTGAGAACGCTTGTTGTTGGAACCGATCGCTCGATTCCATGACCCCCGTTTGATCGAGTTGGTGACGCAATTGATCGAACCGCACCAGCAGCGATCGGCGGTCGCGGAGCCGAGGAGTGATCTCCGGCAGGATCGACAGGTTCGGGATCGACCAGTCTTGTTGGCTGGGATCGCCCAATACCAGGAACGGCGTGGACGTTTGTCCCAGGTAGGCCGATCCCTGTGAATAGGCGTCGACATTGGTGCCGCCGCGTTGGCCGGAAGTGAAGGGCAGCACGCCGGGAGGTCCCGGTGAGCGCATTTTGTGGACGATTGACCCGACACCCGGCGCGTCGTTGACGAAGCCGGTGGGTGTTTTGGGAATGCGACCGGTCAGGACCCGTTTATGGGCCCCGTCATGGCCGGCGAACCCATGGGTCAGCGAGCGCAACAAGGCAAAACGGTCGGCAATTTTTGCGTGCTTGGGTAGCAAATCCGAGAGATCCATTCCCGGAACGGAGCTGCGAATCGGAAGAAACTCGCCCCGGTACTCGGTCGGCGCGGTCGGTTTGGGGTCATAGGTGTCCATGTGGGACAACCCGCCCGTCAGCCAGACGAGGATCACCGACGTGTTTCGGGCAGCCCGCCCGTCGGTGCCCGAGGCGTCCCGCGCGCGGAGCAGCTGGGCGTTCCCCAGAGCTAGGCTCGCCAGCGAACCCGTTTGCAGCAGGCGGCGACGGGTGAGGCGGGCGAAGTCGGGCATCGAGTCGGACGCTCCAGGTGCGAAGAGTCGGCGATTGTCTGTGGGTCCAGTATACGATCCCTCGGCGCTGCCGAGCAACGCGAGAAACCGATCGCGGGGCCGCTGCCTGCACGCCACGCGCGCTCAGCGCGGTGAACCGCGGGCCGCCCGATTCGGCCTGCGGCGCCGCGCCTCGTCGACAAAGGCCCGAATCAAGGACAATTGTAAGGCGTCGTTGACCGTCATTTCCGGGTGCCACTGGACGGCCAGCGTCCACTCGTTGGCGAACTCGTTGACCTCGATGGCCTCGACGGTCCGGTCGGGAGAACGGGCCACCACGCGCACGCCGGAGCCGAGGTGTCCGACCGCTTGGCGGTGGTAACTCTGGACGTTGGCGATCTCACCGGCACCCACGATCGTGGCGAGCAGGCTTTTCGGTTGCACGTCCACCGGGTGGCCCTGGAGGGTGAAGTGCGTCGCGCGGAGCTTTTCATCGGCATCGAGGTCGACCAGTTTTCCACCGAATGCCACGTTGAGGATCTGACAGCCGCGGCAGATGCCGAGGATCGGGAGGTTTCGGGCCCGGGCCTCACGGATCAACGCGATCTCAAAATCATCCCGCCTGCGGTTCACCAGCTGGGCGGTCGCCGGATCGCCGCCGTAGAGCGCCGGGTCGACGTCGCCGCCGCCGGTCAACAGCAGCGCGTCCATCCCCTCGAGCAGCTTGCCGATGGCGGGCGGCTGCAACCCCTGGGGGTGGTCGGGGATCTCCAGCTTCAGCAGCCGCCCCCCGGCGCGACTGAAGATCTGATCGTAGGTCAGGGTGGTAAATCCCAGCCTGGCAAGCCAGCCGTCGTCTGGCGTCATGGCGATTCTTGGCGCATCGGCCGGCAGACTGGCGTTCCACAGGCGGAGCCCACCTCGGCCTGCCAGGTAGAGGCCGATCGCGGCGATCAACCCCAGCGCGACCCGGCGGAGCGACCGCCACCGGTGGCGGCGCGGGGTGCGGTCACCGGTCATGACTCGGTGTCCGTTTCGTCGATCGCCTTGGGTGGACCGCTCTCACCGGTCAACAGCTCCATGTTGATCTTGCCATGTTTCAAGAACACGACCAGCGGGTACAGGCCACCCAGAACGGGCGAGGGGTCTTCGGACGAGAACAGATCGTTGACGGTTTGTTTGTGCACCTGGAACAGGTCGTGCACCGTCTTGCTGCGCCCCGGGATGTCGACGTAGTCCTTCAGTCCCGAGAACAATTGGCGCAGGCCTGCCCGCTTGGAACCCTGACGGAATTCCTGGCGGCTCTCTTGCCAGGCGTTTTTGAGGTTGTCGCTGTGGGTTGAACTCTTGGAGATCTCTTGCAACGTGGCGAGCAGGCCGACCAGCGGGGCCTCGGTCTTGACGTCATAGCTCACGTCGTCGGGAGGATCGACCCGTCCGTCGACCGCCAGCCGGAAGAGCAGCCAGGGGTAATCCCAGCCCGACTCGACCGCCTGGGTGAGGCCACCCCAGAAACGCGGGTTGACCTCGATCAGCCAGGGATCGGTATCCACGTCACCCGTCCAGCGAAAGTCGATTTCGGCCACACCGTGCCAGTTCTTGGGGCCCAGCAGCGACGCGCAGACCTGCTCCATTTTTTCAGCCTTGACCGTCTCGCGGACCACGCCGGCTCCTTTGTCCGCCGGGAACTGCCGAATATTGCGGTAGGTCATGCAGGCGATCAACGCGCCCCGGTCGAACAGCGTGGTGACGCAGTAGTCGTCGCCGGGTACGCCCTGTTGGACGATCGGATAATCTTCCGGACGCAGCGCGTAGTCTTCGACCAGGCTCCCGAAGTAGGAGATCAGTTCCTCACGGGAATCGACCTTGGCGATGCCGACCCCGGCGGCCGATTCTCTCAGCTTGACGAAGGCCGGCAGGCCGATCTCATCGGCTCGGCGCTCGAGTTCCTCGATGCTCGCCGGAAAGATCGTGGGAGGGGCGCACAGCCCGTTCTCCTGGGCGTAGGCCGCCAGGGTCCCCTTGTTGTGGACGTCCTCGATCTGTTCGATGGTCGGCAGGGGCACTCGAATGTGGGGCTCGAACCGCTCGCGATGCCGGGCGATGAGATAGGTCTCTTTGTGGATCGGCATCAGCACGTAGGGGGTGGCCGGATCCTCCGGCTTGTGCTCGATGACCGCTGCTTCGAGCCGGTCGAGGAATTCGGCCGGTTGCTTTGAGCTGTCGGGATAGGTGAAGTTGGCGGTGGAAAATTTGGAGAATGAGGCCGGGGTGAGCGCGACTTCGTCGGCGGTGATGACTTCGACGCCGCGCCTTCCCAGGCTGCGCGTGGCGGCCAGCGATTGCCAGCCGCGCGCATAGGTGACGATCGCTCTGCCCGCCTGCTCGGAGCTCATCTCGGACCCTCCTCGAGGATGTGGCCTTGTGCAGTTGATGCTAAGGCGCAACACCCAAACGGACAACCGGCGACGGATGCCGCGCTGAGCCAGGTCGCCGTGCGGCGGTGCCATCGGCTCCCTGTCGCCGGATCTTCCCCTAGAATGAATAGACTGTGGTAGCTGCTCGAATGCGTTCCCGAGACCCTAGCTTCGTTTAGATGTTTGCGATCATCAGTGACATTCACGCGAATCTCGAGGCACTTACGGCTGTCCTTGCAGACGTTCGGCAACGTGGAGTGAATGAACTGATTTGCTTGGGCGACGTGATCGGCTATGGCCCCGATCCTGTTGAGTGCTTGCGTCAGGCGTCAGTCTGGCCGGTTGTCGTCGCTGGCGATTGGGATCGTGCTGTCGTTAAGCATGATCCAACGCAATGGATCGATTGGATCAACCGGCATATCGAGTGGATTCAACGGACCATTTCGAGTGCTTCGGACGGCGAAGCCCTGTTGTCCACGGTGGCGTCCTTTCGGGCGCAGCACAGTCAACTGGGATGCCAGTTCTGCCATGGGACTCCCAGCGATGTTCGCGACTACGTGTTCCCTGAAGACATTTACAACCAACCGAAGCTTGAGCGCATTGCCTGCGAATTCGACCGAACACTGTTTGCTGGTCATACCCACATTCCCGGTTTGTTCGCTTTATCGTCGGGGGGTGAATGGGAGTACATCGAAGCGTCGCCCGGTCAGGAATACGACGTTCGCGAGTACACAAAACTGATTTGCAATGTCGGTTCGATTGGGCAGCCAAGGGATGGAGATTCGCGGGCATCGTTTGTCCTATTCGATGGCCACGTGATTCGATTCCATCGTGTCGATTACGACATGGATACCACCGTGGCGAAGATCAAGGACAATCCCGATATTGACGACATGCACGGAGGCCGGCTGCCCGAGGGAAGATAATGGCCGGGCCAGAGGGCGTGGAAGAATCGGGCTGCCGCACGCACCGCTGGCCCAGCACGGGGGAGGATCGAAATGCCCAGATCGAAGGAGCAGATTCTGGCGGAGGCCCGCGCGATGTTCCAGCGCGAGCTGGAAAGCTTCGTGCCCGAGCGGGTGTTTGACAGTCACTTCGAGATCTGGGACGCCGGGGCCCAACTCGAATCGGGGGTGGGAGTCTCCATTCCGACCCGCTGGGAGGATCTGCGGCCGGGGCTCGAGGTGCTTCATCCGGGGCGGCGGTTCGGCGCGGCGCTGATCCCTTTCAGCTACAACGCTGAATGGGTGCCGGTGACCAACGAGTGGTCCGCCCGCCAAGCGGATCTCAGTGATGGTGCCTGCTGCAGCTACTTTTTCGTCCGTCCCGACGACGATCCGGAATGGGTGCGTCAGGAGGTGCGACGGTTGGGGGCGGTCGGCTACAAGTCGTACCACACCTACGCCTCGCGACAGCCGACGTTCCAGGCCGAGATCCCCGAGTACATGCCCGAACGGCTGGTCGAAGTCGCGCACCAGGAGGAGTGGGTGATCAATATGCACCTCGTCAAATCCGCGGCGGTGGCCGATCCCTCGAACATTCACTGGATTCGGCATTACTGTCAGAAGTACCCGGGAATCACGCTGGTGCTATCGCACTCGGCACGCGGGTTTCAGCCCGAGCACAATCTGGCCGGGCTGCCCCAGCTGGCCGATCTGGAGAACCTGTATTTCGACAGCAGCGTGAACTGCGAGCCGACGGCGCACCAGGCGGTGATCCGCATGATGGGACACGATCGGTTGCTGTACGGCACCGACTACCCCTGTAGCCATGTGCTCGGAAAGTACCTGGCGGTAGGCGATTCGTTCATCGTTCTGGAGGAATCCGACCCGGTGTGGGAAGCGGCCTACGCCGAAATCACTCCGGCCCTGGTTGGCATGGAACACTTGCGGTCGCTNAAGTGGGCCTGCTGGGGGCTGGGCTGCAGCGACGCCCAGGTAGAGGCGATCTTCTGGGACAATGCCCAGCGTGTGTTTGGGCGGTTCCTGTCCTCCGGTGCGGGCGTTTAGGGGGCTTCGCGCAGCGCCCGGGTCAGCCATCGGTCGAGCTGGTTGGCGAAGGCCTGGCGATCTTTTGGGCCGAACGCGGCCGGCCCTCCGCTGACCAGGTCCCCACCCCGCAGCGTGTCGACCAGGTTGCGTTCGGCGAGGCGGGCCCCGATGTTCTCTTCGGTGTACAGCTCACCCCGCGGATTGAGCGCCGCGGCACCCTGGTCGACGGCCGCCGCCGCCAGCGGAATGTCGGCGGTGATCACCAGGTCACCGGACGATGCCAGCTCGACAATCCGGCGGTCGGCCATATTCATGCCGGACGACACCACCAGGCACTCGATGAAGTCCGAACGAGGCGTGTTCAGCGGTTGATTGGCGACCAGCGTCAGCGGAACTTCCCGGCGCGTGGCGGTGCGGAACAAGAGCTCCTTGATCTGTCCGGGACAGGCGTCCGCGTCGACCCATATGTGCATCCGTCAAGACCTCGGGGTGACCTAAACCGGGAGAGATAGTGCGTAGCGAGATGGCAATCTGGTAATGTAGCATTTTTCGTACACCCCGCGCTGCGACGAACCGTTGCGTCCAATGGTTGCTATGTCGTGGCGTGAAGAAACGTCCGGCCAGTCCGTCGGCGCGCGAGGGCGAGATGCGGCTACCCAACCTCCTGGCATCCCGGTGGGGACGCTTGATGGCGTTTTTCTTCCTGTACGTCACCGAGGGGATCCCGTTTGGATTCACCTCCCTGACGATGGTGATTCTGATGAAACGGGCGGGCGTAGGGGATGCCGAAATCGGATTTTTTAGCGGTTCGTTGTTCCTCCCCTGGAGTTGGAAATGGGTGATGGGGCCGATCGTCGATCTGCTCTATTCGAACCGGATCGGCGCGCGCCGCGGTTGGATTATCGGCACCCAGATTATGATGGTGCTGACGCTCCTGATGTGCATGCCGTTTGAATTGGCGTCCGAGAATCTGGGGCTGATCACGGCGGTGATCTTGATCCACAATACGTTCGCTGCGACCCAGGATGTGGCGATCGACGCACTCGCCTGCCAGGTCCTGCAGGAACCGGAACGCGGATTGGCCAATGGTTTGATGTTCGCCGGTCAGACGCTAGGCATCTCTCTCGGGGGCGCCTGTGTGTTGTTTCTGCTCGATGGGATCGATTGGACGGGGATTGCTGCACTGCGTGACGGGATCAATATTCAAGCAGCCTACGTATTTGTGGTTGGCTGTATCATGCTGGTGACGGTCCTGGTGGCGTTGCCGCTCTGCGAACCCCAGCGAGAGCGGAATGCGAGGCAACACGGAGGGTCTAATTCAGCGGTAGACGAGCTGAAGGACTATCTGAAAGTGACCTTGCGGTCCTTTGTGAACAGCCGGGTGGCGTTGTTCGGAGTGGTGTTTGCACTGCTGCCGCACGGGGCTGTGGCACTCAACCACGCGCTGCAAAGAACGGCGGCGGTCGAAATTGGCTTTTCCGATGGGGATGTCGCCAGCCTGGCGCTGGTGTCGAGTCTGCTGTTTGCGCTGATGTGCGTCTTGGGCGGTGTCCTCTCGGATCGTCTGGGACGGCTCAAATGTCTGGCGGTGTTCGTGTCGCTGCTGGCGCTCCCGACGTTCTGGTGTGCCTACCAGATGGAGCGGGAAGGCGTGGTCTTGCCGCAGGGAGTTGCCGCCGCAGGCGCCGACGGCGGGGAACAAACCCCGGAGGGGGCCCGCGAGGTAACGGAGAGGGCGGAGCCGGTCGCTTCTGTCGCGACGGAATCAGAGAGTGTGTTTGGCGGTGCCGAGGTGCCCCGCATCGCGCATGTCTTTTGGTGGGCCGTCGTGCTCTTCATGGGTCTGCAGGGATTGGTGTTCGGTACCCGCACGGCTGTTTTCATGCGGCTTTCAAATCCGGACGTGGCGGCGACCCAATTCACGGCCTACATGTCGCTGATGAACCTGGCCTATTTTTACAGCGGATGGTGGCAGGGGCATGCGATCGAACGTTGGGGATATCCGACGACGCTCTATTTGGACGGCGCGTTGGGATTGGTCTGCATCGCAGTTCTGCCGATGATGCGGGAGCGTCCCGCGGCGCCTGTGGTGTCGCAGGAATAGCCG
>PADE01000272.1 GCA_002702965.1 Planctomycetaceae bacterium
GCCTGGGGGAAGTGACCGTGGTCGCGCCATTGCACGAACAAAGCGGTGTCAGTCAATCGATCACGTTTCTGCGACCGCTGATTTGCAGTGCCGTGTCACGCGCCAGCGGAAATCGCGGCTGGGCCGTCGACGGCACCCCTGCCGACTGCGTCAAGATGGGTCTGTTTGAATGCTGCGCGCAGCGCCCGCAACTCATCGTCAGCGGCATTAACGGTGGGCTTAACGCGGGAATCAACGTGCTCTACTCGGGTACCGTCGCGGCGGCCATCGAGGGCTCGACGTTCGGCATTCGCAGCATTGCCGTTTCCTTGGAACACGCCGAGCGACCCGCTTTCGAGATCGCGGCCAAGGTGGCAGCGAACATCATCGAACAACTTCTGGAGCAAGCCTCTGAGAACCAGTTGTTGTTCAATCTAAACATTCCAACCGCGGCCCTGACCGAGCCGTCACCGATTCGCGTGGTCCCCATGAGTCTGGCGCGGTTTGGCGATCAATTCCTGCGAAGGCAAGATCCCAAGGGGCGGAACTACTTCTGGGCCACGACCGACCCGCCGGTGCAGGATCCGGCAGAGGAGACCGACTTAGCGGCCCTGCAGCGGGGTTGCATCACGGTCACACCACTCGATTACGACCTGACCCACCGCGCGGCGCTACAAGCCGCTCGAGACTGGGACTTCAGCCGCACGACACGGCCGACCGTCTAAGTCCTCACTGACCGGCATGTGTAAGCCGCGGCCAAGGCAGACCTTAGGCCCCACCACCGGCGTTGTATCACGGTCGCGGCGCGGGAGACCAAGTTCTAACCGGTACAACCCGGCCAATCGAAACCCAGCGTCTCCGCCCAATTTACGTAGCGTCTTACACCATAACAAGTTAAGTAATTTCCGTTGTCAATCGCTCGACAAACGTCATCCGAGAGGCCAAACTCGATAGTCTGTTAAACTGCCTTCGTAAACAGATCGAACAGGTGTACCGGTTCGCCGCTTTCCGTATGACGGTGTTCACCGTCTAAGCTACCGCCGCCGGGCGACTAGTGACCGCCTCGCTCCCTCGCTGATAATATCCCACCATGGCTGAGTGGTATTGTGAAATCATGGAAAACGTGCTCGGGCCGATGACCTCCGCCGAGCTCCTGGAAAAAGTGCGCACCGGCGAGGTTAGCTTCGACACGCCGGTTCGCAAGGATGATTCGCAGTGGGTCCCCGCGAGCGACGTCAACGACCTGTTCGCGCGGGCCGTGGCGAGCGAAACGAAACGGGTCTGTCCCTATTGCCAAAAGGAAATCGCCCAGCCCCCAACGCAGTGCCAGAGCTGCGATCGTTACGTCACGCGAGCCGTGGTGGTCTCCTCGGGTGAACGCAAACTGAAGGACTGGAATATCTCCAGCGCAGGCAAGAGAAAAAAAACCAAATCGATCGCTGTCCGCGGATTTCTCTCCCGCTGGTTCGGTGCACTGGGCAATGGAAAAAACAAACCGGACCAGTAACGCGGGCCGGCGTCCGCGGTCGACCGATCGGAGATCCCACACCCACTGGGGCACCGCCCAACCGGGTTTTCTGCGATCGGCCCCCGCCCAGCCGAGTCAGTCTTCGCGCGAGGGCGCCCGGCGGGCTGATTTTTTCTCGGACTGAGCCCGCTTAGCCCGCAAACGGCGTTCTCGCGAGGCGCGGGTGGGACGCGTCGCCCGCCGGGGTGTTGGCGCCCGGACTACCGAGAGGATCATCTGCCGCAACTTGTCCAGGCAATCGGCCACATTCCGCCCTTGGTCGCGAAACCGCTGACTGGTTACGACAACCTGCCCGTGGCGGTTGACACGGCCGGAATAGCGCTCTTGGAATCGCCTTCGAATGGGATCGGGTAGACTGGGTGTGGCCGCCACGTCCCAGTGCAACGTGACTTTCGTGTTGACCTTATTGACGTGCTGTCCCCCCGGTCCGCTGCTCCGAGAAAACGTAAAATCGAGCTCTTTCAGCGGCACCTCGAGTCGTGAATTAACGACCAACATGGCAGACTCGTTGTAGGGTCGGGGTCGGCCCCGCGGAGGGTCGTGGGCCGGCCCGAGGTGGAACCAATGCTGCTCCAACGATTATATTGACTTCACCTCCCTGGATTGGATCCCCAGCTGCAAGGAAACAAGAATGATACCTCAGACGTGGCGGACCGTTGGTTTGTTGGGGCTATCGGTCCTGGCACCTCTCGCTGCGGTACTCACGCCCCCGTGGGCCGGCGCCGAACCGCCCGCCAAGAGCCGACCCGATGATACTCTTTCAACCCTCTGGACACGGCAAGCCGGCGAGGACTGGACCACGTTCCTAGGGCCCACCGGCGATAGCAAATCCGCCGAGACGGGCCTTCCCCGTTCGACAGACGGATCGGTCACACCCTGGCCAAAAGAGGGACCCCGCCTGGTCTGGACCAAGCGGGTCGGTACGGGCTACGGCATCGGCAGCATCAGTCGGGGGCGCTATTTTCATTTCGATCGCCATGATCCGCGCGCGCGGGCACCGGTTGGCAAAGCGCGGCTGACTTGTATGCATGCGGAAACCGGCAAGGAACTCTGGCGTTTNGAGTACGACACCCGCTACCAAGATTTGCTGGGTTACAACAACGGACCTCGCTGCTCGCCAGTCATCGAGGGCAACCGCGTCTACATCTACGGTGCGGACGGGTGGTTGCACTGTCTCCGCGCCAGTGACGGAAAGCCGATCTGGAATGTCGACACCGCCAAGGTCTATGGCGTTGTGCAGAATTTCTTCGGTGTCGGTAGCACCCCNGTCATCGAAGGTAATCTGCTGGTCTGCATGGTGGGCGGCAGTCCGCCGGGAAGTCCCCAGCTTTACGCCAGCAACGGAAACGTCGACGGCAACGGAAGTGGCATCGTGGCGTTTGACAAGTACACCGGCAAAGAGGTCTACAAGATCACCGATGAGCTAGCCAGTTACGCGGCGCTGAAAACGACCAACGTCGANGGGCGGCGCTGGGGCTTGGCCTTCTGCCGAGGGGGGCTGCTCGGATTTGAGCCGAGTTCCGGAAAGCTCTATTTCCGGTATCCGTGGAGGTCGAAAATGCTGGAAAGTGTCAATGCCAGCATGCCCGTGGTGGTAGGTAACGACGTATTGGTGTCTGAGTGCTACGAAATTGGGAGTTCGATGCTGACGATTAAGGGAAACACCTACGGCCTCACCTGGAAAGACGATCGTAGGAAACGGGAAAAGTCGTTGCGCTGCCATTGGAACACGCCNATTTACCTCGACGGCTACCTATACGGATGCAGCGGCCGCAACAAACCAGACGCCGATCTACGGTGCATTGAATGGAAGACCGGCAAGGTGCAGTGGGTCAAGGTGTTCCCTGGCTTCCTACGGGAAAGATCCTCTCTGCTTTATGTCGATGGTCACTTCATCTATCAAGGCGAATTGGGAGTGCTGCGGCTGATCAAAGTAAATCCGCAAAAATACGACGTGGTGTCGGAAGTCGTGCTGCGCGATCCCGAGGTGACAGATTCCCCACAGGCCCTGCTCCGCGAACCGTGCTGGGCAGCCCCCATTCTTTCGCATGGTCTGCTTTACGTGCGCGGTGAAAATCGCTTGGCCTGTCTGGAATTGATCCCCGAAAAGTAGCTGGNCGTGACCCCGAGTGGGGGATGTGCAAAAAGCCACCACGGNGTAAGCGGTGGTGGCGACCGGAGTCGCCGTCGCGGCGGGAACCGGTCGCACACGCCAAGCCAAACGACGGCGCCGGGGGGCCCATGCCAGGGGTCCTGCGACCCATCAGTGAGTGGTCGCGGGCTGGCACCGCAGGAGAAAAATCGAATGGGTACACGCTTTGGTGCCGGGTTTGCGCTGCTCTGCTGGCTCGCCGCTGCTGGGGTCAGTGGGGGGGACCAGACGCACACCCACACGGTGCTGCTGGTCACCATCGATGGACTGCGCTGGCAGGAGGTCTTTCACGGGGCCGAACAAGGACTCATCGATCGCGACGCGGGAGGCGTCCCAGAACCGGCGCGCATCCGTGAGCAGTTCTGGTCCGAATCGGATCGCGAGCGGCGACGGCAGCTGATGCCCTTTTTGTGGGACGTCATCGCGATCGAGGGGCAGATTCTAGGCGATCCGGATCAGGACTTCCACGTGCGGTGCTCCAACAATCGCTATTTCTCGTATCCGGGATACCACGAACTGTTGTGCGGTTTCGCCGATCCGGCGATCGACTCCAACCAAAAGCGAAACAACCCCAACCCAACCGTTCTGGAGTGGCTCCACCGTCGTCCCGGATTTCCAGGACGCGTGGCGGCGTTTGCGTCGTGGGATGTGTTTCCGTTCATTCTCAATAGGGGTCGCAGTGGAATCTACGTCAACGCGGGCTGGCAGCCGTTGGAGTTCTTTCGAAATCCGACCGAGAAAATCCAATGGAACAAGCTAGCGGCGGAAATTCCGCGCTACTGGTCTGGTGTACGGTACGATGCGTTTACTCTCAAGGGCGCCTCGGAATACTGGCATCTGCGAAAGCCACGGCTGCTGTATGTGGCCCTGGGCGAACCGGACGACTGGGCCCACGCGGGGCGTTACGACCTGTATCTGCAGGCCACGCAGCGCTGCGATCGATACTTGCGACAGTTGTGGGAGTCCGTCCAACCAAAAACGGGGCAAACGGCGAGAACCACGCTGATCGTCACGACGGACCACGGTCGCGGCGNCGGCCGGGAGGGCTGGAAGAGCCACGGCGCGCAGTTTCCCGGTTCCGACCGCATCTGGATCGCCATCCTCGGTCCCGATACACCGGCCACCGGCGTTCGCCGACAGGGTACCGCGACCCAAGCGCAAGTGGCAGCCACCGTGGCGGCCCTGCTGGGAGAGGATTTTTCCGCCACCGATCCCCGCGTAGCGCCTCCACTGCCCGGCGTCTTGAAAACGAAACGCCCGTAATCGCCCCGGCGACCGGATCGAGCGGCCACCCGTCAGGACGGGTCGCGTTCGTTTGCTCGGGCCTCGGCCTCGAGCAAGTGGACAGGGATCTTCAGCCGACTCCCGTCCGCATTCCGGCCGACGTCCAAGAGACCGAGCATGCGGATCATGCGGAGAAACTCCGCCGGATAGAACTGGTCGACCCCCTCGAACTGATCGTCGAGATGGGCGAACACCAATTGCAATTCCGCCTGCAAGGTATCGCCGATGTGGCTGGTACCGTACACGATCGCGCCGTCTGCTTGAATCTCCTCAGCGGTGGCCGTGTAGCGCAACGTATCACCCGGGCGCGCGGGCTGGTGAAACGTGACCTTGCTCACCTTGGCCAACACCACCCGCTGCAGAAAATCACCATGTTGCGAGACCAGCAATCCCCCGGTTTGCGCCAGCCCTTCGACAATCAACGACGGCGGTAAGATCGGGTAACCGAGTAAATAGTCCAGGACGTGTTCTTCGGCGAGACTGACATTCTTGACCGCCACGGCCCGGCGACCACTTTCAAACTCGACAAAACGGTCAATCCAAAACCAGCGCATCGGGCAGTCGCCATCGGCAAGAAAGAAAATCCTGGCAATCCCGGCGCCGGAGGTCGGCTCCCGCCCGGAACAATCGACCGGCGGGCGACTCTCGGCGCGGCTCACCGCCGGTACGTCTGGGGCTTTAGTCGGTGACGCCGATCTTGAGGCCAATATACCGGCACAGATCGCTAACCGTCAGCAGGTTGCCAAAATCCTGTACGATGGGATTTTCTTCGAAGGTCGACAGGTCGACAAACGGCATCCGTGTTCTGATCTCGTTGAGACCGGCCTCGGTCACTTTGCCATCCTCGATAAACTGGGCATTCGTCAAGATATCTTCGGGAAACAACTCTTTGCGCGGGATCTCGATCTCGAATGCTTTTTCCAGCCGGAACACAATATCTAAGAAGTCGATCGACTCCGCCCCTAGGTCACCCACCATCGTCGCCCCGGGCGCGACTTCGTCATCATCAACTCCCAACGCTTCCATGAGGGAATCTTTGACTTTTTCGAAGACTTCTTCTTTGGTAGGCATTTCAGTCGTTCTCCGGATTATCGAATGGGGTGACTATGTAGTTTTTCAGCCGGCCTCACCAGCCCTCCAATGACGACAAAAAGCAGCCTACACCGGTCAGCCATCTATCCGCCAGCGGACGGGTACAGTAAATCAAATTCCCGCCGCATCTGACTGCGAATCCCGGCGTCCGCCGGACCTCGCTGTGGATCTCGGTCGGCCAAATTGAAGCGTTCCAAAATCAACCGGGCGCTGACGGCGGGTAACTCTCCGACAGTCCCACTTGCCTGTAAGGTCGTCAACACNTGGTCTTGTTTCGTGATTTTCGCGGTGACCGTCAACTGCTGACCAGGCTCGACAAAACCTGCAAACTTGACGTTCCGGGCTTCCTTCAACAAGACGACTGCGTGTTCAAAATCCTCGGACTTGCGGATCAGCCACGCGCTCGCCTGAAACAGCGATTCCAGCATCAATACTCCGGGCATCACGGGAAAGCGGGGAAAATGATCCTGTAAATATTCCTCGGCCAGTGACAGAGACTTGATTGCCACAATTCGTTCTGGCACGCGAAGTTCTACAATCCTGTCAAGCTGGTTGAATCGCATGGGAGCCCGCGAGCGGAGAACCAAACACCACCCAAACGCTAAAGCGGGCCAGTATAGCGGCCGGGTATGGGTACCTCAACCGACTCAGAAACCACTGGAAAGGTTCTCCGCATTCGACAAGGACGCGGACCGTGTCGATAGAATTTGTAGTGGGTCGATAGAATTTGTAGTGGTCGAGGTAACGCAGTAGATTGACGGGCCGTCGGCTTGACCTAGGCGGTGCGCGAGCGCCGGTTCGCTCAGGCAAATCTGGCAACCGAGGGAAGACCACCGCGTGGCCCCTGTTCCGCAGAGCCGCTGGCACCGATCGAAGAGCGCTGCTGCGGCCCGCCAGCGTGGGCCCCGATCCGCCGAGATTACAGATGGCCCCGCAAACACCATTTCCCTCGCCGACCATCGACGAAATCATCGCCGATTATCTCCAGGCCGCTGAAACGGGCCACATCCCCGACCAGCGCGCGCTCCTGGCGCGCTATCCCGAACATGCCGAAGCGCTGGCGTTGTTTCTGGAAACCGACCTCAAATTGCGGCAACCGACGGTCGACTGGACATTGCAGACGGGCGCCAGAGAACGACCCCAGACGGCACCGCCGATCAAGACGTTGGGCCAATACGAACTGCTCGAGGAAGTCGCCCGCGGCGGCATGGGCATCGTCTACAAGGCACGGCAAACGCGACTCAATCGTACCGTCGCGTTAAAGATGATCCTCACCGGCCAATTGGCCCACGAGACCGAAGTTCGACGTTTTCGCGCCGAGGCCGAAGCGGCTGCCGGACTCGAACACCCGGGAATCGTGCCGATCCTAGAAATCGCAGACGAGGAGGGGTACCACTACTACACGATGTCTTACATCGACGGCGAGAGCCTCGCCGAGCGATTGGCACGGGATTCACTGCCGCCGGACGAGGCAGCTGTGCTGATGCACAAAGTGGCCAGCGCCGTGGCCTACGCGCACCGGCAACGCGTATTACATCGTGACCTGAAACCCGCCAACATCCTCATCGACCCCAACGGCGAACCGAAGATCACTGATTTCGGATTGGCCAAGAGCCTGGATGGCGATCACGATCTGACGGCCACCGGAGAAATTCTCGGAACGTTGCAGTTCATGGCGCCCGAACAAGCGGCGGCGCAACACGATCAGGTCGCCGAAACCGCAGACGTTTATTCGCTGGGTGCGATCCTCTTTCGCTGCCTCACCGGGAACCCGGTCTTTGCTGCGACTTCGCACGTCGATCTGCTGTTACAAGTCCTGGAAGGTGAACCAATTTCGCCTCGCCGTCTAGCGCCCGCGGTACCCGCCGAGTTGGAAGCCATCTGTCTGCGCTGCCTGGAAAAAGACCCCAAACAGCGCTATCCAACGGCGCAGGAGTTGACCGATGACCTAGCCCGCTTCCTGTCCGGAGAACCGATCCTGGCAACCGCGGGTACCTTCCGCAATCGAGCGCGGCGGTGGATCCGGCAGAAACCCCTGCTGGCGGCGCATATTGGCGCGCTGTTACTCGTCGAGCTGTTCCGTATCACCTATTTCTTTGGCAATGACACCGCACGCGATGCGTCGACCCACTTTCGATTCAGTTTCCTCTTTGCTGGTTGGATCGCAGGTTGTTTCGCCTTTCAGCGGCTACACGATCAGCCACGGCGCCGCGACACGGCGCGCTACCTGTGGTCCGCTGCGGACGTGGCAATGCTGACCACGTGTCTTTACCTGGTGGACAACTCGATCGCCATGCTGCTGGCCAGCTTCTTGTTGTTGGTCGTCAGCGCGGGATTGTTTATGCGCGTCCGATTAGTCTGGTTCGTGACCGCAAACTGCGTTCTCGCGCTGTTGCTACTGCTGTGGACGCGGCCTGGCGACGAGCGAACACCGCTGCACCTCCAGGCGATTTTCATTGCCGTACTATTGGCGATCGCGGCGATCGTCGGTTTCCAGGTGCGGCGGATGCGCACCCTCAGTCAAATCTACGAACGAAATCGATAAGTGTCGGACACGGCTACGAACCGGGCGACAGGGCGCCGCGTAACTTCCGCAACCCCCGATGCAGCAACCCGCCGATCGCGGACACACTGCGGTTGAGATGCGCCGCCACTTCTGCCAGTTTGTAACCCTGAATGTAGTGCATCAAGATCGCCTCCCGCTGACTCTCCTCGAGCGCTTCGAGCGCATTGGACAACTTCAACAGGAGTTCGTTCTTAGCCGCTTTGTCGTGGGGATCGGTGAGCTCTCCGGCCAGACATTTTTCCAGTCGCATCGACGAGGCGTTGAGCGTGTTTTCCAGCGACCGTTCGCGGCGGACATCCCTTTTTTGACGCCCCAGATCACGGGCCTGGTGCAGTAGCGTGTTGGCTAGGATCTGACGTAGCCAGGCCGCCCGTTGGGCGTCGTTTTCGCCGGCGAAACCATCGGCCGCCTGGTGCGCTTGCAGTAGCGTCTGTTGGACCACGTCGGAGGGATCGAATTTGGCCTGCAGCCGAGGATCAAACTGGATCCGGGCCAATACCTTGAGATAAGGTCGAAAACGCTCTAATTGATCGCGAAGATCGGAAGACGACACGGAACCACATTCTAGAAATCGGAAAAAGTCGCACGTTTTCGCGCCTCGTCGGGCGCACAACGGGCTCTGAAGGCAGTATAGTCTTTGCGCGCGTGCGGCTGTGAGCTTCAGGCGGACGTCATGGAAATTATCATCTTCCCTCTGGTCTTGGCGGCGATCCTGTCGTTTCTGGGGTGCGCGCTGTATGGGTTCATCGCCCTGGTCGCAAAGATCTTCGGCCTCGGAAAACGCGCGGCCGAACCTGGCACCGAAGCAACGTACCGATCCGCCGCCTCGGTACCCGAGAGCGCCGGCGAACTACACGCAACCTGCCGCCAGCTAGTGCGGATGCTGCGGCGCGGCGACCTCGATCAAGAGACCTACGACCGGCTGCGAGACCAGCTCGACCGCGCTTACCGGCAGCTGAACATCGACTCGATACCGCCGCGACTGGAACTCGACACCCCCGATCCCTCGGGCCTTGTCGAACCAACTCGCGCAGACCCTCCCACTCGTTTCGCCAGCGATCCGCCGGCCACTCCGCTGGCCGATCTACCCCCTGCCGCAGCGCCGCGCACGCCCAGTTCCGCTGCGGCGAAACCCCCCGTTCTACGATCATCGCTCGACGAACCGCTGTCCCCAGCCGTTGACGCGTCACAGAACCAATCGAGGTCTCCGTTCGATTTCGAGGACGAACCACCGGTCCCACAACTCGACCCCCGCCGTCCATTGGCCGAGGTGCTCTCCGGCTTCATGCTGGAAAAGAACATCCGGTGGGGAGAGTTGGTGGGCGGCATGTTGATTGTCGGTTGCGCTGTCGGTCTGGTGATCAGTCTGCAAACACAACTCAAAGCACTGCAGGACTATTTCCCCTACCTGGTCCCCCTGTTGTTCATGCTGGTCACCGCGGCGATTCACGGTGCCGGGATCTACACGTTGCGCAAATGGAATCTGCATACGACCAGCCGAGGGGTGTTGACGATCGGTCTGTTGCTGATCCCTTTGAACTTCCTAGCCGCCACCGCACTGGCAGAACAGGAGGGGGCCGGGATCGGATTGGCGATCGCAGCGCTGGCTGTCGGCGCAACCAGCTTCGGTCTGCTCGCGTACTTTTCCTGTCACGCGTTGTTTGGAAAGATCTGGTGGATGCCCGCCACGGCGATTCTGGTCGGCAGTCTATCGATGGTACTGATCAACCGCTCACTAAGCGATGCGACGCCCAATGCCGATTGGTTGGCACAGGCGCTGATTGGTCTTCCTCTGGCTGGCTTTCTGGTTGGAAACGGTCTGCTGGCGCAACGCTTCGCGCGGCGCACAAACGAACTGGCGCGCGACGCAGAACAGCTGCTTTTAACACTGGGACTCAGCGTCTTTACACTCGCGGCTGCCGGCGCTCTGTGGCTCTCGAAGTTCACGACTTGGTCGCAGCCACTCGACGGATTGTCGCTGCCCGGGGCATTGGTCGCCGCCATGTTCCTGGTGGTCGGACTGGTCTTGCAACGCCGCGCCGAAGAGGTCGATCACGAGCGGGCGCTGCGCGTGACGGGCACCGCGGTGGCGGTCCTGGGTGGGTCGCTCAGTGGAGCGGCGCTGGTGCTGGCGTGGCCCCGACCGGAGATGCTGGTGGCGGTTGCGCTCGTCAACACGCTGACGCTTTCCACCGCCTCCTTTCGCGCGGCGCTGCCACCGCACCAGATTGGCGCCGCGACCAATCTCGGAATCCTCGCGGTGGTCCTGACCCATTGGATCAGCGGTAGCTTCGACCAGGGGGGAGTTCGGCTAGACGTCGACCTGCTTCTGGCTTCCCGCACCAGCCTGGCACTCTCGGGAGCCATGGTGTTGATCGCTGTCTGCGGTGCCGCGGTGCCGCGGCTGACTGCGCGGCGGATCGCCTTCCAGCGACAGGTCCTGTTTGCCTGCTGCGGCACGCTGGCAGCGCTCAGCGTACTGGTGGCAGTGGTAGCCGGTTGGCGCAGCTTCCAGACCGGAGCTACCACCGATTTACACATCGCCAGCGGCATTCTCTTCGCCTACAGCCTGGCGGGTCTGATGGCGGGGGCAGCCAGCGCCAACCGTTTGGTGCTGCGCGTCGCCGCCGTCCTGTTTTGGATGGCACTGGCGCACGCGCTGGTGTTCAACCTGCCGCTGCAGGGAAAATTCCTCCCCTGGATAGAGGGTGACTGGACGGCCTTTCTGGCCGCGCTGTTGAGCCACGGTAGCTGCTGTAGCTTGGCGGCGCTGGCGGTCTGGATCGCCCGCCGCCGCCTGATCGCGGGACGTGTCAGGCATTGGCAAACGGTCACGGCGCGGGAGCTCTCCTGGGCCGGCCTGGTGAGTGCGGGCCTGGCAGCGCCGCTGGCCGTCTGGCAACACTACGCGTCCTACGGGCTGTTGGCGGGCGAACTCCTGATCGCGGCCGCGGTCTGGCTCGTGGGCACGCTGGTCCACCGCGCGCGGTATGCATTTGCCGTCTTTCAGGGACTGCTGTTCGGGGCAACGGTCTTTCTGGTCGCCAGCCAGCTGGTAGCGCCGGAAACCGGTGAGGTGTGGCACCAAGTCGACTTCTGGCAGGCGCAGATGCTCGCGGTGGCCATCAGCTGCGGGGTCTGGAACCTGATCCGGCTATGGTGCCCCGTCGACTCCGGTCTAGGGTCGCTGCTGACCGGAAAACGACCGGCACTCGACCTGGCCGTTCTGGCCGCCTTGGCGATCGTACTGCTGATCGCCGCCACGGGGGCGGTGATCCCTGGATTGGTCAGTGAGTTTGCGCCGACCCAGCCAACCACCGGTGTCCAACTCCCGCTGCTCGACTTGTCGACCACCTGGGGTGCTTGTGAAACTTGGTTGGGCGACCTGGGCACCGCGTTGTGGCTGCCCCTGGGGGCACTGCTGCTGGCCGCGCTACTGCGGCTGCTCACCGGACACCACCGCCAGGCGATGGACGAGCTGTTGTTGATTGGGCTCTCGGCGGCCGTCTTGGCGGTGGTACCCTTTGCCGGCGATCGTGCCACCGCCTCGGCACTGCGTTGGTCGGTGTCGAGTTACGGACTGCTGGTGGCCCTGGTGTTGTGGCGTCGACGCCAGCTGGAAACCGTTTGGCAACGGCTGCGGCGCGTGTTCAAACCGGCCGCCATTGCGGACAACTTGCCACCCCTGTCAGGCTCGTTTACCTGGACCGCGCTGGGGCTGACGATCCTGCCATTGCTGGCTCTGCTGACGATCGTCGCGGCCCGTGCCATCCAGAAACTACCCCTCGGTGGTCCGTCGGCGGAGAGCCTGTTCCACAAGGACGTGATGCTGCTGGAAATCAACTACGGAGTTCCCCTGGCGCTGATGGTCAGCACGCTGCTGTCGCACGCCATTCAGCGGCGTGAGTCCTATTACGCGTTCTGTGGTTCGATGATCACGATGTATCTGGTGGGAACCGGGTTTGTGCTGTTCGCCATCAGCAACGATCCCGACCTGATGGTCCGGCTAATCGGCGTCATTCAAATCGCTACGATCTTCGCCACGGTCTACGGCATGCTGTGGTTGGCCCTACATTCCAAGATTACCGGAGACGCGGAGCAACTTCCGGTGGAGGATCGCCGGCTCTTTTTCCATATTATGATTCCCGGGGTGATGGCCCTGTTCCTGGCTGGCGCCGGTCTGTTTTTCGTGACCCTCTACCCGAATCCGCCGGGCGACGGAAATCTAGACCAAATCAAAATTACACAGAACCTCGGGAGCCCCTTGGGGTACGTTTCCCTGGCGAGCGTGATCGCGCTCCATGTCTGGTACTTCCGCCCTCGACTGACAGACTACGCCGTCTGGCTGGCCGTCGCCGGGGCGCTGGCCACTCTGGGAACCATCGCGGCTGGAATCCACAGCCACAGTACGACACCCTGGCTCGCGTACCGGGTGATGATGATGGGGATGCTCGTCAGCGCCGCCCTGACGATCATCCTCCCTTGGGCCCTGGGGGACCGCAGCGCAGCGCAAACAAAGCGCGGTGCGCGCCGGGCCAACGGCGTGGGTGCGGCCGCGTTGGGGAGCTGGGCGTTTTTCCTTGCCTGCTACTCCCTCACCAGCCTCCCCGGTTGGTCGATGGCAACGCTGGTCGGGTTGTTGATCCTGACCAGCCTGCTCGTGTTTCGGCTCGGCCCGCTGCTGGCCTATTTGGGCCAGGTCTGGATTCTGGCCGGCGTGGTGTTCGTGCTCATCGGCTGGGGTCCGTCGATCCGGTCCCTGTCGGCAGTGATGGAAACGCTACACGGCGGGGTAATCGCTACCATTCTTTACGCCGCGTTTTGGATGGTACTGGAAGTCCACGGGCAGTCGGGTAATCGATTCCTGCCTGCAACCCGCGGTCCGTTGTACCACCGCGTGGCAGCGGTCGGCCTGCTGTTGTTGTTCCTCCCCGCGTTTGGCCTCGAGTTTGCCGTCCAACTATTTGCGGGCCAGACCGTCCTGGACGGACCGCTGGTGGAAAATCCGACCGGTTGGCTGACCGCGCTGGTGGGCGGAGGACTGCTGCTGGGCCTGTTGTGGGATCGCGAGTCGCGGATCAGACTGTGGCCCCTCTTCTTGTGGGGTCTTTTGATGAGCGGGCTGCCAGCGCTGGCGGTCTGGGACGGGGAGCGACTGTGGCCCGCCTGCGGCCTGGCGATGGGGGTCTATCTGGCAACCTGCGGATGGCTGTGGCGAAACCAGCACGCGCTGGCTCGATCCGGGCGCTCCCTGGGAATCGCCGATGCCGAGTCGGTACTGCTCGGCGCCTCCGGTTGGTTTGTCAACATTCAGGCCATCCTGACGGTGCTGATCACGCTGGCCCAGTTGATTCCCGTGTGGGGATTCGATGATCGCAGCGACCGGTTTCTGGCCGCACTGGTTCCGTTCTGCGGGTGCCTGGGAGTGGCGGCCACAGCCTCGGCCACCCCACGTCGAAACTCGCTGCCGATGCTCGCGCTGGTGTTGTTTTCGGTGTTTGGCGTGTTCGCCGGCTGGGCCGATCTGGGTGCCGGCATCGGCGGCATGATTTGGCTCAAACGGCTTGTCCGGTTGCTCATCGTCACCGCGTTTTTCACATTCCTGTACGGCTTTCTACTGCCCCGCTGGTACGCTTTCTCGCCGCGCTGGTTGACCGCGCTGCGCCACATGACGCAGGTCGTCAGCGTGACCGCAATCAGCAGCCTGTTCGGTGTGTTATTGCTGGAGCTTGCGTTCTCGGCGGCGCTGACAGCGACCGAGGCGGGCGCTGTGGGGGCACTGCTGGTGTTGATGATCGTGGGGCTGGTCGCCACCGCGCTGGTCCCCGCACACGACCCGCTCAAGCTCTCTGAACGAGGACGCCAGGGGTACATTTACGGCGCCCAGGCAGTCGCTGCGCTGCTGGTTTTGCATCTCAGACTGACGTTTCCCGAGCTGTTTAACCTGGGTTTGTTTCAGTATTGGCCCTACCTGCTGATGGGCATCGCATTCGCCGGTTGCGGGCTGGCCGAGATCTTTCAGAGGAGCCAATTGACCGTCCTCTCCGATCCTCTGGGGAACACCGGATTCTTGATCTCGCTCGTGCCCGCCGCCCTGATCTGGTTCGACGGTCAGCAGCAGGCAGAACCGGCCGTGGTACTGCTGACGATCGGCGCTTTGCATTTGATCACCGGCGTGATTCGCGGATCGCTGGTGCTGGGGTTTTCCTCGATTGTGTTCGGGAATCTCGCGCTCTGGACGTTTTACGGAAACTACCCCGACTGGCAGTTTGAGCGACATCCGCAGATCTGGCTGATTCCACCCGCGCTCAGTGCGCTGGTGGCAATTCAGTTGAATCGGACACTACTCCGTCCCGCACAGGTTTCGTTTGCTCGTTACGCTTGTGTGGCGGTCATTTATGTCAGTTCGACGAGCGACATCTACCTGGCCGGAATCGGCAGGGATCTCATCACACCGATGGCGCTAACCGTACTGTCGGTCGCTGGCGTACTGACGGGCATCGCGATGCGAGTGCAGATCTATCTCTACCTGGGATCGTCGTTTCTGTTTGTCTCCCTGCTCTCGATGGTCATGGTCGCGCATCAGCAAACCGGAGTCTGGGTGTGGTGGGTGTTCGGCATCTGCATGGGAATTGGGATCCTCACGTTGTTTGCGGTGTTCGAAAAGAAACGACCTGAATTGCTGGCCTGGATCGAGCGGATTCGCAACTGGGAAGGTTAGCGTTGCGGGTGACCGACCAGCCGCGCAACAGAAAGCGCCAACCGATCCGACCGGCGCTCTCGCCCACGATTCCCTCCGACCGTCGGGGTTCTTGGTGAACGGGGGAGACCCTCCGCAGATCGGCCTACGATAGGTGCCCGACGTTCGTCGAGCGGTACAATAACCACATGGACCGTAGCGACAATTCGGACCGGGAGGCGCTTACCACGCCCGTTCAATTCCTGCCGGGTGTGGGGCCGGAGCGGGGTGCCCTATTGGAGCGGATGGGGCTTCGCATCGCGCAAGATCTGCTATTTTTTTTCCCGCGGGATTACCAAGATCTGAGTGAACTGTGCGCCATCGCCGACCTGACCGAAGGTCGCGCTGTAAGCGTTATGGGAACGGTTGCGGAAGTCAAATCGAGCGGCCCGCGATGGGGTCGTTCGCGGCTGTGGGTCACGATTCACCAGGAACATGAGTCGCTGCGGGGAGTCTGGTACAACCAGTCCTTTTTGCGCAAGAAGTTCCAACCCGGCCAACACGTCCTGTTCGCCGGCGAAACCAAGCGGAACGGAACACATTGGGAAATAACCCATCCTCAAATCCAGTTTCTCGCCGACGGTGAGCGGCCGACCGCGGGGGACATTCTGCCGATCTACTCCTTGACCGACGGGATCAAACAGCACCAGATGCGGCGGATTGTGAAAGCCGTTGTGAGCTCCACGACGGCGTTGGTAGACGAGGTTCTTCCAGAAGCATTTCGAGTGGACCACAACCTGTGGCCCATCGACCGAGCGCTGGCGCACATCCATGCGCCGGGCAATCAAGACGCGCTACAAAACGCGCGACGCCGTTTTATTTACCAAGAACTACTAGTGATGCAACTGGCGCTGGCCCGCCGCCGGTGGCTCTTGAGCAACGAACACTCGGCTCCGTCGCTTCCCCCATCGGCACGGATCGATTCCCGCATTCAACGATTGTTTCCTTTTTCATTGACCGCAGACCAACAACAGGCGATCGACGACATCTGTCAGGATATGGCGCGTTCGATTCCTATGAATCGGCTGCTCCAGGGGGATGTCGGTAGCGGGAAAACGGTGGTCGCTGAATACGCGATGCTGCTGGCCGTGGCGCACGGGCACCAGGCCGTCTTGATGGCGCCTACCGAGGTCCTCGCTCGACAGCACTGGCGAACGTTGACTGCCGATCTAGAGCGTAGCAAGGTCCGTATCGCGCTGCTGACGGGCACGCTTCCGAGCGCCCAGCGGCGCGAGCACCTGGCTGACCTCGAGCGCGGGGCCATCGACCTGGTGATCGGAACCCAGGCGGTCCTTCAGGAGACGGTTCGGTTTTCCCGACTCGGACTGGTGGTGATCGATGAACAGCATCGGTTTGGCGTCAATCAGCGCGCCGCGCTGCGCCAATCTGGAATGGATCCCCACTATCTGGTGATGACCGCAACCCCTATTCCGCGCACGATTGCTATGACGCTCTACGGTGACCTCGATGTCTCCACACTGGTCACATTGCCGCCTGGGCGGCAACCGGTGCACACCCGCCTGGCCGATACAAGGGAGCGAGATCAGTGGTGGCGTTTTTTTTGCGAGCAACTCCGCACAGGGCGCCAAGGATATGTGGTTGTGCCGCGCGTCGAGGACACCGATCAGGACATCGCCAGCGTCGAAGCGACCTATGAACAACTGGCCAATGGTCCGCTGGAGGCCTTTCGCGTGGGCCTGGTCCACGGGCGGCTCTCGTCCGAGGAAAAAGATGCCGCCATGCGCGCGTTCTCGGAGGGGCAGCTACAGGTGCTGATTGCCACATCGGTCGTCGAAGTGGGTATCAACGTCCCGAACGCAACGCTGATGACTATCGAAAACGGCGATCGTTTCGGACTGGCTCAGTTACACCAGTTACGGGGCCGTATCCGCCGGGGCGCGCACCCGGGTTACGTGTGCGTGTTCGTGACCGATATCTCGTCCCCACGCGATCCGCGGCTGGAGGCGTTCGTCGCATCGACGAATGGTTTTGAATTAGCCGAAAAGGACTTCGAGTTACGCGGTCCGGGAAACTTGTTCGGTTCCGCACAGCACGGCATGCCACCGCTGCGGATCGCCGATCTCCAGCGGGACAGCGCACTGCTCGACGAAGCCCGTCGCGATGCCCGGGCGTTGATTGCCCAAGATCCACAGCTGCGGAATTCAGAACTGGAACGCCTGCGGCGGATGGTTGGCAAGCGGTACGGTCGAGTCCTCAAGCTCGGCGATGTGGCATGAGTCCCAAACATCCCCAGCCGGCGCCGCCGGCGTTGTTAGATCTGGTAGCTGATTTCGGGCTCCAANCCCGTCGGTGATTCCGACCGCAACCGCAACTTCGGTTTCTCCAGCAAGACCGTCGTGTGGGGCTCTACCCCCTCGGTCAGCCNGCNCGCTGNAACCGATGACCGCGTCATGCCCGATCCGCGTCTGGCCACCGAGAATCGTCGCATTCGCGTAGACGACGACGCGGTCTTCGAGCGTGGGATGCCGTTTCATGCTGCGAATCAAATTCCCGTCGGCGTCGGTCGGAAAACTGAGCGCCCCCAGCGTAACACCTTGGTAGAGTTTGACATGGTTGCCGATCTCACAGGTCTCGCCGATCACGACACCCGTTCCGTGGTCAATAAAAAAGTGATTGCCAATCGTCGCGCCCGGGTGGATGTCGATTCCTGTCGATCGGTGGGCCCATTCCGCCATCATGCGAGGAATGAACGGCGTTTTCAGTCGGGACAACTCATGAGCCAGGCGGTGGACCGTGACCGCTTCCAAACCGGGGTAGCAAAAAATCACCTCATCCAGATTCTTGCAAGCCGGGTCGCCGTCGCGCGCTGCCCGCACATCGGTCGCCAGGATCCGACGGATTGCCGGAATCCGCTTCAGGAATGCGATCGCCATCGCCTGACCGCGCGCCTCGTAGTCCGGGTCGTCGCACGGACCGTCTTCCTCCGCCAGATCGACACGGAACTCGTGTCTTAGAGCGCGCGCGATCTGTTTGCTCAGTTTTTCGTGGAGCCCGTCGATGAGGTCGCCCACATGGTAGGTCACGTTGCCCAGATGCAACCCTTCGCGCCGCCGATAACCGGGAAAGATGATGTCTTGGAGATCTTCCAGCACGGACACGATTTCTTCATACCGGGGAAGAGGAGAATGACCCAGGTGATGGACCGCTCCCACATCGGTATAGGTGCCGACGATCTCTTCGGTCAGCGCGTTGAGTTCTTGGTTCCTGCGGATCTCAGATGCCATAACACCTTCTCACCATTTCGGCCAATCGTGCGGCGACCGCTCACTGATCCCAACTCCACATCGGTCCGGCGTCGCATGCGCTTCCGGGCAATCGTTACGCGACCGGCCGCAACGTGGGACCCCAGTTTACCACTGTGATAGCCCACCCGTACGAAAAAGGGAGCGTCCGATCAATCCGGGAAATAGTCGTTACCGCGAGCCGGACCTGACCGAACAGAGCGATGCATCGAATAACGGCTCGCGCCCTTCGGGAATGCGGTTGCATGGACATCCTAGGGACCCGTGTGCGCAAAATCAAGCTTCCCGAAATCTCTTCGGTGGGGCTGCGCGAGCCAGGTGGGGCAATCGATCACGCCGAGTTTTGCGAGCCACCAACCGACTGCTGGCGTCTCCATCCGGAGCAGGCAGGTCCCCGCTAATCGACATACAAGAATTCGTTGCTGGCCAGCAGGATTCGCGCGTAGGCCGACCACGCGCGCAGCGCGCGATCCTGGGCGGTCCCGGTCGTTAACTTCTCTCGGTATCGGGACAGGAATTGCTCGGCGCGTAGAACTTCTTCGGAGGTTGGCGGCCGGGCGTAGGCCATCTGGTAGGCAACCTCGAGTCGTTGCTGACCGGACGCATGCTCGGTGTACAAATGACGGGCAAAGTCCGCGCACTGCCGGTGGAAGAAGGGGCTGTTCAGCATATACAGGGCTTGAGTCGGTACCGTTGTGATCACCCGCTGGGCGGTACTCGCATTGGGGTCGGCGCCATCAAATAACGACAGAAAAGGATGTTTGTGCTGACGCTGGACCATCAGATAGATGCTGCGACGATCGTGTTGGTAGACCGCCTTGAAGGGCGCATGTTGACTGAAACCCCAGGTGGTAACATCGGGAAACGGATGAGCCCCACCCGGTGACTTGTCGAGATTGCGGGAGACCGTCAGTAGCGAATCCCGGATCATCTCAGCGTCCAGGCGCCGCCTTCCAAAACGACCCAAGAGCCCGTTTTCCGGGTCCTCAGTCGCCAGCCCAGCCCCGGCGACGCTCGACATCTGGTAGGTCGCAGATTGCAGGATCTGGCGGTGCATCGTCTTGATCGACCAGTCCTTTGCGATAAACCGCCGGGCCAGAGCATCGAGCAAACCAGGGTGCGTCGGCAGCATACCTCGGCGACCAAAATCGTTCGGGGTGCGGACCAGTGCCTGGCCGAAATGCCACTGCCAGATGCGATTCACCATGACCCGCGCGGTGAGCGGGTTTTCGGGGTCGACAATCCAATCCGCCAGCAGTGAGCGACCACTCCCCTGGTAGTCAGCCGGCACGTTGGCGCCGCCCAGAATCTGCGGGAACCGACGCGGTACTTCATCGCCCAATCGCCGAAAGTCACCGCGGCGGTGGATTTGCGCGTTTGCGACTTTCCCCTCGCGGACCGCGTACAGCACCTGGTACGGCTGCTCCTGACTCCGCAGTGCATCGTGGCGAGCAACCGCCCGCTGGTAGCGCTCGGTCACNTCGGCGATCTGTTCCCGGAGACTGCGATCGCCTTCGGACACGACGTGGTCGAATCGGCTTCGGTGTTGGAACCAGGTGGCGCCACGATCGGCCGGCAGCTCGTAAAAGTACCAGCTCGTGGGATTCCCGTACGAATCACGGTGTGGGTTGCCTTGACCACCTTGATGCAAATTGGACACGATGTCCCCAGCCAGATTCCACACCCGCCGTTGTCCACCCAGCTCAGCAATCTCCCACTCGATGCCCGTCAGGTCGCAACCGTAGTCGGTCTTGGGAAAAATGGCCAGCTGCAGAAAATCACCCTTCTGAACCTCCAGGTTCTGCAGTAGCGTTGCATCATCCACGGCGACCAGTTGCTGCGACTGGCTGGTTTTTACGTCACCTCGTGCGAGCGGCCGGAAACCACTCTCCCCCTGGTGATCGAGCGTCCACAGCACACTGTCACCACAATCGTGGTGATCGCTAATACGCCCGGAAAGACGTACCTGTCCGCTCAACGGGCTGCGCCAGGCGATCGCCGCACCCAGTTTCTGACCCGGATGAACGGCCACTCCACGCGGCGGCACGACTCCCGGAATCCGGACCGTCTGGTCCGTCGCATTGACGACCAGACTGGGCAGCGCCCGCGCACTGCGCCAGGCGTTTACCCCGCGATGACCATCGATGTCGGTTCCCGGTTGGTCGAGACGACGGCTTTCGATCTGCGCCGCAAAGGCCGCCAGATTCTGACCGTCCCGGGGATCGGTGCCCCGGCCGTCGAGATCGCGAACCAGCGGNGCAAACGGTGTGATCTCGATCGCCAGATTGTCGAACTCGTGAGCCGGTTTGGCCCCACCGGGAAACCCGAAACTGTCTACGAAGAACTGGTCAATCGTTCCGTCCCAATCGGCGGTAAACCGAATATCCTGAAAATCGACCACCTGATCGGGCGTGGCCAGTTTGCCGCGGTAGGTCCGCGCCCGCAGATCGAGCACGATCTGCAGGTTATACCACCGGTCGTAATCGAGCGGCTGCACGATTTGCCACTTGTCACGGTTCTTGACCGCAAACGCGTGCCGGTTGGCAGACATCTCAACCGCCGGCGAATTGCCCAGGCCGCGGCCGAGATAAAAACGATAGCCGCCGTCGCCTTCGTCGACGCGGCCCTCCCTGGTGTTACGAAAGTCAATATTGAAATACAGGTGAGCCGTCTGATCCGCGGTCCGAATGGGTGTTACTTTCCGGCTAAAATGGTAGTTGTGGCCACCCGCCGGTAGATACAGACCTCGGGTACCCGCAGAAAACACATGTGCGTAAGGACTCTGCGCGGTGGACCTCACGCGGACGCCGTCATCCCGTCTCCACGGCTCGTCAGGCGGCGCATCGACGGCCTGAAATTCGAACCCTCCGTCTCCCTGGGCGATCACACCCAGTCGATCTTGGAGTGTCTTTCTTTGGGCCTGGAGATCTTTTACCGATTGGTCCCATTTGGCCAATTGCGTATCGAAAAGACTTTTGCTTTCAAGGGCGTCGGACTCGGGAATCGCGGGGACCATATCGTAGGGTCGTTTCTTCTCTTCGCTGCCGGGAAAAGCGTAACGGGTACTTTGAAAAATCCCGTACAAGCCGTAGTAATCCTGTGTCGAAACCGGGTCGTACTTGTGGTGGTGGCAGCGTGCACATCCGAGCGATAGTCCCAGCAGCGACTGACCGACGGTGTCGATCGTGTCCTGGATCGTGAGGTAGTGGTACTTCTCGGAGTTGAAACCAAATCGTCGAGATATCGCGATATAACCAGTCGCCGTCACCAGATCGGNATACTCCTGGCCCGTTTTGCCGCGCGCCAGGATGTCGCCCGCTAACTGGTGTCGCAGGAATTGGTCGTACGGCAGATCTCGATTGAACGCACCGATCACCCAATTGCGATAGAGATAGGCTTCCCGCACCGGGTAGTCACCCGTCTCACCCGCGGTATCCGCATAACGTACGACATCCAGCCAATGGCGACCCCAGCGTTCTCCGTAATGCGGTGAACTGAGCAAGCGGTCGACGACTTTGTGGAACGCGGTCGGCGAGTCATCGGCGAGAAATCGTGTGATGTCCTGGCGCTGGGGAGGCAATCCCGTGAGATCTAACGTGACCCGCCGCAGCAGGGTCCGTTTGTCAGCCGGTGGTGCCGGTACAAAACCGGCCGCTTCCAACCGAGCGAGTACAAATCGATCGATGTCGGTCTTGATCCAGTCTTGTTGGCGTACGGGTGGGGGCGCGGACTCACGCAGTGGTCGCAACGACCAAAAAGATCGCTCCTCATCGGTGATCGAAAAACCACCGCGACGTACACGTACCTGACGATCAGCGCCCGCGCCAGACCANGGCGCACCGAGCGCAATCCACTCGGTCAGCGTAGCGATCTCTGGTGAACTCAATTTCTTGTCCGGAGGCATTTTGATATCGCCCCCGTAGTTGATCACCTCCAACAACAAACTCGCGGCCGGTTTTTCNAGTGCGATGGCGGGACCGGAATCGCCTCCCGCCAACAAGGCGCCCCGAGTATCGACACGGAATCCCGATTCGCTTTTGTTGGGTCCGTGGCAGTTCTGGCAGCGATTGGCGAACAACGGGCGCACCCGGTTCTCAAAGAAGGCGAGCTGCCGAGCAGAGAACGGTACGGCGCGCTCCGCCGCTACCAGGCGCAGAGCCGGTCCGAGCATCACGGAAACCGCCAAACCGAGTAGGAAAAACCGCTGCATGCTCATCGATTCCGTGAGATCGTACGGGCCCCAGCGGCCGCCAGGGGCCAAACTTGGTAATATACCAACCAACCGTTTGCCCCACAGCGTAGAAATCGCGCCTTTTCCATCAGCCGCCGAAAGCCCCCAANCCTGGCGCGGATGGTTGCCGCGGCTCGGTGCCCGGGCACTCAGCGCTTCCGGTAGCCACGCGAACACGGCGCGGACGCGCGACGTAAGCCCTTCGCCGGTCGAGCGCGGCCGNCCAACCGCGGGCCTGCTCGGTCCCCCAACGGTGCAACACCAACAGCCGCACAAGCCTGCCGGCGCNAATCGTGACCACCACGCAAAGGAAAGTTCCATGCCCCAGATTGAGATTCTCGACACAGGTCGCCTGGATGAACGGGAGTCCGCTTTTCCCCAGGCTGCGCTACTGCCGAACAACGATATTGTGTGTAGCTTCAGTGTCGGAGGGGGAGCACATGTGAGCGGTGGTAGCGACTGGGCCCGTTCGTCTGATGGGGGTCAGACCTGGCAGTCAGAGGGGACCCTATTGCCGGTGGATCCTGAAAACGGGTGGGCCAATGCGTTGAAACTCTCCTATGATGCGGACCGTGGAACGCTCTACGGATACGGATCACGGATCGCCAGCGACATTCAAAACACCTTTGGCGAGCGAGCCACAACGGCCATTTACTGCGGTTCCCAAGACGGTGGCCAAACGTGGTCGACCGCCGCGGAAATACCCTTTGGGGTGACGTGTCCACTGGAAGTTTCGCACGGCATCCTGCCGGTCGGCGACGGCCGCCTGCTGGCGCCAGCGGCGACCCTGCCCGCTAGCGATCGGCTGGGTGAACAGGTACTTGTGGCGATTTCCGATGACGCCGGTCAATCGTGGCCGCGCCGCAGTGTCGTGTTCGAAGATCCCGACGGACGGTGCGTCTTTTTCGAACAAAAACTGGCCCGGCTGGATGATCATCGTGTCCTCGCCACGGCCTGGACCGCCACCAGGCCCGACTATCTCGATGAACCGAACTCGTTCGCCATTTCACCGGATCGAGGCGAATCCTGGGGACCCGTACAAAGTACGGGAATCCAGGGGCAGACGATGACACCGATTCCGCTCGGTGACGATCGCCTGCTGGTCCTTTACAACCGCCGTTACGGCGATCAGGCGATCATCATGTGCTTGGTAAGCTTCACCGACGATACCTGGACAGTGCATTACGAGGGCATCCTGTACGATGCCCAGACCCACCACCAACGCGGTCCGTCGGAAAATTGGCAGGCCGAGGAACTGGCCGCCTTTCAATTCGGGTTTCCTACCGCCGTAGTTTTGAAGGACGGNGCGGTATTGGCAACCCACTGGTCGGTGGAAGAGGGGACCTGTGGTATTCGCTGGACGCGGCTCCAGATCGACTGGGAATGACCGACCCTATCGATCACTCGGGAACCGTTAACTGATACAGGTCGTGCCGCCCGGACCGTTCACTGACCAGCACAATCGAATCGCCCGACGGGTGCCAGGTGGGATAGTCGTCGCGCTCCGGGTGATTGGTAATTCGGCGCACGGCGGATCCGTCGGCAGCCATCGTGTAGACCTCGTAGTTCCCGTCCCGGTTGCTGGTAAACACGATCCGGCGGCCATCGGGCGAGTAACGAGGCCTCAGATCCTGGAACGGACTGTGCGTGAGTTGTCTGACATTTTCCCCGTCCGCATCCATCACGTAGATCTCAAAGTTCCCATCCCGCGTCGATCCGAACACAATCTGCTTGCCGTCGGGAGAAAACATGGGCCAGTTGTCGATCCCCGGACGGTCGGAAAGTCGTCGCCGATCCTGGGCTTTAATATCAACCGAAAACAGACTCTGTTTCCCCGCCTCGGCAAACGAATACACCACGCGCTGCCCGTCAGGAGAGAATGTTGGGCTGCGGTAGCCAGCGAACCCAGGCGCCGGCGGGATGTCGGCATCCTGGTTTTTCTGGCGATCGCGGATCACCAGCGCCAGGCTGAGCGCACCGCGCGTTTGCACAAACGCGCAGTAGCGTCCGTCGCGGGAGAACGCCGGCTCCAGTTCGGGCGCCTTGGCATCCGTATGCAACGGTGCGACGCGCCCTTCGGGAAACGTCATCTGCTGGATCTGGAATAACACCGGCTTGACAAAATCGACGTACACCAGCTCGGTCTCATCGATAAACACCGGACTGTATTTTCCCCGCCCGTCGGTGGTCAGTCGTTTCGGTTCCGCACCAGCGAGTGGAGCCCCCAGCGAACCCGCCAGCACCCCCAGCCAGCAGCAACCGACCCACCACGCGGCGCGGGTCAACGGCAGCCGTGCGTACCGACGCCGGTCGACCGCCTCAGAGGAGTCCATCGATCACCTTTCCACCGTTGAGCACGTTCATTTCCGCCCGGTCCTGGGAACTGATCCCCGCCAGTTCGGCAATCGTGGTGCCCACCATGAGGGGCGAAATTGGATCCGTCTTGGGATGCTCTCCGAGGCGATCGCTCTCGCCGATGACCCGCCCGGGTTCAATTCCAGCACCCGCCCACAGAGAAAAATAACAGGGGGGCCAATGGTCGCGGGCGGCGCGGGCATTGATCTTNGGGGTACGGCCAAACTCGCCCATACAGACAATCAGGTTGTCTTCCAGCAGACCGCGCACCTGCATATCGTCCAGGAACGCAGAAAAGGCGCGGTCAAAAATGGGGCAATGCAAATCCTGCAACAACTCGAAATTGTAGATGTGCGTATCCCACCCGAATTCAAATCCGGGCGTAATCGCTTCCACATGACGGCTGTAGTTCAATTGAATGTAAGGCACTTCCGCCTCGACCAGGCGCCGCGCCAAAAGCGAACTTTGCCCGAACACACTCTGTCCATAACGCTCCCGAGTCTTGGGCTTCTCCCGAGTCAAATCAAAAGCCTGTCGGGCGCGCGGATCCATNAACAGCCTGTAGGCCGACTGATAGGTTTGATTCCAACGGTCAAAACCAGACAGCGCCAATGTACGGGGGACCGCGTCCAGCTGACGGGACAGACGGCGGCGGTCGTCGATACGATTGGGAACTAGGCCGTCGAGCAATTGCAGCGTCGGGATTTCCACTTCACCCAGTTCCGACGCACCGGCCAGGAAGGGATCGTAAACCTGCCCCAGCGTGCCCCCACCGTAGCCTTCGATCCGTCGCGCTCCGTCCATGATCGTTCCACGGGCAATCGAAATGAATGGAGGCAGATTCCCGATGCGGCCGCGGTGGCGGGCGACGATTGAACCAAAATTGGGCTGGACTGGTTTCGGGTTTTCCTCAAACCCAGTGAGCGCCACAGTGCCCGCGTCGGGATGACCGGGCGCGGTTGTTACATGGCTGCGAATGAGCGTGTAAAGATGGCTGCGCTGCGCGACCTGGGGTACCAGCTCGGTAAAATAAACACCGGGCGTGCGCGTCGGAATCACACCAAAGGGACCCCGGTATTCGGCCGGTGCAGCGGGCTTCGGATCGCAGGTGTCCAGATGGCTGGGGGCACCCCACAGAAATACGAATACCACCGATTTGGCGCGTCCGGCGGCCGCAGCAAACGCCTCTTGTGAAGCGGTACCCAGCCCGAGAGCCAGCGGGAGCGAGGACCCCAACCGCAAGAACGACCGTCGCGAAACACCACTACAGGTGCGCGCCTGAAAACTGCCCACATCAAACATTCGCCGCCCTCCCGGTTGCATCGATCCGCAGTNCGGGAATACCGGTTTATCCTACCACGGAAAAACCGGTGGTGACAATGTCGACGGCGAGTGCCTCGGCGANCGCTGGGCTAAGCGCCCTCGGGAAGCGATTCGACCCACCGACGAAGTTCGTCGCGGACACGCCGGTAGGGAAATAGCTGTGCCTTCTCATCGGTCGCCCCTTGCGCGAGACGGGGGGGATCATCGAATCCGTGATGCACCACGCGGGGGGCGCCCACCCAGGTCGGACAATGTTCCTGGGCGTGATCGCAAAGTGTCACCACCAGGTCAAAGGGAATCGGTCCTAACTCCTCGGCCGTTTGAGATCGGTGCTGCGAAATGTCGACTCCCGCCTCCGCCATGACCTGGACCGCCCGGGGATTCAAACCGTGTTTCTCGACGCCCGCCGAATAGGCTTCGATCTGATCTGATTTCAAAGCTCGCGCCCAGCCTTCTGCCATCTGGCTACGGCACGAATTTCCGGTGCAAAGAAAGAGCACTTTCAGACGCTCAGGTACGGTCATCATACGGGCCGATGGTGAGTTACAACGTCGACGCGCCAGACCACATTCGGGTGGTCGCCGCCACGTCTCTACCGTTAGTCTTGCTTTTTTCGAGATGCACCGGGAAACCGCCAGCGCGGGGAAGGCGTATCCGCTCGATCCATCAAGCGGGTCAGTTCTTCGACCCGTTCGGGATGCGCAGCCGCGAGGTCGGTCTGTTCGCCCANATCGCGCTTCAGATCGTACAGCCGCACGGCCGACCGAATTGGCTNCTGGACCGCTTTCCAGTGCCCGCTGCGCACCGCCCGCGCGCCGCGCCGTTCGTAAAACGCCCANTACAGGAAATCGTGTTGCGGCTGCGGNTCCTGTCCCGACAGCGTGGGCGCAAAGGAAATTCCATCGATGTCGTCCGGCACGCGCCCGCTGGTACCCGCCAGCGCCGCGAGGGTGGGCATCACATCTTGGAAGCCACCCACAAAATCGGTCGAACCACCGGCGCGAATGGTCCCCGGCCAGCGCACGATCAGCGGCACACGAATTCCGCCCTCGGTGAGATCCCGTTTGATGCCCCGCAACGGCCCGTTCGAATTCTGGAAATCAGGATCATTACCTCCTTCGCGATGGGGTCCGTTGTCCGAGGTGAAAAACACAACCGTGTTGTCCGCGATCGCGTAGCGGTCGAGTCTGGCCAGGAGACGCCCCACATCGGTGTCCATGCGGGTGATCATGGCCGCGTGCCCTTTCTGTGGTTCTGGCCAGTCCCGGTCGGCATAGATCCCGTAGTCCGGCACTTCCATTCCCTTCCCGCGGGCCTCGTTGTTGGCGTGCGGAATCGTCAACGACCAGAAGAGAAAGAAGGGCCGATCGTGATGGCGATCAACAAATTCGAGCGCCTCGTGAGCGATGAGGTCATGNCTGTACTCGATCTTCTGCGCCGCCACGCCCTGTCCAAATTTTCCCTCGCGGGGAACCACGTTCTGGAGCGCGACGCGGGCCCCGTTGCGCACCAGAAAACTGGGATAGTAGTTGTGCGCGTGATGCTGATCCAAATAGCCAAAAAAAACGTCAAAGCCCTGCCGCGTCGGCAGACCACTCGAACCTTCGTGCCCCAAACCCCACTTACCGATCAACCCGGTCGCATAACCGGCCGGTTTGAGAACCTCGGCAACCGTGACATCAGCGGGCCGCAAGTTATCTTTGCCGTTACCCCGAATGAAGGCGTGCCCGGTGTGGTATCCGGTCATCAGCACACAGCGCGACGGAGCGCAAACGGTCGAACCGGCGTAGAAATCGGTAAACCGCATGCCCTCGCGCGCCAAACGGTCGATCTGAGGGGTCTGGANNCGTCGCTGGCCAAAACAACCGAGATCGCCGTAGCCCAAATCGTCCGCCATGATGAAGATGAAATTCGGAGGCGCTGCGCGCAGACCAAGGGTGAGCGACAACGACACCATTAGCGTCAGACCGACCGACCGGCNCANCGCCAACGAAGCGGCGCGATACCGGTTGCGACAACCACACAACCACCGCAGGTCGACATCCGCTCTGTCGGAAACCACTCGCTCAGTGTGCATCGAGCCGTCCCTTCTTTTCCTCACCCGTTAATCTTNTTTCTCGCCCGTCACAAGCTTATCAGTATCCGAGCCGTTCGCCGTAGGTCAATCGCCCGCGTGGGCCGGCCGCCGCCCGCTACGAGTCAGGCTTCGTTGACCGTCAGGGTTCTTTGAAGAACCGCAACGAGTACAGGTCGGCGTGAAACAGGGTCAACTTCAAACGAATCGCCCGACCGGCCAGGGAGCCGATCTCATTGCGCCCGTTCCAGTGCACCACATGNCGGATTCGGTCACCGAAGAATTCCTGGCTTTGCTCGTAACCCGGGATCGGTTTTGCACTTTCCGCATCCAGAATCGACACCGAGATGCCACCTGCGGCACCGGTGGCTGCGTTGATCTCGAGCCGGTTGCCGGCAAAGACCAGCGGATGGGTAACGGCCGTGCCTCCCGGGAACCCCACCGCCCGTAGCGAGACAAAGCCATCGGTCCGCAACGTCCCGCGCCGCAGATGCGTCGTCGGTTGATGATCGTGTTGCAGAAAATAGATCGAGAGCTCATCAGGCGCTGTTTGCAGCATTCCCCAGGCGATCATGTTACCGTGCTTACTCCAGTTGCGAATGTCGCGACCGGGCGGCATCAACGGCTCGTCGAAGAGCGCGAAGCGCTTTCCATCTCGGCTGAACATAAACGCGCTTTCGCTGAGCCCAAATGACCCCCCCCTCAATGGGCGCCGCGGAGCCGTACGGAGTGGAAACCCAATCAGCAAATGCGGCGCCCGATCGTAGGGCCGCAGCACCGTCGTATAGAGTTCGTGCTTCCAGAACCGGCGCGGTTCACCAAACTCGATCGGCTCGATATCCGACCATTCCAGAAAGTCCTTTGAGGTAGCCCGCATCACGCTCCGTATCACTCCCTGGACCTCGTCACCATCGCGGCGNAGGGCGGGCAGGTAAGCGCGGAAATAAAGCGCGTAGTGGCCCCGAGCCGGATCCCAGAACGCCACATTCAATGAGTCCAGGATGGCCCGCTCGAGTCCGGGGTTCTCTCCCCAGCGAATCGCCCCGTATTTGTCAAAAGCGGCTTCCTCACCATCCAGAATGGGCGTGTCGCGGAGTTTTTTCCAGTTGATCGCATCGGCTGATGCAAACACATAACTCTTGCCGTTTCCGCCTACGGCCTTGTAGCGCTGGTCCGCAGCGGCCCCCGGGCGCAAGTCGATAAAAGGGGCAAAATTATGCGACGTGCGGCCGCCCCGACGAAGAATGTTATTGCGTTTCGAGCCGGCGAACTCCACACGATTCAAATCGGGNCGCGTCCAGTGCACGCCATCGGTACTCTGCGCGTAGCCGGTAAACTGTTGGCGCGGGTCGGCGGGCTTGGCGCGCAGGCCCAGGTANGAGGCGTAGTACAGGCGGAACACGTCCCCATCGTGCATCGTTACGGGGTACCCGATGACACTGATTCCATAGTCGCGACGGCCCTCCCAGGGAGCGTCGAAGTCCAAAACTTTTTCGGCCAAGCGCGGCGGATGTAACCGAAACTGGAGGTTGTCGATCGCGTCGAACAGGTAACCATCGAGCATCAGTTCGCGGCGTGATCCGAGGTCGATCGGTGCCGTCGGGGAATCGCCCCACAGAGAATCGGTGAGAGCGAGAACCGCGCAGCAGCCAGCTGCGATCCACCCCGAGGCGCGCCGCGGGCGGTTCCCGGGGGTCGGATTCCGCGGCCGGCCACCGCGGGTGAAAGGTCGTCGGTATGATCGATTCATGCCAATAGCTCTTCGTAGAGTTCGGTGTGTCGCTGGACCATTCGGTCCACTGAAAATTCCTTGAGCACCCGCTGTTGGCCGGTCATCCCCAAGCGGGCCGCCAGTTGGCGATCGTCCAACAGCTGCTGAGTCCGGCGGGCAAACCCGGCGCGATCCCCTACCGCAACCAGAAATCCGGTTTGCCGGTCCACCACCAGATCGCGATTGCCCGGAATATCGGTCGCCACGACCGGCAAACGGTTTGCCATCCCCTCTAGAATGGCATTCGATTGACCCTCGTAACCGCTTCCCAACCANAGGCAATCGCAAACCGGCAGCAGACGGTCCACATCGTCCCGCTGTCCCAAAAAGTGGACATAGTCGGTAGCCCGCAACTGTCGCGTGTAACGTTCCAGGCGCCAGCGCTGCGGNCCGTCGCCGACAATCAATAAGTGGACATTCCCGCGCGCCGCGTATAACAGGTGAGCAGCCCAAATCAGATCCTTGTACCGTTTCTGGGGCCACAGCCGACCGATCGCTACCACCAGATGCCCCGTTTCCGGAATCCCCTGCGGTCGGTGATCGTTCTGCCCCTGACCTGCATCGTCTGCGCTAGCTACCGGCGCGACGTCGACTCCATTGGGAATCACGGCGAACTTATCGGCCGGCAGACCGTGTTGCGTATAGAACTCCCGCACCCCCGAGCTGTTGGCCACGATCCGATCGGTGCGCCGCGCCAAGCGCCGATCAATGGCCAACTCGTACCAGTCCTTCCAACGATCGACGCACCGTTCGGCCGCCACGATCCGGGGCACGCCGCAGGCGATCGCCGCCTGTCGACCGTAACTGTTGGCGGCAAATAACCAGGTGTGCACCAGCGCCGGACGAAGTTTGGCAATCGCTCGACGTAATCGCCAGTAGGCCGCCGGATCGAACTTCCATTTCTTGTTGATCTCGATGACCGGCACCTGGTGACGGCGCATTACCTGATGCAAGGGCCCCGAACGGGTCAACAGCGCAACGTGCACGTCGTAGCGATCTCGCGGCAGTCGCGTCGTCAACAGCGAGAGCTGTTTTTCCGCGCCGCCACGATCGAGCGTCGGGATGATGTGGAGGATGCACTTCATCGATCAAACACCAACTCGTCAAGGGTTTAACGGGACCTCAACATCGCAGTCGACGAGCGGAGTTGCTCAAACAAACCCAAATGTTGATTCACCATTCGTGCAAGGGAAAACGACTTCGCGACCCGCCGCCGCGCTTGAACCGCCCAGCCGGTGGCACACTCCGGCTGGGAGATTTGCCGTATCACGGCTCCCGCCAGAGCCTCGACATCACCAGGTGGGAACAACAATCCATGTTCTTCGTGTTGCACCAGCTTGCGGTTCGCCCGAATATCGCTGGCCACCACGGGCGTTCCGTAGGCCATCGCTTCCAACAGCGAAATCGACATGCCCTCCTGGTACGACGGCAACACAAATAGNTCTGCCGCCAACAACAAATCACTCACCTCGTCGTACGCTCCGGGTAAGAACAGCGCACCCTGCAACTGCAGATCCTTGGCCAGTTCCCACAGCCCCTCCCAAGCCGGACCTTCGCCGACCAGCCAGAGGCGCGCACCCGGCCAGCGCTGAAGAACTTGGGGCCAGGCGCGGACCAGGTCGAACAGGCCCTTGGCCTCGTGCAGGCGGCCCGTATAGAGCACCACCGGGCTGTCGGCGCGAACTTCCAGATCGGGGTTCCCGTCCGCCAGAGTGCGGCGGACATCCGCCCGGTCGGGGGCGTCATTGGCGTCCGGAACCGGCACCCCGTTGTCGATGCGGTGGATCCTCTGGGAAGGGAACTCGGCCGCGCTCAACTCGCTGGCGATCTCGTCGCTCGGGGCCACCACGCTGGCTGCAGACTGACAGCGGCGTCGGATACGATGGCCAAAACGGGCCTGCTGATGCCAGCAACAATCTCCCGTTTGGCCGGCTCCCTCGGCGCGTAGCACCACCGGAATGGAGAGATCGCCGAGGGCCCCCAATGCCGCGTATGCATCGTGCTTGAGCATCGAAACATAAACTGCGTCGAACTGGTCTCGGTGCGCTCGCAACCACCGGGCAACGCCGCGCATATACCGGTACGTCCCCCAGCCACGTGCGCGGGGATTTGGAATCCGTGTCACGGGAACATCTCCGTGAACCAATTCGGTGGGCCAATGCAGCTCCCATTGGGCGGTCAGCACGCGCGTCACAACGCCCGTCTGCTGGAAAGCCGTCGCCAGCTGCGCCATGACGGTTTCGGCACCCCCCACCAGCGGCCAGAAACGTCGCGTCAACAACACCAATCTCAAAGGTCTCATGCCGGATCGCGGGTGATCTCGCCCGGCTCCAAGGCCGCCAGATAGGGAAGGTTTCGGTATGCGTCCCGATAATCCAGTCCGTATCCCACAACGAACTCATCGGGAATGTCATAAGCCACGAAATCGGGTTCGAGATCGACCTGGCTGCAACCCACCTTGCGGAGCAGCACACAGGAGCGAATCGACGCCGGCTGTAGGTTCACCATCAGGCCTATGACTTCTTTCAGCGTGTGCCCGGTATCAAAGATATCGTCGACCAACAACACGTCTCGCTCGGCGATCGTCGGCATCGACTCAACATTGATCGTCAAGGGGCCCCGTGCAATACCGTCTCGATAGCTGCTGGCTTGCACGACACCCACCCGCGAAGGCATGTCAAGCAAGCGAATCAAGTCGGCCAACAGGACCAAGCTTCCCGTCAGCACACCGATCACGGTCAACGGCTTTCCGCCCTGACAACGATTGATCTGGTCCGCCATGGCGGCGACACCAGTGCGAAGCTCATGTGCGCTGAGCAGGGTTTTCACGTCGAGGCTACCACTGGGGATCTTGACAAAGCGCCCATTCTAGAGTTTCGTCTGAGCAGCGAGTAGAGCGCGTTTCGATCGTCCGCTCGGCGAGACGCGTCCCACGACCGCGGAGAACCGACGCCTTGAACACACCAACCGGAACGTGGACCGAGGAATCGGTAGGGGGACACCCCTGCGATATCTACCAGCCGTCACACCATCATCCCCATGGATTTGTCGTCTTGTATCTGCACGGAGTGCACCTTCAGCAGCTTCACGACAAAGCCCCCTTCATGGCAGCATTCGATCAACACGGGCTGCCGGTCGTCGCCCCGCGCACGCAGCGCAGCTGGTGGACCGATCGCATCTGCCTGGAGTTCGATCCGCAGCTGACGGCCGAACGACACGTCCTGGACAACGTGGTTCCATTCATCCGTGACCGCTGGCAGCTCGCCGATAGCGGTATCGGCTTGTTCGGCACCAGTATGGGCGGCCAAGGTGCCCTGCGCCTGGCCTACAAACACCCTCAGACGTTCCCTGTCACAGCCGCCATTTCTCCCGCCATCGATTACCAGTTGCGTTTCGACGAGGGGGATGAGACGCTGCCCTCGATGTACCGGGATGCCGAACAAGCCAGACAGGACACGGCGTTGTTACACATTCACCCACTCAACTGGCCGCGACATCAATTTTTCTGTTGCGACCCCAGCGATTACCCCTGGTTCGACAGCGCCGAACGGCTGCGCATGAAACTCGGTTCTCTGGGCGTTCCCTTCGAGAGCGACTTGGAAACGACGGGGGGCGGCCACGGCTTCGACTACTACAATCGAATGGCAGAAAAAACCATCGGTTTTCTGGTGAGTCGGTTGGAAAAGGAACGCCTGCGGGTACCCTGAAGGGGCCCCGCCGGGTCAACCCGGCCATCCGGTTGGTGGCGCGTGGACCGGTGCGCAATCGACCGACGGGAGCGGCGGGCCGAGTCGCAGGTCGATCGCGGCGAGACGTTCTGTGTCCGTTAGTCGTCGATGCGGGGAGACGGAGATGAATCAACGGATCTATCGTGGTGGGATCATCGGGTTGGGGTTCATCGGGGGCGCCGACCAGATTTCCGGCGACGCGCTCAATCAGCGCGTGGTCGATCTGGACGGGACCCATCTGGTGGCCATGCAAAACCACCCTCGGATCGAACTCGTCGCCGGCAGTAGTCGCGACGGGGGCCGGCGCGAGCGCTTTGAGAAGCGCACATCGGCGCGTAGCTACGAAGACTGGCAACAGATGCTCGAGCGCGAATCACTCGACGTGGTCAGCATCGCGACCTACGCGCCGCAACACGCCGAGATGGCGGTCCGCTGTGCCGAACAAAGGGTCGGGGCCGTGTGGTGCGAAAAACCGATCTCTCCAACCCTAGACGAGGCCGAGCGGATGGTCGCCGCATGCCAGCAAGCAAACACCCTGTTGGTCATTAACCACAATCGTCGTTTTCACTCCGTGTTCCGCAAACTGCGCGACGCGGTTGCCGACGGCCTGCTGGGCGAGTTGACTTCGGTTGGGCTGCAGTGGGGTTCGGGCCGGCTGGGGAACGTCGGCACACACATGTTTAACGGGCTCTGCATGTTGACCGGTCGTCGCGTGGTGGCGGCGAGTGCCCGTTTGGACCTGTCGCGGCGACCCGATTGTCGCGGACCTGAGTTTGCCGACCCGGGCGGATGGGGTTGGCTCCGCTTGGAAGATGATCTGATGGCCAGCTTCGACGCGGCAGATTTCGCCCAGGTGCCCGGTACGATCACGCTCAACGGGTCGCTGGGGCGGGCGACGACGGGTGTCCACGACTCGCAACTGGAGTTCTGGGACGGAAAGCGTGATAACTGGCAGCGGGGGCCCGACGAACCATCGTCGATGGATGTCGCAGCAGCTGAAATCGTGACCGCTCTGGATGGGACACGACCTCTGGAAGATGACGCCCTCGATTCGGTCCACACGCTGGAGACGATCGTGGCCTGTCACGCATCCCATCAACGCCAATCCGGCTGGGTCAGTCTGCCGTTGACGGGGGCCGATCGGGAGCTGGAAGTTCAAAGCGGTTGACGCCGTAGCCCACTTGCGCCGGGTATCGTCGCGCCACCGCGCGGCGGAGGTCGATCGCCGTAGGTTATTGACGCGGGGAGACGAGAATATGGCTGGTCGAGTTCAAGAGCAGGTCGCGATCGTCACCGGCGCCGGGTCGATTGGACCCGGATGGGGCAATGGCAAAGCGGCCGCCGTGTTGTACGCCCGTGAAGGGGCCCGCGTACTGGCCGTCGATCTGAACCGCGCCGCGGCCGATGAAACGACCGAGATCATCTGCCAGGAAGGGGGCCAGGCGACGGCGATTGAAGCCGATGTCACCGACAGCGAACAGGTTCAGGCGGTGGTCGCACACTGCCAGGAGATCTACGGTCGGATCGATATCCTGCACAACAATGTGGGGGTTCCCGATGTGGGGGGCCCCGAAGAGATCGATGAAGACCGCTGGGATCGGTCGTTGGCAATCAACGTGCGCAGCATGTACTTGACCTGCCGCTACTGCCTGCCCGTAATGGTTGCCCAACAACAGGGCGCAATCGTCAATATCTCCTCGATTGCCTCGCTGCGCTTTATCGGGTATCCGTGTGTCTCCTACGCCGCCAGCAAGGGCGCCGTCAATCAACTGACGCAAAATATTGCCATCCAGTACGCCGAACAGGGAATTCGCGCCAACTGCATCCTGCCAGGCCTGATGCACACTCCCCAAATCGAACACTACATCCGCGAAGGCTACGGGGGGGACTTGGAAGCCATGATCCAACAGCGAAACCAGCTGGTACCGATGAAGCGAATGGGAGACGCTTGGGACGTCGCCCGAGCCGCGCTGTTTCTGGCCTCCGATGAAGCCCGTTATATCACGGGAACCGAACTGGTTGTCGACGGTGGGATTACCTGCACCGTGCACTAGGTCTGGCGAGTCGAGACGTCGGCTGGGCGAGCGCGGGCCGCGCCTCGCTAGACGCGGAATTCGAGTTTGCTGGCCCGTCCGGCCCGTAGGTTGTCGCAGTGTTCGCGAAAATTCAGCAGTTCTTCGAGACTGGTCCCCTCGGCCATCCGCGCGAGTAGCTGATCCTCTTGCCGTTGGATCTCTTCCGCCACGGGGAGTAGTTGTTCCCACTGCTCGGCCGTAGCGACGAGAATGCCATCATCGTCTCCGAATAGGATGTCTCCGGGATGGACCGTCACCCCGCCACAATTGACGGGAATCTGCGTCGCAAACAACTGCTGGGTTGCGCCGGCCCGACAATCGACCGAGCGCGCGTAGTACGGCAACGGCAGGGCGCGGACCGCCGCCGTGTCACGGCAGGGACCATCGTTCACGATTCCCGCCAGCCCTTTGCGGATGGCTTCGGTCGGAAATAACTCGCCCGTCAAGGCGCGCTGGCTGGCTTGCGAGTCGATGACGAGCACCTCGCCGGCTTGGGCCTCAAACAGGGCCTTGATGACGGTCAAGAAGTCGTCTTTGCACTGGACCGTGTGGGCCAGACCGACCATCTTCAAGCCGCGACGGAGCGGACGGATCTGCGGGTCGATGACCCGCAGTTGTAGCTGGACCGACTTCTCAGCGTCACACACGCAGGCCGTGTCCAGCCGCTGCAGACGTGGTCTGATTTCAACCAAATCAATCATCGACCCACCGTGGCTCACGGATTCCCGCCCTCAACAAGGGCATGTTACCCCTACGGCAACTGAAACTACTCTTTTTCAATGCGGAGTTCCAACCCGCCAACCCGGGGCAGCACGAGATTGAGCACGACCGCCCAAAGCAAACCGACGATAAAACTGATCACGCCGTATAGAATCGGCGCGAAGATCAGGATGCCAACCGCCCCTCCAATAAAAAGAAAGGCGGGAGGGCCACCGCCGTCTTGAGTCATGGCCACTACACCCATTGCCAGCAATACGCCTCCGTAGATCAGGCCGATTAGCAGACCGACGAAGACGCCCATTACTCCGCTGACTTTCCCCGCTGAAAAGACTCCCACTTCCATGATGCGATGCATGGTCGTTCTCCCCAAAGATATGGAATCGATGTGCCGGTGTTCGTCCAGCCCGAACATCGAGCGCCACGGCCTTCACTCCCTGTTCGAAGTTTATCAGACGATCTTGGCGAGGTCTTCGGCAGGCGTTGCAATGCGCGCGGCCAATACAGTGACTCGATCAAACGCGTTTAAGTAGCCTATTGGTCACCGTGGGAGAACGAGAGGGTCGAATCGCGGGGGCATTTTCGCGTTTCCCAGCGACTCGGCTGACGGGCTCATCCAAATAGCGCACGACCCCCCGGAATCAACGGCAGCGGTTGCCCCTGTCTGGTTAACAGGGGCGCATGGGGATCGATCCCCAAGGCGCTAAAGATGGTCGCCGCCAGATCCTCCGGAGTCACCGGCCTTTCAAGGGGGTAGGCTGCGTGTCGGTCTGAGGTTCCGTACAGCGTACCACCGGCGATTCCCGCGCCCGCCAAGACCGCCGGAAAACAGTAGCTCCAGTGGTCCCGGCCATCGGGCGAGCCCCGGTTCTCGTAACGGGGTGTGCGCCCCATTTCACCAACGCATACGACCAGTGTCTCTTCGAGCAACCCCCGCTGGCGGAGATCCTCCAGCAGCGCCGAGAACCCCTGATCCAGCCCGGGAAGCAAATGGTCCCGCAAGCTCGTGGAGAGCTTCTCGTGCGAATCCCATCCCGACGGGGCGCCATCGGGCATATCCCAGATCACGGTCACAAATCGGGCGCCCGCTTCGATCATCCGGCGGCCCACGATTAGCGACTGCCCAAACAGATTGCGTCCGTATCGGTCGCGCAGCCGATCCGGCTCGCGGCGGATTTCGAGCGCGTCGCGCAGCGCCGGCGAGGTCAGCATCTCCCATGCCTGTTGGCTGACCTGGCGGTGTTGCCCGATCGGAGCGGCCTCCAACAGATTCTGCCGAGCGCGGTCGAACTGGTCGAGCAGGCTGCGGCGGCGATCGAGGCGATCGAGCGAGACGGCCGGCTGCGGCCGCAATCCCTGAAACTGGAAATTCAATTCGTCGTCGGAGCAGGGCCGGTAATAGGGATTGTCGCCGTGCGCGCGCTTGCGAATCCGGGTCGCCAACGCATTGTACTGGCGACCGAGCCAACCTCCGTACTGGCCCAGACGATCGTAGCGACCGCCGAGTTGGATTTCTCCGTGGCGGTTGGGCAGATAGACATAGCTCGGCAGTGGTGACACACGTCCTCCCCGCCGCCGGTCGAGAAACTCGACCACCGATCCCATCGCGGGCCAGTCGTTGGGGGCCGCGTTGACGTTCGCGGGACCCCGTTCGGCGGGCGGCATCGGATGTCCCGTTTGAATGTAGTGCGCGGCGTTGTGATCGTTTTGGGGATGGTTGAGGGTGCGCACCACACAGTACTGGTCTGAAGCAGCCGCCAGGCGAGGCAGATGCTCACAGATTCGCAAGCCAGCGGTTCGGGCCGCGATGGTCTTGAACGGGCCGCGGATATGACTGGCCGCGTCCGGTTTCATATCAAACGTTTCGAGCTGACTGGGTCCACCAAATAAGTAGACAAACAGTACCGACTTGGCGCGTGCAGCGGTCGCCAGGCGGGCCGCCTCGAGGGCTTCGAGTTGTGTGCGGTGCAGACCAAATAGCCCGGCGCCACCCGCCTGCAGCAACTGTCGTCGGCTGAGGCCATTACAGAGTCGACGTTGTCGGCCTAGGAGAGTTAGCATCATTGCGTCCCGACAGAAACCGGCTCTGGCAACGCGATCACCCCGCGGCGCTCGGCAGCTCGTCCAAAATCGACCCCATGATAGTCTCCCGGAAGGCAAATCGCCATGTTCACCGCCTGCCAGACANGGGGCGTCGGACGCCAGGCCCAGAGACGGTGAACCCGAGTCACGATCGCGCACTACCGCTGCCGGTGTCCGCTGCTAGCGACCGGCTGCCAGCAAAACGGCTTAAATTGGGTAAATCTTGTCAATTCTATCGTTCGATAGTGACTCTGCGGATTAGGTAAACCGATAGAGATGGTGAGGAAATCCGGATGCACTCACCCGATGTGCAATCGGCTACGGACCACCTCTGAGTGCGATCGACGAGGCTCATGCTCACGTTACGTGTCACACTCTCCGCAACCGTTCTGTGGGGACTGGTTTCGCCGCCCGTCAACAGCCAATCGGCCGGTTGGCGCCCGTTGGTGCGCGCTGTCGCGCCAGCCGAACTGGGAATCCCAGCGCAGACACCCGTCGAGTCGGACGACGCTCCGACAACGCGCCGCTCAACCGTCACGTTAGTCGACTTGGAGGACCTGGCGCACAAACACCATCCCGCCTTGGCCATCGCCGCGGCGCGGTTGGCCGCCGTCGAGGCCCAACGGACCCAGGCCGGTCTGTACCCCAACCCGACACTCGCCTATCGCGGCATGGAGATGGGAAACCTGGGAACCCCCGGGATGCAAGGGGCCATGCTGCGGCAGCGTTTCGTGACCGGCCGAAAACGCCAACTCGATGTGGCGCTGGCGGACCGGGAAGTCGCCGAGTGGCGCGCCTGGTACCAGGCCCAACAGCTGCGCATTCAGGGAGACGTGCGGCGACAGTTTTACGCCACGCTGGTGGCGCAGCGGACGCTCGAGCTGACCGGCGAACTGGCCGAGACCGCCCGCCAACTCGCGCAGGCCACGCAGCAGTTGCTCAACGCGCACCAGGCAACCCAAGACAATCTCTTACAGGCCGAAATCAGGGCCGAAGAATCCCAGATCTTGTGGCGCAACGCAGAACATCAGCGGCGGGCTGACTGGCGACGACTGACCGCCCTGGCGGGGGTTCCGCAGTTGCCATTGGCCCGGCTGTCGGGTGGACTGACGACTGGTTTACCGGCTTACAGCTGGCAGCAGGCAGAGGCGCTAGTGCTTGGCCATCACCCACGACTGGCAGCCGCCGAAGCCCGTCGAGAGCGCGCCGAATTGGCGATCCAACGGGCAATCAAAGAAGTCGTCCCCGACATCGATGTGTCGGTGATGGTGCAGCACATGTACCCCACCGACGCCGATACGACCAGCCTGATCATCGGATTTCCGATCCCGATCTGGAATCAAAACCAGGGTCAAATTTCCCGGACCCGCGCCGAGCTGGTCCAAGCACGCAACGACATTCGTCGCATCCACTTAGAGATTCGAGCGCAACTGGCGGACACCTACGGTCGTTTCGCGATTTCGCAGCAAGCGGTTCAGCGGTACACCGAGCGGATCCTGCCGCGCGCCCGTCAGTCGCTCGAACTGGTTCGCAACGGGTATCGGCAAGGGCAGGTCGAGTATCTGACGCTGAACCAGTCTCAGCAGACCTTCCTGCGTACCAACCTGGCCTACCTGGCAGCGCTGCGACAGCTGCGCGACACCGGAGCGCTGATCGAGAGCCAATTGCTNCACGGCAGCCTAGCCAACCCCGAATAAGGGGCGGCCGGGACGTACGCTGCGGAGTACCTCGATTGCCCGCCCGTGCGGGGCGAAGTAGAATGGAAGCGTCGTTGTATGGGAGCCATCGAAGATGCTGGCACGCGCCCTCCACCTGCTGCTGATCGCCCATTTGGTCACCTGTCCGGTGATCTGTGGCTCGGCGACCTGCTGCGGGGCGCCACAAGATCGGCTCGATGGTTCGGTTTGCTGTGAGGGTCCCACCGCCTGCCATCGATCACAGGACTGCTGTGACACGGGCGACGTTTCCCAGTCCGCACCCCCCGGGCCCTGGCAACCGTTTCCCAGCAATCAAAACTGCGACTGCGCCTGCCAGGGCGACACGCCGTGGGTGAGTCCCACCGGTCGATCGATCGATCGCAGCGAGCGAACGCTGCTGGAGTCGGTTGAGCCCTTGGCAACGATCGCCCCTGCCGCACCCAAGCGGGCGGCACTCGGTCACCGCCGCGCCGATCACAAACCGATCAATGGACGGTTTGTTCGCTGCTTGTTCAGCTCGCTGTTGTGCTAGGCAGCGCCGGGGAATTTGCAGGACGCCGTTGATCCTCGCGGTCAACGGTACCATTTTGCATTCCACCCAGCCGGCTCTCTTTCTTGCACAACTGGCGCACCAATGTTCTCTCTATTTCGGCCACTCCCCTGGGAGTACGCCGTCCGCAATCTGTTCCGACGACCGCTCCGCACGCTGCTGACCGTCGTCGCGCTGACCACCGTGGTGCTCGTGGTGTTGGTGGTGGTCGGTTTTACCCGCGGATTGGAACGTACGCTACTGGTCAGCGGCGACGACCAAACCGCGCTGGTCTTCTCGCTCGGCATGGGAGAGAACCTGGAGTACTCGTCGATTCCGATGCGAACCGGTGACCTGGTATCGTCCAGCCTGAAGGGAATTCAAACTCGCTACGGGGAGCAGTACATTTCCCAGGAGCTGTACCTGGGAACCGAAATCCGAGTCGCCGACGCAGACGAACCCGGGCTGGGATTGGTCCGCGGCGTCACCCCCGGCGCACTGCGGGTGCGCAGTCACCTGCAACTGACGGCCGGCCGCTGGCCGGGACGCGATGAGGTTCTGGTAGGCCAACTCGTGGCTGCCAAACTGGGAGTTCAAACCGCGCAATTGGCAGTCGGCGAGAGCTTGGAACTGGAAGGCCGTTCGTGGCGCATCAGCGGGCTGTTTTCTGCTGCCGGAAGTGCTTTTGAATCGGAAGTTTGGTGCCGCCTGGAAGACCTGCAAAGAGAGATGAACAATCGCCAGGACCTGAGCCTGGTCGCGCTCACCCTGGCCCCGGGCGGCTTCGCAGATCTCGATTTGTTCTGCAAGCAACGCCTCGATCTGGAGCTGCAGGCGCTGCCCGAGGTGGAGTACTACAAGGCGCTGCAAAGGGACTATCGTCCGGTGATGATGTTGGCTCGGCTGGTTGTGGTGCTGGTCTGTGCCGCCGGTCTGTTCGCCGGTTTGAACACCATGTACGGATCGGTCCTGGGTCGTATTCCCGAATTGGCCATGCTGCAGACGATCGGTTTTGTCCGCGGCGCGATCCTGCTCAGCCTGATTCAGGAGGGTGTGTTGCTGGCCTCAGCCGCCAGTCTGCTGGCAACGCTGCTGGCGCTGGGCTTCATCAACGGGGCGGCCATACGTTTTACGATGGGCGCCTTCACTTTACAGATCGACGGCACGGCGGTCCTGGTCGGTTGCGGGATGGGGGTTCTGGTCGGCTTTATCGGTGCGTTGCCACCCGCGCTGCGGGCGCTGCGGGGGTCGATTGTCGGTGGTTTGAGGACAGTCTGATGTGCGAACCGGAGCAAGTGGATTACAGGAGTCGTTGTTCGGGTGTCGAAAACTATAGAGAGCCTCTTGGCGGAAAGTGGCCGCCCAATATCGGCGCGACTTTCCCGAAAGGAACAATCGCCATGAACCGAATTTCCCTGATCGTGGCTTCCCTGCCGCTGCTGTTTGGNGGGGGCTGCGGCCCCGCTGGTGAAAGCGCAGCGCCCCCCGTCATCGCGGTCGATGCCGCGCGCTATCTGCTCCCGGCGGAACCAGCGGACCCGCAACATGTGATCGCCGCGCGGACCGCCTCTCAGGACCAGGACGCCNTAGTCGTGGTCGGCCGCATTGGTGGCAGTNGGAATCCGTGGGTCCAGGGGCGGGCCGCGTTTTCGATTGTCGATTGCAGCCTCAAAGCGTGCAGCGATATTCCGGGTGACAAATGTCCGATTCCGTGGGACTACTGCTGCGCCCTCGACAAGCTTCCGACCGCCACCGCGCTGGTCAAGATTGTCGATGAACAGGGGCAGCTACTGAGGGCCGACGCGCGCCAGCTGCTCGATCTGGCNGAGCTGCAAACGGTGGTGGTTCGCGGTACCGCGCAGCGCGACGACGCAGGCAACCTGACCGTCCTGGCCAGTGGGGTTTTTGTCCGCAAATAGTGACGTTCCATGAATCAAGTCGACCTTTCACAACTGGCCATCGAGCGCNCCCCACTGGGGCACCGGAAACGGCGTCATCTGATGACGCGGTACGCACTGCCCGCGGGTCTGCTGGCCGGCTTCCTGGCCCTGCTGGCCTGGGCCGGTAGGGACCAGCTGTTTCCTCCGCAGCGGGTAACCGTCATACCGGTACGGGTCACCCAGGCGCAGCGGCAGCCGGAAGGCTCTCCGCTGTTCAGCGCCGCCGGCTGGCTCGAGCCCCGTCCGACCCCGATACGGGTTGCCGCGCTGGCCCCGGGCGTCGTCGAAAAACTGCTCGTCGTCGAGAATCAAGCGGTCGCGGCCGGTGAAGTGGTCGCCCAACTAGTCGCCGCCGACGCCGAACTGGCCAGCCGCGCGGCCGCCGCCGATCTGCAATTGCGGGAAGCGGAACTGGAAGCCGCTCGAGCAGACCACGCGGCGGCCGTCACACGACTGGAGCACCCGGTCCATCTGGAGGCACCGCTGGGCGAAGCCCAGGCGAAGCTGGCCGCGATCGAGACCGAGCTCCAAAACCTGCCGTTCATCACGCGCCGCGCCGAAGCGCGCCGGGAGTTCGCCCGCCAGGATTATCGAGGCAAAACGGCCGCCGCGGGAGTCATCGCCCAAGTCCAACTCGATCAGGCGAAAAGTGAACTGGCGGCAAGCGACGCTCAAGTCGAAGAACTCCAACAACAGCAGTCCTCGCTACAGCGGGAACAAACGGCTCTCCAGCAACGCCGAGACGCGCTCCGCTTGCAACTCGAACTGTTGGTCGACGAAATCCGGGACCGTGACCAAACGGGCGCCCAGGTCCAAGCGGCCAACGCCCGGGTCGAACAGGCCCGGGTCGCGCTCCGCGAGGCCCACCTGCGGCTGGACCGGATGACCATCCAGGCACCCATCGATGGTCGCGTGTATCGGCTGGTCGGCCATCCGGGGAGCACGCTCGCGGGAAATATGGCGGACCCTCAAAGCTTCGACAGTAGTACGGTGATCACGCTCTACCGCCCCGAGTGGCTGCAGATCCGTGTCGATGTGCGATTCGAAGACCTCCCTCAGGTTCGCGCGGGCCAACCGGTCCAGATCCGCAACGCGGCGCTGGCCGACCCACTGCCGGGCAGGGTGTTACTGATCGGATCGGTCGCCGACGTGCAGAAAAACACCCTCGATATTTTGGTTGAAATCGATCAGCCCCACGAGGTCCTCAAACCGGAAATGCTGATGGACGTCACCTTTCTCAGTCCCCCAGAAGACGATACTGCAGCGGACAGCGGGCAACCGGCGGTTATGCGGTTGTACATTCCCAGCCAACTCGTCCAACAGAGCGACGGCGGTCCTTTCGTCTGGGTAGCCGACCAGTCGGCCAACGTAGCCCGGCGGGTGGAGGTCGAACTGGGCGCCCAAGGCCAAGGCCAGCGCGGCCAAGTGGAGGTCACCCGAGGTCTGAACCGTACCAGCCGCCTGATCGCGAGCGGGAGTGAGTCGCTGCGGGACGGAAGCCGGATTCGCGTCACCGGCGAAGCGCTCGAGGCAACCCCGTCTGCATCAGCGCCGTGAACCAAACCCAACCTCGAACGTCCCGTTTCAACACGACTACCGACGACAACACCAACCGCGCATCGTTGCCCGGAATCCGCTATGGCTCTNGTTGAAATCAACGACGTCACCAAGCGCTATCACAAGGGGGGCGAGACGATTACCCCGCTGGACCATGTCTCGTTGTCGCTCGCGGGGGGAGATTTTCTCTCCTTGATGGGGGCCAGCGGAACCGGTAAGTCGACCCTGTTGAACCTGATCGCCGGAATCGATCGGCCCGACGAGGGGAACATCGTCGTGGCGGGCACCGATATTACCCAACTGTCGCGCAATCGCCTGGCGAGCTGGCGAGCCGTCAACATCGGCTACGTCTTCCAAACCCACAACCTGGTGCCCGTGTTGACCGCTTACGAAAACGTTGAACTCCCGCTGCTGCTGCTGTCGATGTCGCGCAGAGAACGCCAGCGGCGGGTCGGGGTGGCCCTGGCAGCGGTCGATTTACTCGATCGGGCCGAACACTACCCGCGGCAGATGTCGGGTGGCCAGGAACAGCGGGTCGGTATCGCGCGCGCGGTCGTCGCACATCCTAAGCTAGTCGTGGCGGATGAGCCGACCGGCGACCTGGACCCAACGACCTCAGCACAAATTCTCGGATTGCTGCAGCGCTTGAATCGGGAACTGGACATCACTCTATTGATGGTCACCCACGACAACGATGCGGCGGCNATCGCACAGCGGCAGTTGCGGCTGGAGGCGGGCAAGTTGTGCGAAGATCAAGAACTGGCCCAGCAGCCCGCGGCGCACGCCGATCGCGGACCGCTGGCACCGTGAACTTCTACACGGCACATTTACACGGCACATTTAAACGGCACATTTAAACGGCACATTTAAACGATGAAATTCATCCCCTACGTCCTCAAAACGTTGAGTCGCCACCGGGCGAGGAGTCTGTTGACCATCAGCGGCTCGGCGGTGGCGCTGTTCGTGTTTTGTTTCATCGCCGCCGTCGGGGACGGGCTCGATAACCTGGAGCGCCGCGCCGAGGGCCAGCAGTCGTTGATCGTGTTTCAGGCCAACAAATTCTGCCCGGCCACCAGCCACCTGCCACAAGACTACGACCGCCAGATCTTGCAGATGGAGGGTGTCCGCGAGGTAGTGCCGATCCAGGTCTTTACCAACAACTGTCGGGCCAGTCTGGATGTGGTGGTCTTTTACGGTCTGCCCCCCGCACAGCTTAAAGGGGTCCGCAATTTTGATTTGCAGCGCGGCAGCTGGTCTGAGTTTGAGGGCCATCAGGATGCGGCCGTGATGGGGCGCGGGGTCGCCAGGCGGCGCGGAGTCGATGTGGGTGATCGGTTCACGATCGGTGATTTGAGCGTCAACGTCGTGGGGATTTACAGCGCGGAAGACCGATCGGAAGAAAACTACATTTACACCCATTTGGACTTCCTCCAGCGCCGCCAGGGGGACGATCGCGTCGGCACCGTGACCCAGCACGAAATCCTGCTCGCTGCGGGCGCCGATCCGTTGGCCGTGGCCCGCCAGATCGATGAGGCGTTTGAAGGCGGACCGGTCGAGACCGACACCCGCCCCAAGAGCGCCTTTCAGGCCAAAAGCCTGGGAGACCTGACCCAGGTGATCGATCTGACGGGCTACCTGGGCTACGCCTGTCTGGGACTGATCCTCTCGCTGGTTGCAACGACGACGCTGATGTCGGTGCAGGACCGGATCGGTGAGCATGCGGTCTTGCAGACTATCGGGTTTTCCCCCCCGCAGGTGTTTTGGATGGTTGTCTCCGAGAGCCTGATTCTGAGCCTATTGGGGGGCGTCCTCGGAGTCGGTCTGGCGATGGGAGCCTTNCAAACCAGNGGTCTGGCGATCGGTGCCGAAGCGGTCACCATCGCGGTCGGACCGTCGCTCGAGCTGGCGCTGAGTGGTTTGGCGTTGGCCATCATCGCCGGTATTCTGGCCGGCCTGGCGCCTGCCTGGCACGCCGCTCAGGCNGAGATTGTCCCCGCACTGAGGCAAATGTGATCGGCCCAGCCGCCTTATTCGGATTCCGGAAACGGTGCCCCGCCGGCGCGGTCCTGACGGCGCTTCTGCTCGCGAGTNCAACCGCGACCGCCGCTCAACCCTGGTCACGCCATCTGATCGACGGCTCCTTGCGTGGCGCCGACGGAGTGCGACTGGCCGATCTCAACCGTGACGGCCGACCCGATCTCGTGACCCCTTGGGAGGAAGCCGGTGCGGTGCGGGCCTACCTGCATCCGGGTCCCGATGGGGCGCGACAGCCTTGGCCTGCGGTGACCATCGGGCGGGTGGCCTCTCCCGAAGACGCGGTCCCCGTCGACCTCGATGGCGACGGACAGATCGACGTGATCAGCTGCTGCGAGGGGACCGCGCGGACCATCTACGTGCATTGGGCGCCCGCGGCGCCGGGGGACTATTTGCATCCGCAGAAGTGGAAAACCGAAGCGATCCCCGTCACCCGTGGAGTCGCCGCCTGGATGTTNGCGATTCCCCTAGAGATCGACGGTCGCCCGGGTGTCGATCTCGTCGTCGGCTCCAAAGGTCCGGGCGCGTCGGTCGGTTGGTTGCGGGTGCCGGCTCGAGCGCGACAACTCAAGCGCTGGCAATTTCAGCCCTGGCACCGAACCGGATGGATCATGTCCCTGCAATCGAACGACCTCGATCGGGACGGAGATCTCGACCTACTGCTGTCCGATCGCCGCGGACCCCATCGAGGCGTATCATGGCTCGAGAATCCGGGCGTTCAAACGGACCGCACGGTGCCCTGGCGGCGGCGGCGGCTCGACGCCGGCGACCGCGAAGTGATGTTCTTGGCGTCCGGCGACCTCGATCGGGACGGACTGCGAGATGTGGTCTGCGCCGTTCGAGGTGGGGGTATCTCTTTTCTGCGGGCTAATCGCGATCCGCGGCAACCGTGGTCGTTTCATGAGATCCAACTCCCNGAAGGCGTAGGCACCGGCAAAGGTGTGGCCATCGGTGACATCGATCGCGACGGTCGACCCGACCTGGTGTTCAGTTGCGAGCGGGCCACCGGGGACAAGTCAGGGGTCCGCTGGTTGTCGTACGCGGACTCGCCGTGGGAGGTCGTCTGGCGCGATCACGAAATCAGTGGTCCGCAGGGCATCAAGTTCGATCGGCTGGAGCTGCTTGACATCGATGGGGATGGCGATCTGGACGTACTGACGTGCGAAGAGCGCGAGATCAACGCCGTGCTGTGGTACGAAAACCCGCACCTCGCTGGCGGCGCTTCGACCCGCCCGAAACGGTAGCACCCGTTGGCTAACGGTTGATTGCGACGGCGCCACGCGAGATCGCCGGAACGCCGCAGGCTGGCCGCTTCAGCCCGCAGCTGCGAGGCGCACCGCTTTGATCCGGCTGTTGTTGCGATCGCTGATCAAGAGGATCCGATCCCCGAAACAACAGAGCCCGTGCGGCTCGTTGCGCGGACAGAACCTATGGTGCAACTCGAGCGGTCGTCTTGAGGAGATCTCTGAGACACGTCATGATGATCGTACACTTTACCGACCGTGCCGGCGGACGCGCAAGATCCCACCAGGACAATCGACGATTATCCATTCTCGATGACCGAAAGTGAAGCCGATGGACTCCGATCAACCGACTGACCCAAGCGGGCTGGCATGGACGCCGGTCGTCGACTGGGAACAAGTACCCGCCGGTAAAACACTGAGCGAAGTGGTCAGCATCGACATCGACTCCCGCGATCGGGTCTATGTGTTCAGTCGAGGATCGCATCCGGTATGGGTATTCGGAGAAGACGGCAAGTTGTTGAACACCTGGGGCGATGGTCTGTTTGAACGCCCGCACGGACTGATCGTGGCGCCCGACGATACGATCTGGTGCGCCGACGACTTCGGTCATGCCGTCTATCACTTCACCGCCGAGGGCCAGTTACTCCATACGCTGGGCACCCCCGGTAGAGCNTCCGAAACGGGCTGTACCGATTTTGATTACCGCACCATTCGTCAGGCGGCCGGGCCCTTTAACGCCCCGACCAACATGGCGCTGGCGCCCGATGGCAGCCTCTATGTTTCGGACGGGTATTGCAACGCGCGGATCCATCACTACTCGGACGACTTGGAACTGTTAGCGTCGTGGGGAGAGCCGGGTGCGGGTGCGGGTCAGTTTGCCGTGGCGCACGATGTGGGCGTTGCCGGCGATGGGACCGTGTTCGTCTGCGATCGTGAAAACAGCCGCCTGCAGCTGTTCGCCTCCGACGGAACTTTTCGCGAAGAGTGGACCGATCTGGCGCGACCTTGCAATGTGGCGTTCGACTCGGCAGACCGCGTCTACGTTTCGGAACTCGGTTTCCAGATCGGCATGTACACNGGCAGCCAGTTTCCCGATCGCGAGCAGGTGGCTTCGCGGGTCACCGTCTTCGACCGGCAAGGAAACCGCCTGGCGCGCTTCGGCACGGGAGACTACGGCCGCGCAGGGCACTTTTTCGCTGCGCACGCAATCGCCATTTCCCGCAACGGGGATCTTTACGTCGGAGAGGTACGCCCGGGACATTACGGGGCGCACGCCAACCAGGCGGCGCCACGCGCGCCGGACGGGACACCCGTGCTGCAAAAATTCGCCCCACAGCCCTAGCGGCTTCCCGATCGTCCTGGGCCACGGTGAGAACCGTGACGGTCGGACGACAGCGAATCGAGGAACAGCTCGATCGAATCGCTAAGCCGGTTTCTTTCTTTCCACGCGAACGATCTCGTAGCGGTGCGCCTGGGGCTGGTTCGCGGCGTAGATCTTGTCTTCGTACTCTTTGGCGCGGGCATCGAATTCAGCCGCTTTCGTCTTGAACGCGACCAAGAACTCCTCGAACTTCTTCGGATCACTCTTGTCCAAACCCTGACGGTAGTGATTGCGCAAAGCCGCGTAGTGGTCGCGCAGCGGGTGGACCACTTTTTCGTTACGCTCCTTGTTCAACATCGCGACCCGCAGCGCCTGCTGGTATTGGGGCGTCTTCCGATTGGCGTGCAACGCGATGTTGCCAGCTAACGACCCGTGGTACCAGCTCCCTACCGCCTTGCCGTCAATCTTGAGTTGGTACTGACCGGGTGGCAAACCGACTACCCGCAATCGCTCGCTGCTCAACCGGCCGCCGGCCCCATACAGCCTGTATCCGGCGGCAGCCTCCGCCGGCACGACCCAGGGGAGACTATTCGCCCGGAACGTAAAAGCCGGTAAATCGTCTTCACCAATTTCACTGACTTCGCCGTTGTTGGCTCGTACCCGCCATGTCTGACCGCGACGGATCACGGTCAGCGCTGAGACCAGCCGGTTGGCGTGCACGTCGTCCAGTAGGGAGGCGGCCATTACCANCTGCCCCGGGGCATCGGGATGCACCGAGTCCTTAATCAGCGTGAAATCGGGATTCCTGCGGCGCTGCTGATAGGTGATGCGGTTCAAGCGGCTAAACATGTTTACGAAACTCAAACCCTGCTGGCGGGAATGTTCCTGCAGCCACGTCCCGTAAAATGCCAGCACGCTGTTGTAGTCCTTGAAGCGTTCCAGCGACACGCCGTCCTCGGTACGCATTTCGCGGGCCCGCAGGTCGAACATCGTGGGATGCATCGGGATCGGAGTTGCCCCCAACGACCGAATTTTCTCGATGAGTTGAACCATCCCCGTCTCATACGTCTGGAAAATCTCCGGCTTAAAGGTCTGATAACTTCCGTCATTCATGCCCAGCAGGATGGGAACATATTTGGGTTTGTAGGGAGCGATATCGATGTCAAAACGGCTCAGCGCGTCACCCACTTTGTCGCCACCTACCGAGGCGTTGTGAAAGGTGATCCGCCGCTGCGGGTAACGCGTATAAAAGTAGGTCTCCACGTATTGCGAATAGAGGCACTGATGGGTGATGCTATCGCCGCAAAACACCAGCGTGTCGCCATCCTGCAAATCGAGGCGGCGGCGTGCATTTTGTTGCGCCGCAGCAGCGCTCGTCAGCAGCAAGACCAGGCCCAGCAAAGCGGGTCGTAGAAGCCGTGTTTTCATGGTCGGAGAACTCCGCTGAAAAGGCAGACAAGACAAGCTAAATCGGACCGCGTGNTTCCAGCCGAACAGTCGGTGCGACAGGCCAGTAACGGCGGTGCGGTCTTTAGCCTAGTCCCTTGGAAGACCGTATGGAAGTATGCCGCGAGGGGGTCGAACGAGGGGAGTCGACGGGAATGGGCCGGGCCATCGCCGACTGATTTCCCGACCGTCCCACCATCCGGTAAAATGAGAGGATGTCCCTTGCCGCCTGTAAACACGCGTTGATTAGCTGGATCGGTTGTGCGCTCGGTGTGACGGCATTGGCCGCCGAGGAGCACCCGTTGGCGGCACCGGGGGTGACCAGTTTAACCAACGCAGCGGTCCGCTACCGCGCAGCCGACCGCCACTACGCGGTGCTCGCTCGAGGCGATGTGACGGCAGTGATTGTCGACAACCGGGCGGTCGACGACGCCACACTCCCGGGACATCGAGCGGGCTACAGTGGTGTCGCTGCGCTGCGCCATCGCCGCCGTCCAGACAATCTATTCGTACCGTCGTACGCAGGCTTAAATTTCGAGCATATCCACGATGGCACACTGGCGGTCGAGAAAGAGCGCTTTGAACCACGTCGCGCCGCCATGGAACTGCGGATCATCGATCGGTTTACGGTAGAACTCTACCAGGCCCCCACAGCCAACTGGCAGCTGGAGAGTTGCGGACGCTACCAACTGCTTAAAGACGGCACGATCGAGTATACCTTCGAGTGTATCCCGCGCGCGGATGTCTTTAGCGGTGGCTTCATCGGACTTTTCTGGGCCAGTTACATCGATCGGCCGCAAGATCGGGCGATCGTCTTTGAAGGCCGCCCCGCGGCCGATCCCACGGCCGCCCCGCGGCGGCTGAGGACACTCTCCCCCCGACACGGAGTCGACAGCACGCACCCGCCGGCCGGTCCACTCGCCGAACTGAAGATCGCCGCCGACTTCCCGCTGACGCTCGTCAATCATCGCTCTCGTTACGTCTATGCACAGCCCTGGTACTACGGTATCCGTCACAAGCTAGCGCTGGTACTGATGTTTCGCAAGCGCGACCGCGTATGGTTCGCCCAGTCGCCCACCGGTGGCGGGTCGACGAACCCTGCCTGGGACTTTCAGTGGTTTGTTCCCGACTACCGGGTCGGGCAGGCTTACGGTCTGGTGATGCGGGCCGGCTATCTGCCGTTTGAGAGCCACGCACAGGTCAAAGCCTTCACAGCGCCCCACCTGNCGGCCCTCGAGGCGCGTGAAAAATCGCGGTAGTCGGTAGCGGTGCGGCTGGGCCAAACGGACACTCAGCGGGGCTAAAAAAAAGGACTGCCGAGCAACTGCTCGACAGCCCTGTTGTGTTCCGGATCACCACTCGGGTGGTCACCGCGGCTAGTAGGTCAGGATTGCGTCGATTCCGAAAACGGTCGAATCGCGACGCCCGGCAGCGAAGACACCCCCCGTGTCGTTGCCGTCGTTGATATCCCGGTGGAAGTTGTCGGCACGCAGTTCGGGGCGGATCACCAGGTTGGCAGTCGCCTGGTAATTCAGACCCACGGTGACGGCGTTGAATTCCTCGACATCGCGGCCGAGGTCCACCCACTCCGAACGCAGACCGACTTTCATGCAATCGTTGAGTGCGTAGAACACGTAGTTGTTGAGCGTGATCGACGAGTCATCCAGGTCGTGAAGCGCCTGGAGAACGGTCTCAAAAACGCTCTCCAATCGATCGGTGAGCTGCCACCGGACCACCAGATCGTGCGTGTACACTTCGTCGACACCGTCGATGTCTCCCGATACCAGCATGTAACTCAGGTGCATCGTGTCGAACACCATCATCGAAACGCCGCCCAGGAACATCGAGCCGCCGCCCGAGCCGTAGCCCGTGTCGTATCCGTCGATCCAACCCGCGTGCGCTGTGACATGCTCACCGATCCCGTAATCGGCCAGCACGCCCGTCACCGTGCGGGGGATCAGCAAACCGGCGCCACCGAGCGTCAAACCTCTACCGTAACTGCGAGAGTAGAAAAAGTTGCCGCTAGAAGCGACCGTCTCGTAACCCAGCGGGCTGAAGAAGTGGCCCCCTTTGATCCGCAGGCCCGCGTAGGAGACCTCGGCGTACACCTGGGGAAGCGCATGACCGTAAGCAGCTCCGTTGTCCCAGTCGCGGTCCCATTCGCCGGCTGAATTGTTACCGGCCTGCATATCTGGTCCGTCGGTCCCGTAGACGTAGTCGAATCCGAATCCCCAGTCAAAACCCTTACCTCCTGTTTGGGCGGCCCGCTCGACGTGCAGCCATTGCTGGTGCAACTGAAAACGATTCGGATAGTCGTTGAACGAATCGGGCACACCATCCCCGTTGGTGCCTTCGCTGTGAAAACCGATCTGCGTGTGCCCGTTAACGGTGATGCCACTCTTGTTATTGTTGGCAAACAGCGTCCAGGGCTCACAGTGTGGCCGGCAGAACTGGTCCAGGAAATCCCATTGCCAACCCTTGCTCGACGCTTTCTGTGGAACGAGAGCGCGGGGCTTCTGCGTGGATTTCCTGCCCCGATGAACCTTCTGGGTAGCCGGGCGGTCGCTGGGAGACCCCGCTTCCTCTTGAAGGTAGTAGTTGTAGGCTACACCCCGATTCGACCCCGATTGATAGAAGCTTTGGGCAGAGGACGGTTGTGCGTGTTGCCCGATCAGACCAAAACTGGCTACGGCAGAGAGAACGAAACGCGAGAACTTCATGGCACACTCCGGCTTTTACAACGGGATAGGAAAGGAACGAGGCTGCATTCGCTTTGCATCCCGTTCGCCTGTTTCACACTCCGCCTGCGTGCGAAGTCCTTTCCCCGCGTTTCCCACTATGGTCACGCTCGCGCAGACGTTCGGCAGCAATCTGCCAAACAGCGAATTTTCTCTTCTGTCGCCTATCGGACTGTGACACCCAGTGGACCGCAATTCGATTCCATCACAGAGAAAGAAACCGGGAAACGCCGCCCCGCTCTCGTCGGTTATGTCGATTGCTCCTGGTGTGCGTGGTTCGCGGAGCGGCAGTTTGGCCTTCGCGCGGGCGGCCGACACCCGGGATGACGTACCGTCAAACGCGGCTCCACACGGTGGCAGGTGTCGATCGGACTACCTAAAGTGGAAGGCCTCACGGCAGCCGCTGTGAAATGCCGCTGGACTCGAGCTGACCGCTCCCCGTGGCCAGTGACCTCGTCGCTCAGGAGACCGCCATGCACGTACCCAGCCGACGCCAGTTTCTCACCCAAACCACGGTCAGCATGGCTGCCGTGGGGCTCGCCGGACGGGTAGCGCCGACGGGGACTATCTGCCGCGACAACCGTGCGGTTCCGACCACCAATCGCGATCCGCAAAACCATGCTGATCCCAACCTCCATCTGTTCGTTGATGATCATCAAATCGCCCGTCGTGAAAATGTGTCGCGGATTCTCAATCGCATCAAGAAACACCCCGGTCCGATCCTGATCTCCGACCGACCGTGGGAAGGCGAGCGAGCGCAGGCCTGGGGTAGCGTGATCCAGGAACCCGACGGCCTGTTTCGGATGTGGTACTTCGCCTTCAATACCGAACGGCGGTGGGACGAGTTGGATCGAGGAGGGTACTGCTACGCAGAAAGTCGCGACGGCATTCACTGGGAAAAACCCGATTTGAATCTGTTCGAATTCCGCGGTAGCAAGCGGAACAATCTGTTTTACTCGTGCGCGCCCGACGGCAAGAACTTGGTCGACGAAGAACTGGCGCGGCGCGGTCTGGGACTTCCCGCGGTCGATGAGAACGGCGAGCCCATCGGGGTGATCAACAATCTCGACGGTCTGACTGTGGTTCGAGATGACGACGACCCCGATCCCCAGCGGCGCTATAAGCTGATCGCCAACATGCAGGACCACCGCATGTGGGCTCCTTTCTACCCCAAGCGCTACCCCAACGTCTCACCCAAACAAGTCGAGAAATCACGGCGCGTGTTCGGGCAGTATCTCGACACCAGTCCCGATGGCATCCACTGGACACGCCGCCCGAAGCGGTTGATGGCTGCCCGCGGAGGTGACTACATGATGGTTACCAGGGACCACCGCCAGCAGCGCTGGTGGCTGAACGAACGAGCGCACGACCAGGGGGGTCGCAACGCCTCGCTGCGGACCAGTGCGGATTGGAAAGAATGGTCTGAGTTGGAAGTCATCTTCGGCAAGAACTCCGACCCCAATTTCAACCGGACCTTTCAGTGGCACGGGGGGATGACCCCGTTCAACTACGGTAACCTGAATCTCGGTTTACTGGAGATCTGGCCCTTGGCGGGACACGGCGCGACCTGCGAACTCATCAGCCAGCGAGTGGGGGGGACCTGGCAGCGCACCAAGCCCGGACATCCCTTCTTAGATATCGGCCCCGAAGGGTCGTTCGACCGCATGCTGGCTTATCCGTCGCACAATCCGCCCGGTAAGATCGGCGATCGACTGTACCTGTTTTATACGGGTGCCAAGAGCCGCAACCACCCGCGTAAGGGGATGCCGATGTCGATGGGTCTGGCGACACTTCGCTTGGATCGTTTCGCAGGGTTGAGCCAATGGCGCAATATCGGACCGGGGGTCGTGGTCACCAAACCGCTGGTCGTTGCCCAACCCCGGCTGGCAGTCAATGTCGAGTATTTTGAGTACGCCCCGATCCGGGTCGCCGTCACGCGGCCCGACGGCGCACCGATCGAGGGTTACCGTCTGGAGGACTCACGTGTCGACTTGCAACCCGATGCACTCTACAGCTGGGCCCGCTGGAAAGAGAAATCTGATCTCGCCGAGTTACAAGGCGAACGAGTGGCCCTCCATTTTGAGGTGGTGGGAGCGGCGCTCTACAGTTTCCGGTTCTATCCCCAATCCAACCCGGGTCGCTCCTGAGTCGGGCCCAACAGGCGAAAACCGCGCCGCGCCAACTGTGCGGCCGGATCGAATTCGACGGACGAAGCGACCGCCGCTACCAGACGGTCCGAGCCGCGCCGGAACACACCTCACCGATCGGAGCCCTTTCCCGCTGTTTGCGTAAGCTACAAGTCTCCCTTAAGATTCGGTCTCAGAAGTCCCCCAACGATGCTGTCTGGCAGTCGCACCGGTCGGTCTTCTCGGAGCCGGGACATCCGTTCGGATCTCGGCAGGCGCGATTGCCCGACGACTCTTTTCAGGAGCCGCCAATACCATGCGCTGCCATCCATTTGCACCTCTCTGTCTGTTGTTGGTCGCGCTTTCGTCTCTCAGCGGGTGTTTTCCCAGCGGTGACGCGGATCGCAGCGACCCGGCAGCTGGCCAGACGTCCGACGCGAGTAGCTCGGGCTCGGGCTCGGGCTCGGGCTCGGACAGTGGGACAGCGACCGAGAAGACGGCTGATGCGGCGACCGAACCACCGTCCGACGGTGACTTTGTACTAGGCGACCTGGTCGAAGTATTTGAGCCCCCGGAACTCGACAAGTTAGTCGCCGATAACCAGTGGCGGGAAATGCCGGTGCTCGATTCCGTGCAGCTGATGCGGGACCGCAAAGCGGGAGAAGATCCGCCACCGACCGTGGCCGATGCACTGGCGTTACGAAACGCCAGTCCTGGCGACAACGACAAGATTCTGGCAGCGATGGGAAAACTGGCCGACGACGAAACGGCTGTCGACGACCAGGCCGAATGGCGCCGCCATACGTCGGGCGATGTGAAAAGCACCAATCCCCTGCTGGGTAGCTCGACCGCCGAGTTTGACGTCAGCAGCCTGACCGGTTTCGGCCTGTTCAGTTTTGACTGGAACTTCGTTCCGTTCGCCAGCAAAGACTCGGTGGTCTCCTGGAAGGCGAGCGAAAACGGACTCTACGACCTGGTCGAAATGCGTCAGGATCTGGTGTGGTCGGACGGGGCACCGATTACCGCGCACGACATCGCATTCTCCTTCCGCGTCATTATGTCTTCCCAAGTGCCAGTCCCCGCGATGCGCAGCGGCACCGACCAGCTCAAAGCGGTCGTCGCCTACAGCGACCACACGGTGGCTTTCTTTCACAAGGAGTCGCTGGCCACCAACGTCTGGAACATTAACTTCGGGGTGATCCCCAAACACGTCTACGCCGATACAATCGCCGCCGACCCGACCCTGGCCAGCAGCCCCGAACATGTTGCCCGCGACGAGAATCCGGTGGTCGGAGGGGCCTACATCATGACCAAACGCGAACGGGGGCAGGAAATTGTCCTCGAGCGCCGCGAGTCCTATTACATGTTCGATGGACAGCAAGTACGGGACAAACCGTTTTTCAACACGGTCCGTTTTCGCATCTTGCAAGATCCCAGTACTTCGCTGTTAGCGCTCAAGCGGGGAGATATCGAAGAGCTGCAGTTGACTCCCGAACAGTGGAAGTCCCAAACCGGAAATGACGACTTTTATCAACTGAACACCAAAGTCTACGACCTGGAGTGGGTCTATTTCTATTTCGGTTGGAACAACCGCTCTCCCTTCTTCCGTGACAAGCGCGTCCGTCAGGCGATGAGTCTGGCTTTTGACCACAAGGAAATGCTCGAGCGCCATCGGTTCGGGATGGATGAAGCCTCCACCGGTGTCTTCCATTCGACGTCGCGCTGGGCGCCCCCGAACCCACCGGCTCCCTACCAGCAAGATCTGGATAAAGCCGAAGAGCTGCTGGCCGCAGCCGGCTGGGAGGATTCCGACGGAGACGGCTACCTGGACAATGAGGTCCAGCTCGATCCCGATTTCGACGGCCAGATCGATGGAAAAGCGAGGCTCAAATTCGAATTCACGATCCTGGTCAGCAATCGTCAGGACCGCATCGAAATCTGCAATCTGTTGCGCGAGAATCTGGATGCGATCGGGATCAGTTGTCAGGTCAAGCCGGTCGAGTTCACAACGCTGCAACAGCTCTCGCGCGACCACAAGTTTCACGCGATGTTCGCCGGTTGGGGAACGGGTGCCGACCCGGATACGAGCGAAAATCTGTGGACCACCAAGAATATCGATGCGGGACGCAATTACGTCTGCTATTCCGATCAGACCGTCGATCAGTTGTTCGAACAGGGGAAACGAGAGTTGGAACCGGAGAAACGGGCCCAGGTTTATCAGCAGATCCACTTGAAGCTCTGGGAAGATCAACCCTATACGTGGCTCTATTTCCGCAACGCTTATTTTGGATTCAACAAGCGGCTGCGGGGTTATAACTTCAGCCCCCGCGGACCCTACGGATACGGTCCGGGTCAATCGACTATATTCAAGGCGCCAGCAGCACAGTAGTGTTTCCGCGGCTTCGTCAGTAGCGCAGTCCTCCGCTGCGCACAGGGCCAGGGATGGTTCATGACCAGTT
>PADE01000273.1 GCA_002702965.1 Planctomycetaceae bacterium
TTGCCCGAATTCCGGCTCGGCGCCTTTTCGGCGACACCGGTTAATTCAAACAAAAACCGACTGGGATGGCTCTCACGAGGTTTACCCCATTTCATGCGAGTTAGCGCCATCGACAAAGACAGCCGGTCCTGCGCGCGGGTAACCCCGACGTAGCACAGACGCCGTTCTTCATCGATCGCCGGGCCGTCTGCTTTGATACTGCGGTGGTGGGGGAACAGACCCTCTTCCATTCCCACCATATAGACCTGAGAAAATTCCAGACCTTTGGCGCTATGCATGGTCATCAATACGATCGCATTCGGCTGTCGCTCTTGTGGAGCCTCGTCTTTGTCACGACCGCTCAAGGCAATTTCTTCTAGGAAACCCGACAAGGTCGGCCGCCGCTTGCCGGACTCGAAACTGGCGAGTGCATTGACGATCTCCTCCACGCTCGCCCAGCGCGATTCCTGTTCACTCTCCTCCGGGTACAGGCGGTTCAGTTCTTCGCGATATCCGATCTTGTCCACCAACTCACGGAAGAGATCGGAAAGGGCCGCGCTACCTAACCGTTTGCGAAATCCCTCGATCATCCCAACAAAAGACACAATCGCTTGATGCGCTTTGGCGGGAATTCCCGCTGGGGGACTCGGTGAGAGCAAATCCCACAGAGGGCGGCCCGACTCGACAGCCCGGGCCAATAACGCCTCGACGGTCGCCTTGCCAATTCCGCGCGGTGGGTTGTTGATGACCCGCAACAAGGCCACCTCCTGTTGCGGCAGTTCGAGCAATTGGAGGTAGGCCAACATGTCACCGACCTCCTTTCGATCGAAAAAAGACATCCCGCCGATCAGCCGGTAGGGCAGTTTGACACGTCGCAATTCGGTTTCAAATAAACGCGGTTGTTCGTTCGTGCGAAACAGGATCGCAAAGTCACTTGGCGACCATCGCGGATCCGCCAAGCGGTGTTGAATCTCGGAAACAACTGCTTTGGCTTCATCGGTTTCGTTGGGGTACTGTTCGATGCGCGGTTTCTCGCCACCCCGGCGATCCGCAAGCAGGCGTTTGGGGTGCCGATCCTGGTTGAAAGAAATTAACATATTCGCACGGTCGAGGATTGCTTGCGTAGATCGATAGTTGCGGGTCAAACGTACTATTTTGACGTCTGGCCAGTCGCTCTCGAAACCCAGGATATGCTGAACCTCGGCTCCGCGAAAACTGTAAATGGACTGATCATCGTCACCCACCACGCATAAATTGCGGTGCTCCCCGGCGAGCGCTTGTACGATGCGGTACTGGCTGGCATTGGTATCCTGATACTCGTCAATCAGGATATGATCGAAGCGACGAGCCTCCGCTAACCGCACCTCGTCGTGCTGTGACATCAGGTCCTCGGTACAGAGCAGTAGGTCGTCAAAGTCCAGCGCCCCCGCAACTTTCAACGACCTCTGGTACCGCCGGTACGCGACTGCCGCAAGATGTTCTCGATCCGAGCGAGCAATCGCAGCCGCTTCCGGAGGCCGCACCGCGGCGCTTTTCCAACGCCCGACCTGCGCCAGTAGATCACCCGGTCGTAGCTGCTGGTTGGAAACACGAATCTCCCGAAGCACACGGCGCGCCAGGCTCTCCTGATCACCGCGGTTGTAGATCGCGAATTTTTCTGGGTATCCTAATCGCCGTATGTGCCGCCGCAGGATTTTGACGCAGTACGAATGGAACGTCGAAACGTGGGGGCGCCCCTGCTTCCCAAGTCCAAGCAACGATCCAATTCGCGCCTGCATCTCGGCCGCGGCCTTGTTGGTAAAGGTCACGGCGAGAATCCGCTCAGCTGCCGTTCCAGTTCGGATCAGCTCGGCGACACGATACGTGATCACTCTCGTTTTGCCGGTCCCGGCACCAGCCAACACCAATAAGGGACCACGCGGCGTTTGAACGGCTCGTCGCTGTTCTGCGTTCAATCCCGACATCCGCTTGCGTCCGCAGCCGTCGTCGACCGACTTGTATTCGAAATTCGTTCGAAACCGTACATCCACGCGTGCCGAAAACGGGTCATCCACCGCATCGGTAGCCGTATCCACGGCTTTCCGAACGGTCTGGTGCGTGACGTCGAGGCACACCGAATATTATCCATCTGCCGCCAATGGGAAAAGTGGACGATCGGAAATCCAAGATCGTAAACGCGTGTTGGCAATCTCCGATGACCCTGGTTGTCCGCGATGCCGATGCCGATCGATGCCCGGCCCGCTGGAACCCCACGCGAGCGGTGGATACGAACCGCACGACCGGGTTTCACGGTCAGCAGCCGGCGTCTCGAAAGCCGCCAGTATCTCCCACAGCAGCCACGTGTCTCCACAGCCGCCACGTGTCTCCACAGCAAAGGTACCCGGCGGGCACAACGTGGTCCGCGCAGCGGCACGCTGGTGATTGGAAAAACGGTTAACGCTCACTGATCGGAATCGTGCGAACTCCGAGTTCCGCCAATTGGGACGGATCGACACCCCCGGGCGCCTCCGTCATCAAGTCGGATGCACGCTGTGTCTTCGGAAAAGCGATACAGTCGCGAATGTTGTCCCAGCCTCCAAATAACATCACAAATCGGTCGATGCCCAACGCGATCCCACCGTGCGGCGGAGCTCCGTACTGGAGGGCGTCGAGCAGAAATCCGAAACGCTCACTAGCCGCCGCTTCGTCGATTCCCAACAAGCGAAAAACCTTCTCTTGGAGCGCGCGGTCGTGTAATCGAATCGTTCCACCACCCGCCTCCGAGCCGTTGATTACCAGATCATAGGCCTGAGCGCGGCAGCCCGCGGCGTCCTCTTCTAACAATCCGACATCCTCGGGTCGGGGCGCTGTAAACGGATGATGCATGGCGTTCCACTGCTGCCGGTCCGCGTCAAACTCGAACATCGGAAACTCGACGACCCACGAGAAGTGCATCGCCCGCGCATCGTAGAGTTTCAGCTCGGCCCCCAAGCGGCGGCGCAAGCCAGCCAATGCCTTACAGGAGGTCTCCCAACTGTCCGCCACAAAAAACAACTGATCCCCGGGTTCGGCCTGCATCCGTTCGGCAAACCGCGCCAGCAGATCGGCGGAGAAATTCTTCGAAATCGGCGACCAGAGCGATCCATCATCCTCAACTCGAAACCATGCCAGACCTTGGGCACCAAAATCCTGGCGCACGTAGTCGGTCAGCTCGTCGATCCTCTTACGGGAAAAATCAGACGCCGCCGCCTTGGCGTTGATCCCGCGCACTCGTCCACCCGACTCGGCGACACCCCGGAAAACTCGAAATTCGGCGTCTCTCGCTAAATCGGTGCAATCGACCAGTTCCATCCCAAACCGCAAATCGGGGGCGTCGGCGCCAAAACGCTCCATCGCCTCGTCATAGGCCAAACGCGGCAGTGGGAGCGTCACCTCGATACCGAGTAAATCCTCGGCCAACCTCGCCACCAACCCGTCGATCAAACCCATCACATCATCGGCATCGACAAATGACATCTCGACGTCCAACTGCGTGAATTCCGGTTGGCGATCCGCACGTAGATCCTCGTCGCGAAAGCACCTCGCCACTTGCACGTAGCGATCGAACCCGGCAACCATCAAAATCTGCTTGTAGAGCTGTGGCGACTGGGGCAAGGCATAAAACTTTCCGTGATGTACGCGGCTAGGTACCAGGTAGTCCCGCGCGCCTTCGGGTGTGCTGCGTCCCAAGATCGGAGTCTCGATGTCCAAAAAGTCCTGCTCCGCAAAGTAGTCCCGCATGATCTTCACGATGCGACTGCGAAAGGACATTGCCTGTTGAACTTCTGGACGACGCAAATCGAGAAACCGGTATTTCAAACGCAGGTCTTCACCTGGCATGTCCGGCTGACCTGGGGTAAAGGGGGGCGTCTCCGACTTATTGAGCACTACCAGTTGCGATGCTCGCAACTCGATCTCCCCTGTCCCCAACTTGTCATTCCGCGTTCCCTCCGGCCGCAACGCCACCCGACCCGTCGCCAAAATGACGTCTTCGCTGCGGCACCGCGACGCCAATTCGACCAGGGGAGCTCCCCCTTGCGGGGCCGCCACGACCTGGCTCTTTCCATAGCGATCCCGCAGGTCAATAAACACCGCTCCGCCGTGATCGCGAGTGCTATCGACCCAACCACACAACGTGACCTCCTGATCAACATCCTCTGCACGCAATTCGCCACATGTGTGAGTTCGAAGCAAGGCCTTGTTCCTGTTGGACTTAGAACGTCATTGAGGGGACCAGTCAGGTCATTCTAGACCGATCGTAAGGTGGTGCATATAGGCCGCTCTCCACGGGGACCGCCCTGCAATCCCGGGAGGCGGCGCAACGGACGCGTCTGCACAGGGCGGCCCCTAAAGTCGCGCCGGCGTGCGAGAAAACGGGGCTTGTGAATGCGACCATGGACGGGCAGGCAGCAATCGAGTCAGTGCACCGACGGGGCGTTTTCCATCGCCCCACAATGCCGTTTCCCTTGCCATGAATCCCGCGATTCAAATTCCTCGTTTACCGCCTTCCTGACAGCCGGTTTGTCGAGCGCCCAGGTGGGGCCTACAAAGAAATCGGGGGGCGCCTCTCCGGTAATCCGCTCGACGACGACCGACGGTGGAAGAATCTCGATGAAATCGACCAACGTCCTTACGTAGTCGTCACGCGACATCATGCGAACTTCACCACGCGCATATTCTTCTGCCAGTCGCGTATTACGCACCACGTAAAGGTTGTGGATCTTGACGGAATTCACTGCGAGCCGCCCGATTTCCGTGCCGGTCTGAAGCATTTCCGTGTGTGTTTCGCCCGGCAATCCGAGGATCACGTGAGCGCCGAATTCAAAGCCGCGCCCGCGACTGCGACCGACTGCGTCGACCATCGCCTCGTGATGGTGCCCCCGATTCATCCAGTCTAACGAGCGATTGTGTATCGTCTGCATGCCGTATTCCACGGATAAGGGGGCCCGGACGGCGAACTCCTGTAACAGATCCAACACTTCATCACCGACACAATCCGGCCGTGTTCCAATAACTAGGCCGATCACCTTCGGGTGGGACAATGCCTCTTCGTAGATCGCCCGTAGCCGCTCTACGGGAGCGTAGGTATTGGTTGCCGGTTGGAAATAGGCGAGGAAAGCATCGCATTTATAACGTCGCTTCAAACGGCGTATTCCCTCGGCAATTTGGTCCGAGATCGACTGACGAGGAAGCCGCCGACTTGGGCTAAAACTACGATTGTCGCAAAAACTACACCCTCCGATGGCCACCGTTCCGTCGACATTGGGACAGGTAAATCCAGCGTCGATACTGACCTTTTGCACCCGAACGCCAAACCGATCGCGCAGGGACCGCCCATAGGAAAAATACCGCAAGCCGGCCGCGCGCCAGGATGGCAGGTCCATTACGGGACCGACTGGGGAGGCAGTCGGAAGGTGCTCGCGTGGGTGTCCCGCCAAGACTCGATCCGTTGGGGTAGAAGTTGACGACACAACAAGCCTCGATCTAAAATAGGTCGGGTCGTCGCGGTGGCAGATTATATCAATATTTGCCCGTATTGGGGATTGTTAAACACCTTGCAACAAGCCCCTCTCGTGCGAGACTCAAAGCTGCGTCTCACTTGAAATCAACGGGGCGGCTTGGCCACCGTCGGCGCGTTTCCCCACCAGAAAAAACCGTATTTAGGTCGATGCGATGAACTACGGGGAGTTAATTCCCGATGGCGGTGGCGACCCGATCCCGCTGTTGCGCGAAAAACTGATCGTGGGCCGCCGCGAGAGTTGTGACATTGTCCTGCGATTCTCAAATATTTCCTCCAAACATTGTCAGTTGGAGATCGAAAGCGGTTACTGGTTCGTGCGGGACCTAAACAGCCGCAATGGCGTCAAAGTCGACGGGACGCGCGTCCAACGCAAACGGCTTGATCCCGGATGTAAGCTCTCGATCGCCAAGCACGCGTATGAGATCGATTACTCGCCCACCGATTTGGGGGCAAGCGGCACGCCGCCTCCCGATGAAGAGACCATCGGCCAAGTTATGAGGCACTCGTTATTAGATCGTGCTGGGCTGGACCAACGGGATATTCTCAATCCGTACGGCGTCGGCGACAAGAAGGACCGCTATGACGCTGAGGACGACCGCGCTGGGCAGATTGAAGATCCCCACAAGCCGGTTTGATGCGCGCTGCATTGGGTCCAAGACGCATTCAGTGGGCGAATGCAGGTGATGTCGCGGACTTCGAGGAGGACTGCCACCGGCGGTCAAGAAAAACGAACCGCTCGACGAATCGAGCGGTTCGTTAGGCCTAATCGGCTATTTTGCGGTCATGTTTCAGACCATGTCTTTGAGCGCCTTGAGCGGGCGCACACGCACGATCTTCCGCGCCGGTTTTGGCTGCGACATCATCATCTCACCCGTCCGGGGGTTGCGAACTTCGCGCGGGCCCGTGGCATCCTTGTGGATGCGCACAATCTTGCACAAGCCGGGAATCGTAAATTGCCCGGGTCCCTCACCACCAAGATTCTTGGCAATTTCACCGCCCAAAGCGTCGAATACCGCAGCGACCTGCTTCTTGCTCAATTCGGTCGTGTCGGCAATGTTCGCCATGATTTGGGTCTTTGTCGGTGGTTTTTCCGAAGCAGACGCTGACATTGGGTTTCCCTCCCTCTGAGATACCGGAAATTGTGAGATACCAAAACAGTGCGAGATGCCTAAACTGGAACCAACCAGGTTCCAGCTCCCAGTGGACGCGCAAATTAATGCCAATGGCCCCAAAAAGACAACCCTGAAATAGCCGAATTACCCCGAAAATTCATGCAAACTTGACCATTTCGAGGCGCGGCCCGCGGCCTCCACGAATACACGGCAGCGATCGGAAGCCGGCTTCGGCAATCTCGCCATCCAGCCCGGTGGAGCGTTTCTTCCTTGGCGGCAAAGCACTCAATAAGATACGATGTGGCAGCGATTTACGTGCCCCGCGCCGGCGGGCGAGACCGCTACCGACAGGGGCGCACTGGAACGCTGTGCAAAGCGAGAACCCACGGCGCGCTCTCGGCGATGNAACGAGGGGAGAGAAAACCTTATGAAAAACCAGAGATTATGGTGGATTTGTCCACTCCTCTCTCTCTGGGGGATCAACCTGGCCTATCCGCAGGCCCCTGGAAATCGCAAACCCCAACCGGGCGCCCAGGCCGCTGGAAACAACTTAGCCAGCGTATTTCAATCCGCGCCACGACCTCTACGTCAACAGCTTTCGCGAGCTGAAAAAGCGCTTCAGGAGGAGCGTTTTGGCGACGCGGTCGACGAACTCCATGGGATCCTCACCGGAGAAGACGAGGGACACGGATTCGGACAGGATTTTTTTTGGGGCCCCGTCGATCAACAACAAACGCAGACCAGTATCAAGGCCAAAGCACTGCAGTTAATTGCACAGATGCCTCGGCGGGGTCGCGAACTGTACGAATTACGGTGCGGTGCGGATGCCAGTGCGCTGCTTAATGATGCGATCAAGTCAGGCGATATCGCCCGATTGTACGAGGTCTCGCGAAAGTTCTTTCACACCAAATCGGGCAATCAGGCAACGCTGTTGACCGGGAGATACCACCTCGACCAGGGGCGGCCGCTCGCCGCGGCCCTCTGTTTCCAGAGGCTGGTCGCTGTCGGCTGGTCGGCTGCGCAATTCGAGCCCGAGCTGTCTCTGTTACTCGCTACCAGCTGGCTGCGCGCCGCACATCCCGATCGGGCGGCCGCGACGCTGGTCGCATTCAAAGCGCAACAACCGGGGGCCGCTGTTCAGGTTGCCGGTCAACCAGTGCGTTTGTTTGAGAACGAATCCGAGGCGATTCCCTGGCTGGAAAAGNTGGTCGGCGCAAAGTCTGGATTNACCTCGTCACACGAATCGCAATGGCTGGTCTTTCGGGGTAATGCGGGGCGCAACGGACGCACCGACGGTGGCATTCCTCTTGTCAAGCGCCGCTGGCAGGTACCGTTGTCGATCGACCCGGGTGACCAAAAACTGCTCACCACAATCCACCGCAGTTTCGCGGACCGAAACTTGGCAGCGTTTCCCGCATTTCATCCGCTGGCGGTCAACGACGTTGTGCTGATGCGCACGGTCCAGCGAATTCTTGCGGTCGATTTCGAGACGGGTAAACGAATCTGGGAGTATCCGTGGTTTGAAAGTCTTGAGGAAACCGAACCGAGCAACGATCCAAACCCTACCAAGCGACTCGCGACCGGTGGGTTGCGAGACCGACAGCTACATGAGCGGATTTGGGAGGATTCTGCCTACGGGCAGATTTCGAGCGACGGCCAATCGGTGTTCTTGATCGACGGACTCGATTTCGCGACGCAAATTCGGCGGCGCCCGCTGATGGTTGGCCCAGGCGGTGTACGCTCGCAGTCGAGTTCGTCCACCACTCGAAACAAGCTCGTCGCATTGAGCCTTCCCGAACAGGGGAAGTTGCGTTGGATTGTGGGGGGCCGCGATGGCGAGGACGAACCAAAACTTGCAGGGGCGTTTTTCCTTGGCGCTCCGCTGCCACTATTGGGCAAACTATTTGTGATCGCTGAAATCAACGGCGAGATCCGGCTCGTCGTACTCGACGCCTCGACCGGGCGGCTCCGCTGGGCCCAACAACTGGCGCACGTTGAGTCAATGACCGTCAATGTCGACCGCATGCGCCGCCTGTCCGGAGTCAGCCCCTCCTACGCCAACGGTGTTCTCGTCTGTCCGACTTCAGCCGGAGCAGTCGTCGCCCTCGATGCGGCCAGCCGATCACTTCTCTGGGGCTACCAGTATCGAAAACAGTCCGCGCAATCACGGCCGAGGTGGCGGGTGCCTCTGCACGCGCGAAATCAGCAGCCGGTTGGCAAACGCTGGGCGGACGCCAGTGTGACAATTGCCAATGGACGGATTCTGCTGACTCCCGTCGAATCCAACGACCTGCATTGCCTCGATCTACTCACCGGAAAACCCATCTGGCAGACGACCGACCGTGAGAAACGACTGTACGTTGCGGCAACGCACGATGGCAAAGCCATTTTTGTGGGTCCCGACAGCGTGACGGCGATCGACTTGGAAAGCGGCGAAGCCGCCTGGAAANAATCGCTTAGTCTCGGGAGCGCCATGCCCAGCGGACGCGGGTTCTTGAGCGACGGATTCTACTACCTACCCACCACCGGATCGGAACTCCTGAAAATCGACCTCGAAAATGGAACCATCGCCGAGTCGATCGCTACGGGAATCGTTCTGGGAAACCTGATCTGTCATCGGGATAGCATGTTGTCGCTCAATTTCGATGCGCTGACCAAGTACCACCAGCTCCAACCGCTGAGAGAGTGGGTCGCGCAACAACTGGAAACACAGCCCGATTCACCGCTGGCCTTAATGCGCTATAGCGAACTTCTGCTACACGACGGGCGGCAGCAGGACGCGCTGCGTACTTTGCGGAAAGCACACGACCTGACGGCGGTGGATGATCCCTACCGCTGGTCGGTACGGTCGCTGTTAGTAAATACGCTATTCGCCGTACTGCGCAAAGACTTCGCGAACAATCGTGAAATCGCCCGTGAAGTCGAATCGCTCATCGACGATCCACAGCAACACAAGGACTACCAATGGTTAGTCGCCACCGGGTTCACACGCAGCGCCGACTACGCAAAGGCATTCAAGATGTACGTCGAGCTCGCGGGGCTCGCCGAAGATCGTTCACAACGACTCCCGCTCGCAACGGCCACCGCGGAAGTCACCCCTCGCTGGACCACGCGGGAACAGCGNCGTGTGACGGGACAGCTCGCCCAGTTGCTAAGCCTGTCGGCCAGTGGCCCGGCTAGCGAAAAGGAGGCCATCGATCGGCTGGTTCAGGAACAATGGGAGCAGGCGAGTCGCGCCGACAGCGAGATTGCAATCCGCCGGTTTCTCTTGTTTTTTGGAGCGCACCCATTGGCCGATCAAGCGCGGATTGCGCTGGCCCGAAGGTTGACCAAGGACGAACCGACGATCGAAGGCGAATGGTTGCTGCGTCGAGCGACGCACGCGACCGCGGCTCCGACCGCCGCGCAAGCCAGCTATTTCCTGGCGAAGTTACTGCAACGGGCGGGTCAACACGAGGCGGCAGCGGAACAGTTCCGAAAGCTCGTCAGCCAATGGCCAGATGTGGTCTGTGTAGGCGACCAAACAGCGCTCAGTCTGTTCGAGCAGGCCAGCGCCGATGATGAACTCCAATCCGCGTTAAACCCGCGCCCATGGCCGTTCGGTCAGGTACAGGGAACCGCGATAGGTAAGAAGACGGTACAGCGCTCGTACGCTATTTTGTCGGCATCCGATAATGACGCCTGCCGATTGCAACAGTTCGATCTGATTACTCGCGGGCCGATTACCATTCGCGATGCCTGGGGGCAAAAAGTCCAGGATATCGGCTTGCGATCTACGACCGGTTTCGCCCCCCGAACGCCGTCGGGAATTGGCCGTGCGACGACTTTCGGACATCTGGCTGTCATCCTCTTGAACACCGAGATCCTGGTGGTCGATCTGCTCCGCGCCGGCCAATCATCGATCCTCTGGAGACAGTCGATGCTGGTNCCGGACGAAGCCGGAAATCCCCAGCCCATTCGCGGTCGTCTCACAACCTCTCTGTGGGGTGCCGAACGATTTCAGTTCACCCACGGAATCGTCGGGCCGGTGAGCGAACACGGGGTCTATTTCATCAAGGGAAGACAATTGATCTGCGCCGAATTGCTGAGCGGCGCGATTATCTGGACACGCACCGGTTTGCCTCCGAATTGCGAGCTCTTTGGAGATCGCCACCACCTGTTTGTCGTCCCGTTCAAGTCCGACGAGGCACTCGTCATCAATCCACACGACGGAGCGTCGATTGGGAAGCGCCCGATTTCCCCCAGAGAGAATCGGGTCACCACGTTGGGTGGGAACGTTCTTATATGGCAATTGGAAGAGGGAAAGTTCACACTTCGCTTAAGAGACCTGTTTACCCAAACCGATCTTTGGAGCCGGGACATCTCCAGCGATGCCAAAGGCCGCATGGTCGGCAGCGATGAAATTGCCTTTCTACAACAAGACGGGAAATTCGAAATCCTCTCGGTACGCGACGGAAAGACCCGGGTGGCCGCAAAACTCGAACCAGAACGCGCGTTAACTGGGATCTATGTGTTTCGCTCCGCAGACCAGTATTTGCTTGTTACCAATCGAAATCAAAACACTCCCACCCCCGACGGAGTACACATCACAAAAGTGAATCTAGGCGCGGCGCCTGCTCCATTGATCACGGGTCGAGTCTACGCCTTTCACCGCCAGACAGGACAGGCCATCTGGCCTGGACCCGCAACGATCACACGCTATTCGCTGCCATTGCGCCAACCGAGCCAAGTACCTCTGCTCGTCTTCCTCCGTCAGGTCAGTACTGTCAATTCTCGAAACTCAAACGCACCGAGCCAACGCACCGAGTTGATCTGTCTCGATCGGCGAACCGGACGTCGTGTTTTCCAACAGACGCGCGACGATGGACTGGGGGGAACGAGTGTTTTCAACGTGCAAGCTCGTCCGGACAAACACCTTGTCGAACTACAACTTTCCAGCCGGTCTTTTCAATTCCGATTCACCGCCCAACACATGCCGCCGGAGCCGCCNGCCCAAATCGTTGCACGTCATTGGCTAACCCCGCAGTCTCCGGTGAATCGAGTGAGCGGTACCATTTCAGGCGGCAGCAAGCAGTTAATCAGGGCCGTTCCCAAGAAGAAACGAGAAGCAACCGAGGCGCCAGTGGCTGACAAGCTCAAGCCGTGAGCGGCACGCCGTGCCAGCCACGTGCACCGTTTGCTGTCCTGGAGCGACCACCGCTCAGGCGGCGCAAGCTAGTCAGATTCTGCGAGCGACTGTATGTTTAGCGGTTGGTCCTGCAGCGCACGCTTATGCCTGAAACCATCTCCGTGAGTACTTGACACCAACTTGCGCTGGAGGCTTTGGTAACGATGTTCCGCGGTTCCGCAGTTATTCGTCCGCAGTTATTCGTCCGCATGGCTCGTATTCGTCCGCATGGCTCGCCTCCCAGCTGAGCGCATTCGCGGGATCCGCAGGCGGGGGAACGACGCCTCCGCACATCGACGCTAGTGAATGGGACTTTACCGTAGCGAGGACAGAGATGGCAATGGATGGCGATAACGGAACCGTCGATGCAATCGGCAAGCTGCGCCGGGCTCACGATAAGCTCAAAGCCCAATTGGCCCAAGTCATCGTGGGTCAGGACCACGTGATCGAGGAGTTGCTCATTTCCCTGTTCAGCCAAGGGCATTGCCTGCTGGAAGGAGTCCCAGGCCTGGCCAAAACGCTGATGATCAGCACCTTGGCGCGAACGCTGAATCTGAGTTTCAGCCGCATCCAATTCACTCCCGACCTAATGCCTGCAGACATCACGGGAACCGAAATCATCGAGGAAAACAAAACCACCGGCGCACGCGAAAGGCGTTTCTTGGAAGGACCCCTATTCTCGCATATTATTCTGGCCGACGAAGTGAATCGAACACCCCCAAAGACCCAAGCCGCGTTGCTCGAATCGATGCAAGAGCGCCAAGTGACTGTGGGGCGAGTGCAACATCCCTTGAGTAATCCGTTCTTTGTATTGGCAACACAAAACCCCATCGAACAGGAAGGGACCTATCCGCTCCCCGAGGCGCAGCAGGATCGATTCATGTTCAAGGTCTTTGTGGACTATCCCAGTTTTCAAGAAGAGTTCGAAGTGGCCCGGCGGACCACCACGGTCTCTTCGGACAACGTAGAAGCCGTTCTCAGTGGTGAAGAGATCCTGGACTTGCAGCTTTTGGTCCGCGAAGTTCCGATTACCGACCACGTGATCAGATACGCCTTGTCATTGGTGCGACAAACACGCATCGACCATCCAGGAACACCTGCATTCATTCAGGAGATGGTGGCCTGGGGTGCCGGGCCGCGGGCGGTACAGTTTCTGATCTTAGGAGGCAAGACTCGGGCCCTGATGCACGGACGGACACACGTTTCTACAGACGATATTCAGGCTCTAGCAGCACCAGTGCTACGGCACCGGATCGTCGTTAATTTTGCTGCAGAAAGTGAAGGCGTTACGCCCGATACGATTGTCGAACGCCTTCTCGAAATGACTCCAACCAAGGAAGATGAATTGGCGAGCGATGCACGATTCCAGCAGATTTTTGCATCCTGAGGCGATCAAGCGGATCTCACGGCTTGACCTCCGGGCTCGACACATCGTCGAAGGATTTCTCTCCGGGATGCACCGCAGTCCGTACTTTGGTCAATCGGTCGAGTTTCGCCAACACCGCGAATACGCCGCCGGTGACGATCTGCGCCATGTCGACTGGAAGGTCTGGGCGCGACAGGATCGTCTGTACGTCAAACAATTTGAAGAGGACACCAACCTACGTTGCACATTGTTAGTAGATGTGTCCAATAGCATGGCGTACGGAAATCGCGCGCTCAACAAGTACGAGTACGGGTGCACACTCGCGGCCAGCCTCGCCTACCTAGTCCTCAAACAGCAAGATGCGGTCGGTTGTGTATCGTTCGACAACAAAATTCGGTCCCAAGTCCCCATCCGCAGTAAACGGAACCACCTGCATACGGTGACCCAGTCCCTCCACACCAATACGCCCGAGGATAAGACCGATACCTACCGCGTCCTGAGAAGTGTGGTAGAAAGCTATCCGCGCCGCGGAATGATGGTGTTGGTGTCTGACCTACTGGCCGATTACGAAGACACGATGCGCGGTCTCAGATTACTCCGACAACGTGGCCACGACGTTTTGGTTTTCCATGTTTTGGACGACGATGAACTCGATTTTGATTTTTCCGGGCCGTTGAGGTTCGAGAGCCTTGAGACGGTCGACTTTCTCAACTGCAATCCGCGGTCATTGCGCGAGGGCTACCTCCAGGCACTGCGAGAATTCCTCGAAAAACTCCGTCGTGACTGCGCCCGCAACACGATCGACTACGCCCTTATCCGCACCAGTGAACCGTTGGATGCGGCATTGGCAAAATACCTGAGTAATCGTCTGGGAATGCACCATCGGAACTAGTCTAGGCGACTGTCATCTCTTGAACGAATCGTAGTACACCGCGCGAATCCAAAATCCGGCCCCTGCGACCCGGTCACCGAACCATGCAGTTTGTTTACCAGTCGTTGACGTGGGGATTCCTACTAGCTTTGATCCCCCTGTTGATCCACCTGATCAACATGATGCGCCATCGCCGTGTCCGTTGGGCAGCGATGGAGTTCCTGTTACAGAGCTATCAGAAACACCGCCGGTGGGTTTGGCTCAAACAGCTCCTGCTGCTGTTAACACGGATGTTGGCGGTCGGACTGATCGTGGGAATGCTCGCCCAATGGGTTACACGGGGTGAGTGGTTAGAAATATTCTCCTCCACGGCAACCCACCACTTTGTCCTACTAGACGACAGTTTCTCGATGTCAGAGCGTGTGGGGGGTACAACTGCGTTCGACCGCGGTCTGAAAGTCCTTCGCCACATCGGAACCGAGGCGTCCAGCGCCCGAAGTGGGGGACAGCATTCGATCACGGTCCTGCGTTTTTCGCGCGTCGCGAATCGCTCCACCACTGCGACCGCCGGCGAGTTGGAACAACTCACCGATCTCAATGCAGAACTGATTGACGCGGACTTTTCCGCGCTTTGGGAGGAGAAACAAACCACGATGGAAACCACGCAGATGGCAACCGGCCCGCTGTCCGCGCTGCGTGTGACCGAGACGTTGTGCAAAGTCCGTCCCGATGATCGACAAGTCCTCTACCTGATTTCCGATTTTCGCGCCAGCCATTGGGGCAATCCGGTCGAGGTCCGAAAGGTGCTGCGACAATTGGAACAAGCGGGAATCGCCATTCGTCTGGTGAACTGCGCGACTGTGACTTCTCGAAATCTGGCCATCACACGCCTCGAACCCACCCGGGAAACACGGGCTGCAGGTGTTCCACTGTTCATGAATTTGGATGTCACGAATTTTGGCTCCAAAGAGGAACGAAACGTGCAACTCTCGATTCGCACGCGATTTCACCGAAATGGTGCGATCCGCCAAGGCACTCCGCGGGAGTTCCAGGGGCAATTGGAGGAGCTACACATTCCACCGCTGGGACGCATCGGCCCGGGACAGACAGTTACGCGGCGGGTGCAGGTGTTCTTTCCGGAAGCCGGGCAACACGTTGTCGAAGCGGAACTAACGACCGGTGACTCGATTGCCACCGACAATCATCGCTGGAGTGTCGTTGATTTTCCTGAAGCAGAGTCGGTCTTGATTCTGGACGATGGCGAGCGGCGTTCCTCGCTGACCGAGACGACTGCCATGAATCAGTCCTTTTTTCTACGGAACATCTTCCAACCCGGACGTCGTACAAATACGGGGATCCGACCCGACGTGCAGACCGATCAACGCGTGCTACGTGATGCAACGCCCGAGTCCCTTCGGCAATACTCTGCAATCTACCTGCTGGACATCCAACAGCTTGACGACCGTTCGATCGCCAACTTAGAAGGTTTCGTCCGCGACGGAGGTGGGTTGGGCGTATTTGTAGGCGACGACGTCGAACCGGCTTACTACAACCAACGTTTGTACCGAGATGGAGCGGGGCTGATGCCGCTGCCGCTGTTGGGCGAGATGTTACTGCCACCCGATATCGATGCGGATCAAGCCGACGTTCAGGTGACGAATCACCCCGTATTTGAGACGTTTCTGGGGGACCGCAATCCGCTCCTCAGGAGAGTGCGGATCGCACAGTACCTGAGGCCTCCCGGAGACTGGCAAGCTCCCACCGATGCTCCGCTAAGAGTCGCCGCCCGGCTACGCAACCAGTCGCCGTTGGCCGTCGAGAGGCAATACGGGGAGGGGCGCGTGATGGTGATGCTCACGAGCCTCGCTCCACAATGGAACAATTGGGCTCGTGATCCCAGTTTTGTTGTCGTCCTGCTAAAAATGCAATCCTATCTCGCAGCCTCACACCGAGACCAGTCCCCGCACCTGGTGGCGGGTGGGTTGAACGTCTCGGTGGATAGCAATACGTTCGAAACAGGAGTCGAATTCTTTGTGCCGACAGGAATCCATGCGGCGGACCGTACCGCAATCCAAAAGCCTGCCAACAAGGTGGATCCGCAAGCGCCACTCGCGAAGGCAGAACTAAGCTGGCAGAACACCGAACGCATGGGGATTTACGATGTGCTGTTAACGGCGCGTAATGGAAGTTTGTCCGCAAAGCGTTTTGCCATCAATGTTGATACGCGAGAAAGCGATATGGCACGGCTCGACCGCGAACAACTTCTCGCAGAACTCGACCCGGTCAAACCTATTTTTTTTCAGGCAGACGGCTACGAGGGTGGGCTAGTTGAGGCATCGGGAATCAACCGAAGCTTGCTACTGATGGTACTGCTCATCGCGTTGCTGATCGGCGAACAATGGCTGGCATACCACAACAGCTACCACCCGGCGCACTCAGGAACGACTGCGTGAATCTCCTCGCCCAATCCGTTCAAACTTCCCATGAATTCGCTCGTGTTCTGTTGATGAGCGAATGGTGGCATTGGCTCGCACTTCTCGCCGTCTGCTTCGGCGTGCTGGCGTATGTCGTCGGGTTGTACATTCGTGACAGTGTTGAACTATCATCCGGCGTCAGCGTCTCGCTAATGATCATGCGGCTGGTCGCCTTTGCCGCCATTTTGTTCTATTTTCTCGACCTCGAAAAACGCTCTGCTCGACGTCTCGTCAGACCCTCTCGCGCACTGTTGTTAGTGGATACCAGTCAGAGCATGGGACTGCCCGCCGCGGACGCGAACTCCAAGACCACGCGCATCGAGGCTGTCGTTCAGGAGTTACAGAATGGCACCTTTGTCAATCAACTGCGAGACCGTCACGATGTCGTCGTCTACCGTTTCGACGAAGGCAATCAGCCGATCGAAATCGGGGTGTTTCCCAGACATCAACAAGACGATGACCCCCGTTCTGAGGACGCTGCCGCAACCGTCGCATCCCTTTCACCGGCGACGTATCTTGGGTGGACCGGCTGTGCCTTTTTTTTCATCGCAATTGGCGCGGCCCTGTGGTACTTGGTTGTTGGACGCCGTCGGGGGGTGCCAGAGCCAACGCACTGGAGCCTGCTGATCAGTACGGTCGCCACGATTGGCGGGTTGGTGCTGTTTTCGGTCGCCAACCTGAGACATCCAGATACGCCGCTAACTACTTTGCTCGGCCTAGCTCCGCCGCCCCAGGCAACCGCAAACGGAGCCATTTCTCCCGACCTACTGCCATCCGTTGTGATCGACTGGAACCAAGAGCTGATTCCGCGAGGCAGCCAGACTCGCCTAGGCGACGCGTTGCGTTTTCTTGTCAACCGGGAGCGCGGCGGGCCGATTGCTGGTATCGTGTTGTTCACCGACGGACGCAGCAACGCGGGGCACGATGCCGAATTGGCCGTTCTCGAAGCGCGTGACGCTCGGATCCCTATCTTCGCAGTCGGCCTGGGCAGCAATCGTCAGCCACAGAACGTCCGGGTGGCAAACATCGAAGCGCCGCAACGCGTATTCCCAGGCGATGATTTCACGATCACCGGCTACGTGCAGTCGTTTGGTTTCGCGCAGCGCCAGTTGACAGTCGAGTTGCGGGCGGGTGTTGTGGCCGTCGCGGAAAACCAAAATCGCTCGCAACTGATCGACCAGCAGACAATTCGTCTGGGAGCGGACGGAGAAGTTCGCACCGTCGAATTCTCGATCTCACCAAACGCGCAGGGACAGCAGGAATATACAATTCGTGTTCTGGCACCAGATCAAGATGTCGAGCCCCGAGACAACCAACAAGCCGCGGTGGTAGAAATCGTCAAACGCAAGCACCGCGTTTTAGTCATCGCCGGAGGCCCCGCTCGCGAGTATCGCTTCCTTCGCAATATGCTCTACCGCGACCCAGAAACCTATCTCGAAGTTTGGTTGCAGAGTGCCCAGGGCGACGTTGCTCAAGAAGCGGACGACATTCTATTCGACTTCCCCGAGGATGAAGACCATCTCTTCAACTTCGACTGTATCGTGGCATTCGACCCTAACTGGGAGTTGCTTGATGAGCGGGATGTCGAACAACTCGACCGGTTCGTGGCAAGCAAGGCGGGCGGGTTGATCGTCGTGAGTGGTCCGGTTTACACGGCGGAATGGACTCGCTACCGGCGCGGCCGGGACCGTCGCATTGACACCATCAAGTCACTCTATCCGGTCCAGTTTTACACACAGGGCTCTGCGAACCTCAATCTGGGCCGCGTCGGTGGGGAGCACCCTTGGCCGCTGTCGTTTTCAGTAGATGGGCTGCAAGCAGAGTTCCTGTGGCTGGAGGACAACGCCACCTTGAGTGAGCAGACGTGGGCATCCTTCGAAGGTGTCTACGGCTATTATCGTGTCAAGGATCCGAAACCCGGCGCCCAAGTGTATGCCAGGTTTTCCGATCCCGACACGGCCATCGACGGACAACTGCCGATTTACCTGGCGGGACATTTCTATGGAGCAGGCCGCGTCTTCTTTCAAGCGAGTGGGGAAATGTGGCGTGTGCGCTCGGTAGACGATAGCTATTTCGAGATTTACTACACGCGTCTGCTACGATGGGCATCGGCGGGGCGTATGTTACGCGATTCGAATCGGGGCCTATTATTGACCGACAAAGATCGGTGTCGCATCGGCGACCACGTGATGGTCCGGGCCATCCTTCAAGATGCTCAGCATCAACCGCTTGCTGCCAATCAAGTTAACGCCTTGTTGCACTCTCCCGACGCATCGCAAAAACCCTTGGCGCTGCGTCGCGTGCAAGACGCCTCCCAGGAAGGCACGTTCGCAGCGCAATTCACCGCGTTGCAAGCGGGCAATTATCGCATCGACTTGGAGCCAGTTGACAACTCAACAGGTGATTTGATGAGCCGGGAGGTGCGCGTCGTTGCGGCGCAAACGGAAACCGAGCGACCAGAACGCAACGACCCAGGATTGAGTTTGATCGCTGAACAGACGGGGGGCAAATACTATGTCGGTCTGGCGGCTGCTCTCCACCGCACGGCAAACGGATTACCGGCGATTAGCGGGTTACTTGAGCGACAAGACCAGACAACCTATTTACCGGGGACCCCAGATAGGCAGTTTGACCGGCAGTTGATGGTCTGGCTGATGGTCGTGCTGTGTGGCATGCTCTGCTTCGAGTGGCTCCTGAGGAGACTGAGCCGACTTGCCTAATGGCTGCGGTTCGCGACCGAGTCGGTCCCTCTACCCGCTCTGGCCCCACGCGCCCGGACAGCCTGAACCGGGTCGTCTGTGCACAATTGATCACCAGTTGGACGTTCTCAGGTCGCAGCTCTTGCAAGTCTGGGGCCCGGTTCCGAGTCGGTCCCTGAGCGGGCCGCATTGCGTTGGTGCACAGCGGTTGTACGGTCAGGCACGGATCTGGTTGTCCGACCGCACCTCGTCTTGGGATAATGTAGGGGAGATCGGTATAATCTACGCAACCGAGAAGGACGACTTGGACCGATGGCTGCAACTGCTCCCTCACTCCCACTGGCACCGCATGTCCGCTCGATGCTCGCTGCGCTGAGACGGCGGATTCGGTGCTATGTATGGCTCGAGGGAACTGCGCTCTGCCTCGCCTGGCTGGGATTCACTTTCTGGTTTGGTCTGGCCGTCGATTTTCTCCCGGTATTGGTCGGATCCAGTGAACTGCCCCGCGCTGCCCGAGCCACGCTATTGGTAGTGATGGCGCTCGTTGTGACCTATCTGTTCTACCGTTGGGTGTTGCAGCGCGTCTTCGTGCCTTTGGGTGATCGCAGTATGGCGGTACTGTTGGAACGCCGCTTTGATCACCTCGGCGACAGTTTGGTGACCACGGTTGAAATGTCGGACCATCCCGACCGCGCCATTGGATTCAGTCCGGAGATGTTGAGTCAAACCCGCCACCAAGCGGTCCATCAGATTCGAGACGTCCGATTACGCAATGTATTTCGTTTTCCACCACTGTTGTGGAAAGTGGCGATCGCCGCCGCGGCCCTGATTCCTATTGCACTCTTTTTCGCAACCAATTTGTCAGCGTTCGAAATCTGTGTGCGACGAATGTATCTACTGGAAAACAAACCTTGGCCGCGACGTGCTTACCTCGAAATCGACCGCATCGAAGTGCTGGCGGCTGACGACGACGAGCAAGAACGAACATCCCGGTTTTTGTCCTTTGACCAAAACCGATCCGTGAAAGTGGCTCTCGGAACCAATTTGCGGGTGCACGTTGGGGCCGATATCGCAGCCCGAGTTGTTCCAGATTATTGCACGATTCAATACGAGACGCTCGACCGAGACCGGGGGCGCGTCAACATGTCCCAAATGGGTCGCCCCCTCAAAGGCTTTCAACCCTACGCATTCGACGGGAAACCTTTTCGGGGCATCCTGGCGGATATTCGATTTGACGTCATCGGCTTTGATTATCGCATGAGGGATTTCCACATTCAGGTGGTCGATCGTCCCGAACTCGAGTCGGTGCGACTCGACTGTCAATTCCCCGACTACATTGACCGTCTTCCGGAAACAAACGTGCCCTGGACTCCTGGAATGCAACGCCCTCGCGGCTCCAACGTCACGTTACGTTTCACCTCCAACAAGCGTCTGCAACACGCTACCCTGGTTTGGATTTCCAACGGCGATGGGAATACCAGCGAAGAGCGATCGCTACCGATTGGAGCGGATGGTACGTCGTTCGAATTTGTTGCTGGATCGCTCGATGCGGATTTGATCTTCGAATTGTCTCTTCATGATGAGGATAACATCTTCAGCGATCACGCCGTCCGATTCGTGCTAGCCGCCGTCGATGACGAGGCCCCGCGCGTAGACGCGCAACTGTACGGCATCGGATCAGCCATCACTCCACAGGCTCGAATTCCCCTTCGGGGAACCGCCGAGGATGATTACGGCATTGCCAGCAGCACACTGGAGTTATCGCTCCAACGACCGCCCGGTCCAGAAGGCACGTCTTTCCAACAACTCCACCGCAGCTATGCATTTGACCTTACCGAAAGTCACGCGATCGCCACCGAACTTGACTTCCGCAAACTCGATCAAGAAAAGCAGCTTGCGTTATTAGCGGGCGACAAACTGGAAATCAAAGTCGCTGCGCAAGATCACAGCACCTTGCCCGGAGCGCCCTACCGTGGAGAAAGTGACGCCTTTCAAGTGGACGTTGTTTCAGACGATGAATTGCTCCGCCGACTGGAACATCAGGAACTGGCCCTGCGACAACGTTTCGAACTTATCCTCGGTGAGATGATCGACCTGCGAGACAATCTGATTCGCGTTCAAGACGACCTAGTCGCGGGCGCCGATGACGTTTCTTCGCCACCGCAGGCTGCACCAAATCCCGAGGCCCCAGACGATCTCGCAAGCGGCGAACTCAGCTCCCAGGACCGATCTCGCGCATTTCGTCTGCTGCGTGTCCAGCAGACACAGATTCAAAGCCGCAAGTCTTCCCAGGAAACACTCGGGGTCGCTGTTTCGTTTGAAGACATCCTGTTACAAATATTGCACAACCGTGTGCCCAAGGCGGAAGAGCGCAAGTCTCGTATCGAGAACCGGATCGCCAGGCCTCTGCGAGAGATCGCGACGGCTGAATTCCCGTTGTTGGACAAAGATCTCGGTGCCCTGGAATCCACGCTCGAGCAACCATCGCAAGCGTCCGACTCAGCAGCGGTCGCAGTCTCACGAGCCAATTCAATTGTTTCTCGCCTCGAATCCGTATTGCAGGAAATGGTTGAATTGGAGACTTATAATGAACTAGTCGACCTGGTACGCAAGTTAATTACCGACCAACAAGAGTTGGCCGAAGAGACAGACAAAGAACGCAAACGCCGTCTGTTGGGCCCACTGCTCAAACGCAAGTAGGAATCGGATTGTCACGATGAACTCACGCAACGTGTTCCTTACTCTCGTGGCCTACCTGTTGGTAGTGTTCTCCGCGATCGCACAAGATGCTCCAGGACGTGGTCAAGAACAACCGACCACCCAGTCATCGGGACAGCAAATTGTGGCTCGTCAGCAAAAACTGGCCGAGCGATTTCGTCGACTCGAAGACCTACTATTCCGTATGGCGGATTTCGAGTCGACACAAAACCCACGCCGTGCAGCAGTATTGAAACGCACCTACCAGGAGTCCAAAGACAGGTTGATTTCCCAAGACCTCGCCGCGCTTGTCGAGTTACTTGGAAAACGGTCACTCAAACCTGCGGTTGAGGGCCAAAAACAAGTTCAGGAAGACTTGCAGGCACTACTCCAATTACTGTTGAGCGAAAATCGTTCTGACCGCCTCAAGAACGAAAGACAAAAACTCCAGGACGCCGTCAAAGAACTCAAGAAACTTCAGCAACTCCAGCGCTCCAATCGAGGACGTACCGAAGGCGATGCAAACCTTGACGAGCTTTCCCGCTCACAACAGAAAATTGCGGACCGTACCTCGAAAGTCGCCAAGCAACTAGAAACCGCCGAGGGCGGCTCAACGCAAACAGTCAAACCTCGCGATACACCCGACTCAGAGAAGCAGGCGCCCGAATCGGACGATGAAGGGGAAGGAAACGACTCTTCGAAAAAAGCGCCTTCAGAGCGCCAAGACCGACGCGATCCCGGCCAGAAACAAACACCGCCCGGTGATGCAAAGAATGATGCGAAGCCTGGCCAAAATGCGAAGCCTGGCCAAAATGATCGTCCGGAAACTCCACCCGGTGCTGAAAACCAAGAGGACACTCCAGGCGATCGAGACCCCGACGCTCCATCGTCGCCACGCGTTGAACAACCACCGTCTCCCGGGCAACGGTCTGCAAGCAAGCAGGGCGAATCCGGTGGCCGTCCCGGCAGTCCGTCTCCCGGGCAGCAACAAGCTCCGACGCCTCCTCCCGCTGACCCAAGCCACGACAATCCGCCCTCCACTCAGGAACGAGTACAACAAGCGGAACAGAAAATGCGCCAAGCGCAACGTCAACTGGAGAACGCTCAACGGAAAGAGTCCGTCGAGTCCCAAAAAGAAGCTGAACGCAAGTTGGAGGCAGCGATCGCGGAACTCGAAGAGATCCTGCGACAGCTGCGCGAAGAAGAAGTCGAACGCATGCTTGCGCTGTTGGAAGGCCGCTTCCGAAAGATGCGAGACATGCAACTGAAAGTCAATGAAGACACACTGCGATTAGACCGATTGGAGCAAGACAAACGAGATGAAGAGTTCAGTATTCGCAGTTCCAGATTGAGCGTCTCGCAACAGAAGGTTGTACTGGAAGCCAGTCGCACCTTGACGTTGTTGCTCGAAGAAGGGTCGTCGATCGCCTTTCCTGAGACAATCCAACAAATGCGGGATGACATGGAACAAGTCGCACGCCGACTGGCAAAAGCACAAGTTGGTCGTGTGACCCAGACGATCGAGCAAGACATTTTGCAAACTCTCGAGGAGTTAATCGAAGCGTTGCAGCAAGCGCAAAGTGACCGTGAACAACGACAACAGCAACAGCAACAACAACAACAGCAACAGCAGGAAGCCCAATCAGAGGATCCACCGCTGGTCACCATGTTGGAAGAACTGCGGATGATTCGCGCCCTCCAATTGCGCGTCAACCGCCGCACCAAGAGTTACGCTCAGATCCTCAAGAACCCAGACGACCTGATCGGACAGGCCGTCGACCCCGACTTGCAGGAGTCGTTGCGTGAACTCAGCCAGAGGGAGGCACGGATTCAACGGATAACCCGTGACCTGGTGCTCGGAAAGAACCGCTGATACGAACGGTACCCAGCGATCGCTGTTGGAGACAAGTCATGCACAGAATCGCAATACGATGCCTGTCGAGCGCACTGATCGCAGTCTCGGTTCCAGGAATCGCCGACGACGAACTACAAAAACGCGCGAGTTGGAGCCTCCCTTCACCGAAACTTGCTGAAACACAAGTTCGCGAGTGGCTCTCCACTCGCGAACTCGATGGGGCTATTCAACGCCAAATCGATACAATTTGGTCGCCCGATGACCCGAGCGGCAATTCAACCGACCTGCTATCGCAAGTGGTCATCACGATTGGCTTCGTCGATCCTCGGGCGCAAGATCTAGTGAAGCTGTGCCGCCAACCATTTCAATCGCGCCTGCTGCCAGCCCTTCCAGTGTTAAAGGACCAATCTCTCGATGACTTCGCACTCGTGCATCTGCGTTTGTTCTATGCGCGTTGGCTGGCACAGCACGGATGGCACGACGAAGTGCTTCTACACCTAACGGGAATCGCGATCGAGGATGTAGTCGACCCAGCGTCGTTGTTGTTTTATCGCGCCACTGCGGAACATATTCTGTTGAAGAAGGAAGCTTGTCTAAAGAGTCTCTCCAAGTTGCTCGAAAACGAGACGTCCATTCCCCACCGCTATGCGACGGTTGCACGTCTCCTGGAGGCGGATAGCCAAAACCTCCAACCCGATTCCTTGGACGAGGTGGCACGGTTAATGAACGACATTCGGCGGAGGCTGCAGCTCGGGCGCACCGGCAAGCGTGTTCGTACCGAAGAAGATGAAGTCATCGCCAAACTCGACAAGATGATCAAGAACCTCGAAGAACAGCAACAGCAACAACAACAACAACAATCGGGACAGCCGCAAAATGGCCAGAATGCGCCGCAGCAGCCGGCGCCCGACAGTGCCGCCTTGCCCGGAAGTGGGCCCGGAAATGTGGACCCGCGCAAACTGGGTGAGAACATCGACTGGGGGAGGCTACCCCCCAAAGAGAGACAGGCGACACTACAGCGCATTAGTGAAGGGCTCCCGGCTCATTTTCGCGAGGTGATTGAAGCCTATTTCAAGAAAATCGCCAGCCAGGATGACTGAGTGCAAAAGAGAACCGCTCGCGGTGGTTTTCCAAACCACTCGCGTTACGTCAACGGTCTTCCGCAGGTGACTTCCGCAGAGGGTCTGCCCGGCCAAATCGGGCTCCCGAGCAGGCGTCTCGCGGCGATCGTTTCCCGGCCGCAGGCCGCATCGAATGCAGTCGATTCGGCAATCCCACTTTCGAACACCATCGATTATCGCACCACCCCTTGCGGAGTTGCACCATGTGGAGTCTGGCTGCCACCACTCTTCTGTTCCTGGCGTCTGGCGACATCGAAGTTCAGTTGCTGTCCGGAGACAAGCTCACGGGACAACTCGTTACCCTGGCCGACGGAAAAGTCACGCTCAAGAGTTCCGAGTCGCTTCGTGAATTTGTGTTCGCCGAACTCCTGGCCATTTCCCGGCCGATCGACTCAGAACGCCGTCCACCGCCGAGTGTGTGGATCGAGCTAACCGACGGATCCAAACTGACCGCGCGCACTTTTTCGGTGAAACAACGGATCGCACACATTACCTTCCTTCAGGGCGAGCGCCGAACCTTACCGACCCGTTTGATTCACGCAGTTCGGCTCCAGCCGCCTTCAGCGACCGATGCTCAATGGAATCGCATCGCCCAGCGCAAAGTCACCGCTGACGTGATCGCGATTCGTGTAGACGATGACGTGTTAGACGAATTAGATGGAATCATCCACGATATCGAATCCGACACGGTCCAATTTGAGCTGGACGACGAGACCGTTCCCGTAGAGCGTGGACGTCTGGAAGGCATCGTCTACTTTCACCCTCCGACGGCGGCCACTCCCAAAGCTATCGCCCAACTATTTGATATCTACGGCAGTTTGTGGCAAGTCCAAAAACTACAGATGGGATCCGCTAAATTACAGGGCGTAACGGTCAACGGCCTCACCTTTGAGTTGCCGTTAACCGATCTCGTCAAACTCGATTTCTCGGCAGAAAATCTTATCTATCTGAGCGACATCGAGCCTACTTCGGTCACTTGGACGCCTTTTCTGGGATCGGTCGATCCGCTGGCACAAGCGCTGTTTGGTCCCCGACGAGACCGGAGTTTTTCAGGGGGTAAACTGCAGCTTGGCAAGCGGCGCGGACGAGATCTGGAATACCAAAAGGGCCTAGCGATTCAAAGCCGGACCCGAATGGTGTATCGATTAAGCGATGAGTTTCAACGGTTCAAAGCGATCGTGGGACTCGATAACCGCACGCGCGGAAGAGGAAATGTCGAGTTGGTCATCCTCGGCAACCGTCGCGAACTACTGAAGAAGACGGTCACCGGAATGATGGAACCGTTTGAATTAGACGTCAAGATTTCGGGGGTTCGACGTTTGACGATTCTGGTGGATTACGGCAAAGGCAAGGGGATTCAGGACCATCTGAACCTCTGCAATGCAAGGATCACCAAGTAATGACTCACCACCACGGTTGGGCAGATCTCCGTCCGATGCACCTACGTATCGATAGGGCTTCGGCGGCGATGCTTTGGGCGTGTTTCGTGACCGCTGGTTTCGGTCTCGCGGGGGAGGCCGCGGAAGTCCCAGCCGCCGTGCGCAACGCTGAGCAAACGAGAATTCGTATTATTGCCAAGGCCAAGCAGACCGCCATCTGTATCTTCGCTCGCGGTGGGCACGGTGGTGGTTCGGGGGTCGTCATTTCACCCGACGGATACGCGCTCACCAATTACCACGTGGTCAAGCCCGCTGGGAACTACATGAAATGTGGAATGGACGACGGGCAACTGTATGACGCGATCCTGGTCGGACTCGACCCGACCGGCGACGTCGCATTAATCAAGCTCCTTGGACGCGACGACTTTCCACATGCAACCTTGGCTGACAGCAATCAAGTCCGCAGTGGAGACTGGTGTTTTGCAGTCGGGAATCCGTTTCTGTTGGCTACCGATTTTCAACCAACCGTGACCTACGGTATCGTGTCAGGAGTTCACCGCTATCAACCTCCCGCTGGCACGCTTCTCGAATACACCGACTGCATCCAAACCGATGCGGCGATCAACCCAGGTAACTCCGGTGGACCGCTTTTTAGTGCCGCAGGAGAGTTGATCGGCGTCAACGGCCGAGGTTCATTCGAGAAACGTGGCCGAGTAAATGTCGGCGTGGGATACGCAATCTCTAGCAATCAAATCAAACATTTCCTCGGCTATTTGAGGAGCGGTCGGATTGTCGATCACGCCACACTGGGGGCCACAGTGGCCACCTCCGAGGAGGGGAGAGTGGTGGTTGCCAATATCCTTGAGTCCTCCGACGCCTACCGCCGCGGATTACGTTACGGCGACGAAATCGTTTCGTTTGCCGGGCGCGAAATCGAGACTGTCAATGCATTCAAAAACGTGTTAGGAATTTACCCGAGAGGTTGGAATGTGTCGCTCAAGTACCGACGCGAAGATCAAGATTTCGACGTGATGGTAAGACTGTCGGGTGTCCATTCGAAACGGGAGCTGCTTCGCAAAGTTCAGGGCCCCGCTGCTAGACCTCCCAGGAAAGAGCCGCAACCCGATCAACCAGACGCACCTAAACCAAAACCCGATGCACCCAAGCCCCAACCGCTTCCGGCCCCCCAAGTCCCCGAAAAATCGAAAGTTCCAACCGAGGTCGCCAAACTGGTACGGCCACGAGAAGGATATGCCAACTACTATTTCAACTTGCAGAACCGTAACCGTGTCTGGTCCTCCGCCAAGAAGCACGGAGACTTTTCCAGCCGAACAGGTCAGTGGTTGTTAAGCGGCGTGCTATCCAACGGTGGCGAGTTTCAGATCGCGATTGAAGATCAACGGGTTCTGGCGCAATTCCCCCAAGGTCCTGCAGTCGTTGAAGCCACGCTCGACCTCGATCAACAGGCTGATCCAGAGGGCAGCGGCGGCCTGCTCACCGCGTTGTATCTTTGGCGTAGATTGCTCACCGCGGGTCCCGGCAAGTTCGGAGAGATGTTCTATCTGGGCACCGCTCCAGCAACATCTCAACCGGGCATATTTGAGGTACTGGTCGGAACTTACAACGTGATCCAGGAGACACGATTTCTGTTCGATGCTCAGACCGGGCACTTGAGGGGAATGGAAATGTCGCTCAACAACAGCACCGACCGTTGCGAGATCGTGTTCGCTGAATACAAGGATCACGACGGCCTTCTGATTCCCCACAAGCTGAGAATACATCATGGCACTCAGCTGTTTGCCACAATCGAAGTCAATCGCGCCGAGATCAAAGCCGCAACAAAAGAAAAACCGTAGACACATGTCGCCACATCTTTCCGTCGCCCACGAACTGCGAGGCGTTGTTCGCAGCCTAACAGTCGCTGTTGTCTCATCGCTGCTGGCATCGATCTGTTTCCCTTTGCAGCCGCTACGAGGGGTGGAAACTTCCTACTCGCGGACAATCGCAAACGTGCAGCCCAAGATGGTAAAAATCTACGGCGCCGGTGGCATTCGCGGGCTCGAGGCTTATCAAAGCGGTCTATTGATTTCCGCAAATGGGCACGTCCTCACCGTCTGGAGTTACGTGCTCGATACCGAGGATGTATCGGTCGTATTGAATGACGGCCGGAAGTTCCAAGGGCAACTGGTCGGCGCCGATCCTCGACTCGGAATCGCCATCTTAAAAGTCGACTTGAACGAAGTGCCCCACTTCGAGCGACGCCCGCCAGACGAATTGGAACCGGGAGACCGAATCCTTGCATTCAGCAATCTCTACGGAGTCGCTACCGGGAATGAACCGACCAGTGTGTTACACGGGACGATCGCGGCCCGCACCCAACTGTCCGCGAGGAGGGGCGCTTTTAATACCACCTACAAGGGTCCGGTATACATTCTCGACGCGATGACGAACAATCCTGGTGCAGCGGGCGGCGCGTTAACCGACCGCCGTGGCAACCTAGTTGGACTACTGGGCAAAGAGCTTCGCAACACGGAGACCGAAACGTGGTTGAATTACGCGATCCCTGTAGCGCTGCTCGCTGATACGATCGACGATCTCATCGCAGGCCGCACGCCGGCGCAAACGGTCGACATCAATCGTAAGAAACCGGTCCAACCCCTCAATACGGAGCTACTGGGAATCGTGCTGGTCCCCGACGTACTCGACAAGACACCCGCGTTTGTCGACAGCGTACGGAAGCAGTCAGCCGCGGCGGCCGTGAACTTGAGACCAGATGACCTCATCTTGTTTGCCAATGAACGAATGGCAGCGACATGCAAGCAACTGGCTGAAGAACTCTCTTTCATCGATCGCATCGACCCGGTCACACTCACCATTCAACGAGGACAGGATCTGTTAGATATCACCCTTCAACTTCCCTGAAGTCGCCTTAGGAAAATCCGCTACGAGTTCGTAAACGGCAGGCCGCGCACCCCCGTCATAGGAGTACTCCGAATCTCACCTCTCTCGTACCAATCGATGAACAGTAACCCCGCCGTGGTCGGTGCTACGATTGCCATCGTCTGTCTGTCGATCGCGGCCGATCCCGGTGACTTGCTGGTTGGCCAAGAAGACCTGATCGCACTGGAAGCACAGGCGATGAAGACCGCCGTCGCGAGAATTGCCCCCTCGGTGTTGCGGGTCGAGACTTTTGGCAGCCAACAACGCGCCGGCAGGCAATTACTGAATAGCCGAGTTACCTCAGCGGTTGTCGTATCGGAGGACGGGTATTTGCTTTCGAGTGCATTTCAGTTTGCCGGCCAACCGAGTTCGATTCTCGTCACGTTACCTTCCGGAAAGCGAGCCGCGGCGCAAATCGTGGCGCGTGATCGAAGCCGAATGCTCGTGATGCTAAAAGTCAAGACCGATGAAAAATTGACCATCCCGGAAGTGGTACCACGTACACAAATGAGGGTGGGGCAATGGACTCTGGCAGTCGGGCGAACGTTTGAGAAAAGCCGCCCCAACCGTTCGGTGGGGATTCTTAGCGCGGTAAATCGGATCTGGGGCAAAGCCATACAAACCGATGCCAAGATCTCACCTGCGAACTACGGCGGACCGTTGATCGACATCGACGGTCGCGCGTTGGGGATCTTGGTTCCCATGTCGCCACAACAGCAAAGCGAAATCGCGGGTGCCGAATGGTACGACTCAGGAATCGGCTTTGCGGTTCCACTAGCCGATATGGTACCCCATCTGGAACAACTCAAACGAGGCGAGAATCTCAAGCCAGGACTACTCGGTGTTTCGCTCAAACCGGGAGACATCTACTCGTTGCCCGCAGAAATTGCAGCCGTACAGCCCAAGTCCCCGGCTTACGATGCCAAGTTACAGGTCGCCGATGTAATCGTTGAAGTCGATGCGCAGCCAATCACGCGACAAGTGCAATTACGTCATGCTTTGGGACGTCATTATGCCGGTGACAAGATTGCCATGACGATTCAGCGCGGTGAGCAACGGATCGTAGCGTCTCTTACATTGGTGGACCACCTCGAGCCCTATGCCCACCCGTTCTTGGGACTGCTGCCCACACGCGCTAGGGTTGCAGATGATCCGGGGATTCGGATTCGCTTTGTTTATCCAGACAGCCCGGCAGCGTCTGTCGGCCTGGGTTCCGGAGATCAAATCCTCGCGATCGCGGGGAAAACGGTGCGATCTCCTCGGGATGCCTATGCGGTCCTCGGTTCCTTCGAGCCCGGTTCCAAGCTCTCGCTGCAGGTCCTGAAGTCCGGACGTCGGGAAGAATTGGCATTGGTGGCGACCTCGCTACCAACGCCAATTCCTAGCGAGTTACCACCACTGGCACCACTCACTCCTGTGGCGGACGAAAATCGCCCGCCAACCGGTGTCGTTGCGATCCAAATACCGGAGGAGCCCAATGACTGCGTCGCACTAGTGCCCGACAACTACGTGGCGACAGTTCGCCACGGTCTGGTCATCTGGCTCCACCCGTCTGGTCAGTTCGATCAGGATCAACTGGTCGATCGATGGCAAACTCATTGCCAAGACAACCGCTTGATCCTGCTGATGCCACAGGCTGCCAATCAAAGACGATGGGTCCCAACCGAGGTCGATTTTGTCCGTAAAGCGATCGATGAAATTCGCAAAGCCTACCAGATCGATGATGCGCGTATTGTCGTGCATGGACATCAAGCCGGTGGCGTTCTGGCGTACATGGTCGCCTTCTCACAGCGCGATCTGGTACGTGCTGTGGCCGCCATCGACTCCGGCATTCCTCGACGCCTGCGGATCCCCGCCAACGACCCAATTCAACGGTTGGCGGTTTACGCGGCGTACGACCAGAAGTCGCCGCAAGCCGCACGCGCAAAAGCGGCTTTGACACGACTGCGCGAGCTCAAATATCCAGTCACAACACGGCAAGCAAGTGGTTACCTCTCCAACGCTCAACTCGATGAGTTGGTCCGCTGGATCGACACACTTGACCGCTTTTGAACTGCTTCACCGCTAGCCTGTTTGACCGCGAGCGGCGCGGTGTGATTTGTGGATCACCGCTCTTGCAGACATGGTAACTGCGTTCGACGCCTACAGCCGTTGTCCGTCGCAGTGAATGACCTTCCGCGACCCCAGACGAGTCTTGGCAACTACCTGCACACGACGACCGGCACCCCGCAAAACGGAAACCGCGGATCACAATCCCAAATGCGTAGGCGGCGGCAAAACGACAACGTCCAAAGTCGCTTGACCGGGAGCCGTTCGCGGCGACCGGCACGGCACACGCGAAAACGGATAGAACGGGCTATACTAACCGCCAGAAGGCTTCTAGACGAACCACGCGCTAATCTCGATTTGTGAGCCATGCAACGCTATTTTCTGGGAATCCTCGCCCTTCTGCTCACCATTGGCGGAGCGCTGATGTGGATGAGAGACAGCCACAACAGCGTACACGAGAGCGCTCTCGCCGCTGCATGTCTGAAAGTGGGACCCGTGTTGGGCGCAATGTGGCTCGCGTTTCCCCAGGTGCTGCAACTGTTGCGCCGATTTCCACCGGCACTGATCGCGGCGATTGTAATTGGGTTCGGCACCGTTATCATTCGCCCACGAGCTACCGCAATCGTGATTCCCGTGATTCTCGTGATCTTACTACTGCATTTTCTCGGTACCCTATTCAAGCCCATACAAAAAGGACCCAAGCCGCGAGCTTAGCCCGCGTCATCATCGGGCGCCACAACGGGAACACTCGGTCCCATAGGGTGTCTGGGCCGTTGGGTTCCCGCGGTCAGACATGCTTCGCCGCTTTCAGGCAGCGGTGGACAAGGTCGAACACCTGATCGAACATCGG
>PADE01000274.1 GCA_002702965.1 Planctomycetaceae bacterium
GATGATGCCCGGCAGCAGTTCGGGGTAGCGGACCAGCACGCGCGATCGCGCCGCGAGGTCGGCACCACCCACGGCACGGTCGAGCGCCGTTCGCGCAGGATTTTCTCCTGCCAATTCAGTTCCAGCTTGATCTCTCCCAACAGCTCGATTTCACCGGTAAAACTCATCGCCACGTAACCCTCCAAGACGTCCTCGGGCTGGGGCTCGATGCGTTGTTCGTTTAAGGCACTGGTGCGGTTGCGGATCTCCGTCTCGAGCGCTTGCGGCACGTCGATACGCAGAGCGCTGACACCGCTGTACAAGACGTCAAAAAAGAACGTGGCCCGATAGTCGACATAGCCGGTTTCGATCCGCGCTGCCAACAGTTGACGAACCGTGATTTGAGGCCGCCGTCGTTCGGTTGAAAGGACTAGGTTCGGCGGTTGTTCGGAATGCGCATACGCCAGGATTGGACGCGTCGTCGGAAACCGACCCTTACGCTGCGATTCAACCTCGGCGCGGGCGTCCTTGAAGGAGATCGTCTGCAATCCTTCCGCCTGGGTAGGTGTGGCCCGCAAACTCTCAGGCGCATAGACAATGACCGCTCCGCTAACGCGTTCGACACGGTCGGCTGCCACGCGTGGTAGCCCGACGGTGAGTGGCGACGTATTTCCCGTGGGGGTCACCAGATTGGGATCTTCTAGCCGTTTTTGCAGCCTCACGAACAGCCCGACCTTGCCCTGCGCCTTGCCGCCGAGATTGACGACCAACCGCGTCCCATCCGCACCCGTCGCATGGTGCGAGTCGACGACCACCGCCGTCGCCTCCTTGCCTACCTGCTGACCGCGTACCTGTCGAATCTCATAACCGGACGGAACGTCCAGTTCGATCTGAAACACGCCGGCCCGCTGAATGTCCAGCATCGCCAACAGGTCGATCGTCAGTTGTTCGGGCTCGAGATAAACCTCGATCAGCTGGCGGGCGTGAATCCGGGGACGGATTTTCTGGAGCTGAAGAACCAATTCGTAGGGCAATGTCGCATACCGGTAGGCAAAATCCCAGGGAATCTTCTTCAGCGCGCCGGGCAATTCCTGCTTGTCGAGCTGTAGCAAACCAGCGCGCTTCGAGATTTCGGCCCGCAACGCGGGTGACAGGCGGACCACGAGTAGCCCTTGCTGGCGACCGACACCAACCGCACGAACCACAGGAATACTGGCTCCTTGATCCGCCCACTGCTCGCTAAACTGCTCCAATTCGATCGTCAGACTCTGCGTGCCTCGCGCCGGCTGAAACAACTGCACGTGAACCTGCTGTACCCCCTCCGCCTGCTGTACCTGCCATTGCCGCACGTTGGCATCGAAAACGTTGATCACCTTTTGATCGCGGGGCACTTCGATCACCAACTGTTCGACTTCGGCGCGGCTGATACTGTAATTCAGCCGCGCCTGTGTGCGCATGACACCCTCATTGATAGTCACTTGCTGCTGGGCCTGAACGCTCGCCAACGCCGCCAAACCGGTGGCCCCTTCCGAGCGAGGCGTCCAGCTAATTTGCACTTCGGGTGCCGCGCCGACAAACGCGAGCACGGCCGTTTCATCAGCGGCGGGCCCGGGCGGTTGTTCGTCGCCCTGGGACAAACGGGAAATCGTTTCGCTCGCCGCAATCATCGGTTGAATATTCACCTTGACCCCCGACTGGGGAACGCGAATCAACCATCGATTGACAGGAGCTTGAGGAGCCTGAAAAGTCACCTGATTCTGTCCCGGCGAACGTCGGATGGCCTTGGCGTAAACGAGTTCGACGAGAAACTGCGCAGCGTCTGGGGTCGGTTTCTCGAGCAGCAATTGGTAACCATCCTTGGCCATCACGATACGAGCTGGCGCATCACCCAAGCGAGCCGAAAGCAGAGCCGCGCCCTTGAGCCTGAGGGGAATGCTGTGCCAGCCGGCGCGGAGCACTTCGATCTTGAGCGTCGCCTGCACACGCACCACGTCCTCTTCGACGCGGGCTTCGTTAGAAACTTCGGTGAGCAGCGCCTCGACCGGAGGCTCGTGACTGTCCGGTTCGGTCACGCCGGCGCGGGCTTTTTTCCACAATTGCTGAAACTGTTCGTAAGGAATAAAAACACCGCGGCCGTCCTTCTCAAAAATCCCCCGCAACTTTGAGTAGGGGATGTAAATCGTCTGTTCGCGCAGCTCCCGCGTGGACACCGCCGCGGCACCGGGTTGGGCCAAGCCTCCGGGGGGCACCGGATCCGAGTCCGGCGGGGGTTGGGCTACGGCTGAGAGAGCCACTGCCGACCAGCAGCAAAGCACCCGCAAATACCAACTGGGCCCCGTCGAACCGGTCTGCCAGAAAAACCTATCGCCCATCATCCGGCTCCCGAAAAATCGTTGTAATCGGTTTCTTAGACGTTGAAACAGGAGATTTGGTTCTCCGCACCCCGCACGGTTTTGAATCCCCGTAGATCGCGACCCCTTAAACATAGATCCCGACAGCCAAAAAGTCTCCTCAAACTCGCATCAAGATGGTCTTTTTGTGCCGCCGAATGACCGATTTTCGATGGTGGGGGCGGCGCGCGGCGCGCGGCAAACCAATGGAGCCGATCTGTCGAGCTGACGCGACGCGACCGCCAACGGCGAGCCGCTCGGCAAGACTGGCAAAGATGACCCCGTTGGTTTAGGATCGGGTGGCTGTCAGTGTATCCGGGCCAACGCCCGCGGGCTCGATCACCAATCTGCGGGTCCACACACGGTCGATCGGTGGTGCCGCCATCGAGCCGCCTCGTGGTCACCCGCTTACAAGGATGCTGGGAATGAAATCGAGAAGACTGCACGCAACGCGGTTGGTACTTGCCTGCGCATTGCTGCCATCGTTACTAACAGCCCAAGAGTGGTCCCGATTCCGCGGACCCAACGGCACTGGAGCGAGCGAGGCCACCACGATCCCAGTGAAGTGGAACGATGGTGATATCAACTGGAGAACCCAGCTACCTGGCATTGGTCACTCTTCTCCGATTGCTTGGGGCAACAAGCTATTTCTACTCAGCGCTGATCCCAAAACGGCAACTCGATACGTTCTCTGTGTCGACTCCGAGACCGGCGATGTACTGTGGCAACGCGACTATAAGTCGTTGCCCCACCATCTCCACGCACGCAGTAGTTTTGCTTCGTCAACCCCGGGGACTGACGCCGATCGCGTCTACGTAGCCTGGTCGATTCCCGAAAAGACAACCCTGCGTGCGCTCGACCACACGGGAACAGAAGTCTGGACCCGGGATCTGGGTTCCTGGACCAGTCAGCATGGGTACGGTGCCTCGCCCATTGTCTACAAAGACCTGTTGATCCTGCATAACTCGCAACAGGCCAATGGACTGAAACCACAGCAGACCGAGTCCGGCCAAAAACCGGGCCGCAGCTTCATGTTTGCGTTCGAGACTGGCACCGGAAAAGAAGTCTGGCGCAAGGAACTCAAGAGCATGAATGTCTGTTACTCGGTTCCCTTCATTTTTTCGCCGCCACAAGGTGGTCCCGACGAACTCGTATGCACCAGCACCGGAAACGGGATCTTCAGCCTCGACCCGCTCACGGGTGAGGAAAACTGGTCGATCGACGTGTTCAAGATGCGGACGGTGAATTCTCCGATCACCGCGGGTGGTCTGATTTTCGGCACCAACGGTTCGGGCGCCTATTCTGGGAACTTCCTCGTCGCCGTACGCGGCGGTCACAAGCCCGAAGTCGTTTTCCAGTTGAAGAACAGTGGAAAGTTCAAAGCGCCGTACGTTCCCAGCCTGATCGCTTACGGCGACTTGGTGTTTTGTCTGTACGACCGTGGATTCGCCAGTTGTATCGACTCCAAGACCGGTAAGATCCACTGGTTTGAGCGAACGAATACGTCGTTTAACGGATCTCCGGTTCGTATCCGTGACAAGATCTACATTGCCGACGAAGAGGGAATCGTGTGGGTACTCGCCGCGAGCACGAAGTATCAAGTGCTGGCGAAAAATCCCCTGGGTAACCCAACTCGTTCGACTCCCGCAGTGGCGTCTGGTCGCATCTGCTTTCGTACTTATTCAGACAGTGAACCGTTCTCGCAACTGGTATCGATCGGCGGCAAAACGCCCTGACTTTGTCCTTCGCGTCTAGCGGCGTCTGTGGATCCCAGCGGACTTCCTGTCCGCGCGCCTCGTCAACAGCAAGCCTGCGATCCGGGCGCGAGGTGACATTCGTGCGGTGCGGGGACCCGTCCGCAAGGCCCCGCTCAACCGACCGCAAGCCCGAACCAAAAGCACCGATCCTGGCGCCACCGCCGCCCAGAACCGGTTCGCCCCGACGAGCATCTCAGGGGACAGAACGAAGGCAGTGCGAGCACTTGAATTTCGAGCCGAGCTGGCAATTCTGGATCGACGTTGGTGGCACGTTTACCGACTGCCTGGGACTTGGTGCAGGGGGCCGACAACTGCGGCACAAGGTGCTCAGTAACGGGGTTACTAAAGGTATCACCGCGCCGGGATCGGACCGTCTTTCGATCGTCGATGCGACGCGCCGAAATGACCCGGCCGATTATTGGCGCGGATTCCAACTGGTGTTGTTCGATCCACTCGGAAAAATCGTGGACCGCGCGCGGGTCGCTGAGGGCCCCGTCGCGAACGGGTGCCTAAGACTGGAAACCCCACTGGCAGAGATCCCACGAGTCGGGCAGTCCTATGAATTGGTCTCCAAACTCGACGCGCCGATTCTGGCGATTCGCTGGGTGCTCGGGTTGGCGGCCGACGCACCACTTCCCCGCGTCAGCGTACGACTGGGAACCACTCGCGGTACCAACGCACTACTCACACGGCAAGGCGCCGAAACCGCTTTGATTACGACGCGCGGATTCGGCGATCTCCTCCGCATCGGCAACCAAGAACGTCCCCGGCTATTCGAACTCAACATTCAAAAACCGGCGTCCCTATTTTCGCATGTCGTAGAGGTCGACGAACGGGTTGGTTCGGATGGAGTAATCCAACGCGCACTCGATGAACGTCGGGTGCTGCAGCAGCTGCGCGACCTCGGACCCCACAGAGTCAGCTCGCTGGCGGTCTGTCTGATGAACTCGTATCGTAACCCGCAGCACGAACGCGCGATTGGTCGACTGGCGCGGCAAGTCGGATTCGACGAAATCAGCCTCTCTCACGAGGTGGTACCGCTAGTCAAGATGATCTCCCGCGGCGACACGACGGTGGTCGACGCCTATCTGAATCCCGTTTTACGTCAGTACGTCGATCGCTTGCGACAGGCGCTCGGGCCGCACAGCGAACTGCAATTGCTCACGTCGGCGGGAGGACTCATCGACGGCCGAGCCTTCACAGGCAAAGACAGTATCCTGTCGGGACCCGCGGGCGGCGTGGTGGGCTGCGCGCGGGCCGCACAGGCGGCCGGGTTCCAACAGGCAATCGGTTTTGATATGGGGGGAACAAGCACCGACGTGTCGCGTTTCGACGGCCACTTTGAACTAGAGTTCGAGTCTCAAAAAGCGGGTGTGCGCGTCGCCGCACCCATGATGTCGATCGAGACGGTCGCTGCCGGTGGCGGATCGATCTGCTGGTTTGATGGCGTCAAGTTATGTGTCGGGCCGCGCAGCGCAGGCGCCGACCCAGGTCCCGCCTGTTATGGACGAGGCGGCCCATTGGCGGTCACCGACATCAATGTCTTTCTGGGTAAGATCCCGCCTGGCCGCTTCCCCTTTCCTCTCGATCGTTCGGCGATCGAGCAGGGCCTCAAAAAACTCTGTGAACGGATCGCCTGCGACACGGGCCATCGGTACACGCCCGTGGAACTGGCCTTCGGTTACCTCGAGGTGGCGAACGCCAACATGGCCAAGGCAATCCGGTCCGTCTCCCTGGCACGAGGATATGATCCCCGCGAATACCTGCTGGTTGCATTTGGCGGCGCGGCGGGGCAACACGCGTGTGCGATCGCCGCGGAATTGGGGATCCCACAAATCCTGATTCACCCCGACGCGGGCATTCTCAGCGCCTGCGGCATCGGGCTGGCCGACGTGACTCGGCATCGCGTCGTAGGAATCTACCGCAGCTGGGAGGAATCGTGTGGAGACCTGGACGACATTTTTTCTAGACTCATTACGGAATTGGAAGCGGAAATAATGACCGCCGGTTATGCGCTGGATCGGGTGGACAGATCCCGTTCACTCGAATTGCGTTACCGCGGAACCGACGCGACGTTAACCATTCGCGAGCCCGAGGATCAGAATTACCGCCGCGCCTTTGAGCGAGACCACCAACAACGTTACGGTTACTGCCACCCCGACCGCGAGTTGGAGGTAGTAACCGCCCGCGCCGAACTGACCGCCGCCTCCGAGAGCCAGTTATCACCCGCAGTGCGAGCGGTTTCCACCCGATCCTCAACAAACCTCAGCGCTGTAGAAACCGTCACCGCACATTTCGAGGGCCGGGAGTGGCAAACGGCCGTCTTTGACGGCGCTGATCTTCCACCAGGTGAGACCATCGCGGGGCCGGCGATCGTGGCCGACCGGTACGCCACGACAGTGATTGACCCGGATTGGAGCGCCGAAATTCTCAGCGGCGGTGAGATGTTGCTGGCACCGTCGCGCGACACGCATCACTCCGGGTGCGGAGGTGACAGTCGAACCGATCCGCACGCGCCGATCCCGCCAGATCCGATCTTACTGGAGGTCTTCAACAACCAGTTCGCTGCGATCGCGGAACAAATGGGGATTACTCTCCGCAACACCTCCAGCAGCGTCAACGTCAAAGAGCGACTCGACTTCAGCTGTGCCCTGTTTACCCATCGGGGAGATCTGGTCGTCAATGCGCCGCATATACCGGTTCACCTCGGTGCAATGAGTGAAACCGTGAAGTGTGTGATCGCCGACAATCCAGACCCGCAATCTGGCGATGTATTCGTGACCAATGACCCCTACCGTGGCGGTTCCCACCTCCCCGACATTACCGTGGTAACTCCCGTGTTCGCCGCAGCGGACCACCGTCTGGTGTTCTTTGTCGCCAACCGCGCGCACCACGCGGAAATTGGGGGAATCTCGCCCGGGTCGATGCCTCCCTTCTCGCGACACCTTGCGGAAGAAGGCATCTTGATCCGCAACTTCAAACTCGTCGACGCGGGGCACCCGCGGCTGGACGCAATCCGCGAGCTTCTGTTGTCCGGTGAATTTCCGACCCGGTCGATTTCCGACAATCTGGCTGACCTGTCGGCGCAAATTGCTGCGAATCGACGAGGGACTCGCGAGCTGATCGAACTGATCGAGCGCCGCGGTCTGCCAATGGTGGAAGCCTATATGGAGCACATCCAGCGCGCCGCGGAACAAAAGATGAGACAGGCGCTATCCCGACTGGAGGATGGTTCACGCACGTTTATCGATCACCTCGACGACGGTTCCCCAATCTGTGTCACAATTGCGATCTCTGGAGACGAAGCTCACCTGGATTTCGCGGGGACCGGACCGGTACTTTCCGGTAACTTGAACGCCAACCGGGCGATCGTGACCGCAGCCGTCCTGTACGTTCTGCGCTGCCTGATCGACGAGCCGATTCCGCTCAATCAAGGCGTGCTGGCGCCCGTTGAGATCACACTACCGGAGTGTCTGCTCAATCCACCTGACCGCGGAGATGCCCGACTCTGCGCGGCGGTCGCGGCCGGGAATGTCGAGACTTCCCAGCGGGTAGTCGACGTGTTGTTGGGAGCCTTCGGAATGGCTGCCGCCAGTCAGGGAACCATGAATAATCTATTGTTCGGTGATGATTCGTTCGGCTACTACGAGACGCTGTGTGGCGGCGTCGGTGCGACACCCACCGGTCCGGGCGCCGACGCGATTCAAACTCACATGACCAACACTCGTTTGACCGACCCCGAAGTACTCGAACAGCGTTTCCCAGTGCGCGTGAGACGTTTTTCCATCCGTCGTGGTTCGGGTGGAGCGGGGCGACATCCCGGCGGGAACGGAATCGTGCGGGAACTCGAGTTTCTCAAGAAACTCGAGGTGGCGCTGCTCTCTCAGAGGCGGGGGGCTTTTCCTCCCTTTGGTCTGAAAGGTGGCCGGGCCGGGAAACGGGGCCGCAACATTCTACGTCCCCGCAATGGCGCGGCGCAAGAACTAACCGGTGTGGCGAGTTTCAATGTCGAACCGGGAGACGCACTAGTGGTCAAAACACCCGGCGGTGGTGGCTTTGGCGAGCCCCCAAACGCACCCCCTTCCAAGCTCGGTTGACCGCGGCGGTCGCAGACACCTCGAGCGGAGGCGCCCGGCCGGGTCAGAACCCGCGCGCAGCGCGCAGGTCGTCAAAATCTCGGAGGTGATAGTCGATGCCGACGTAATCCAGTAGCCGACAGAGTCCGCGCAACGCCACCCCCAAGCCATCCGGTCCACTGAATCCGCCAAACTGGCCGCCCCCCTTGACGTGGGGCTCCAGATCGAGAAAGACGCCCGGGATCCCGCGCCGTTTCAGTTTGCGGGTAAGCTTGGGAATCCACCCGCGAAAATCGCGGAGGATCGTCTCATGCCCGCTGTCACCCAAATCAGCTGGCACAAAGTGCTTCAGTGATGCCTCGTCCACATGATCGGTTCTCTGCACCGCCTGCGGGTGGCGATAATCCTTGATATGCATCCACCCCATCCCTTGTTTCATCGCTAGATACTGTTGAAACACCTCGTCCGCGGAACAACCCTGGGTGACGATGTTGCCGGCGTCAAAAATCAATGTCATCGCTGGATGGTTCACTTGGCGATGGATTTCCGCCAACAGCGAACCGCTCTGTCCAACGAGGTTCGCTTCGACCTCCAGACCAAACGTCAAACCGGCCTCCGCGCAAGTCTCAGCAATCTGAGCCAATTGGTCGACGACCTGAGGAAGATGCACCCCGGGCTCGGTTCCCCGGGGATGGTAGAAGGAAAAACCTCGGATCAGCTTCGTTTCCAGGGTATGCGCCAATCCCACGGCCCGCTGCACCTGTTTTCCAAGGTATTTGGAAAATGGAATGAACGGGTTGTGCGTGCCATCTTCGACATCCAATAACTTGACTTTTCCAATTGGCGATCCCAACGAAGAGACACGCAACCCGTATTCGTCGTGCAAACGTAGCAGCCGGCGAATTTCCGGCTTGGTCAACTGCATGACGTTCTTAACACCTTGGCCGAGATCGATAAAACGGATCGTATAATACTGAAGTCCCAGAGCCGAAAACGCCGAAAACTGCTGCTGCGCCGTTTTCTGGTTCGCTGCTTCGTCTGCAAAACCGGTGAGGATCACACTGGGATTGGACACCATAAGACACCCCGAATTAGCCCTGAAAACCGTAAACGCCATTGTCCGGGCGACTTCACGCCTGACAAGTGGGCGACAAACGGTGAACCCCAGACCATATGCTGCAAACGGACGGTTCGAAATTGACCTCCGACACCAGGGGCGGTAGGATTCAGAGCTGATTGTGTTCGATCTGCAGGCGCCTCCAAACAAGCACCTGCCGTGCACAACACGTCCCCGAGCATCCACCCACCGAGCTCAAACATGCCAACACAGCACGGGCCGCAACCGCCTCAGCGTCGAGAGATTCTTCGAGCAGGTGCCGCACTGGGAGCACTGGGTGTCGCGCACCAAGCCGCCGGGTTCACACCGCAGCCGTCCCGCAATGCCAAGTCGGTGCTCTTTGTTTTCTTGACCGGTGGCATGTCGCACCACGATTCCTTTGACATGAAACCCGAGGCGCCCGACGGCATCCGCGGCGAGTTCCAGCCGATCGCCACCCGCACGCCGGGACTCCAAGTCTGCGAGCTGCTGCCGCTGATGTCCCAACGCACTGAGATCTACGCGCTTCACCGGGCGATGGCAACCGGCAGCAGTGGACATGAACCGGCGTGCCACATGCTGCTGACAGGCCGTCTCGATCTGCCAACTGGATTTACTCTCAACGATGTTCCCAACGCCAAGGAGTGGCCATCGATCCCGGCGGTGATCACCTACGCCATGCGGGACCAACAACACCTGCTTCCACCGGCCGTCATTTTGCCTGAACCGAGTGTCAATGAGGCGGCCCGTTTTCGACCCGGTCAGTACGCCGGTCAGCTCGGCAGCCAGTGGGAGGCCTGGCACATTGACATCGCGGCGAAATGTCCGCTGGGCAATGGAGCCTGTCCCGACTGTTTTCGCTTTGACGACAGCAAGTTCGAGCACGCTGCCAGCAGTGTGTTCGACACTCCTGTATTGACCCTGCCCACGGGAGGGCAACAACGCTTTGGACGCCGTGTCGACTTGCTCGATTTCATGCAGCGTCAACGCGCGAGTCTGGCGTCCGCTGCGAACCAATTCGACCGCCAGCGGCAACAAGCCATTTCTCTGCTGACCGACCCGCACACCAGTCACGCTTTTAATGTCGAACGAGCAGATCCTAAACTTCTCGAACGGTATGGAAAGAACAAGTTCGGTCTCTCCTGCTTGATGGGTAAGAACTTGATCGAGGCAGGAGTCCGATACGTACAAGTCAACCTCGGCAAGAACTCATCCTGGGACACGCATATGGCGAATTTCAGGAATCTCAAGAAAAATCTTCTGCCCCCATTCGACAAGTGTATCTCCGCTTTGCTGGACGACATGTCCTCCAGCGGGCTACTGGACGAGACGTTGGTCATCGTCGCCGGGGAATTCGGCCGCACGCCGAAGATCAACAAGGACGCCGGGCGAGATCATTGGGGCCCCTGTAACACAATGATATTCGCCGGTGCGGGTGTGCAGGGTGGCAGGGTCGTGGGGGCATCCGACCACCTGGGCGCTCAGCCGATCGATGAGACACAGTATCCCGAGAACTTCTCCGCTCTGATCTATGACACACTCGGGATCCCCCGTCACGCCACCTGGGTGGATATGGAGGGTCGTCCCCATTCAATCTATCGAGGTCGGCCGATTGCCGGTCTGATGTAGCAACGACGCGTCAATTGTGCGCCGCGCCTGCCCACAGGTGGCAGGTCGNCCGATGAATTCGCTGTTCCGCGGTGACAGGTCACGCCGTGAGTTCCCGCGTGAATGCCCTTTCCACGTTTCGGCACCGCTGGCGTACCGCGTGTTGCTTCCAGGCAGGTAACGGCTACACCGATCGGGATTGACCTGGGTTCAATCGGATTTACGGTTTGACCTGGCTGGGGACAGCCGCAGTACCTACTGAGTTTGCCAGGAAGCGAACGTATGCAACCCTCTCGATACCACCATTTGGTGCGTGGCTTGTCAATCGGATTGATTACCGGTGTGGCGGCGTCGCTATCCGCCCAAACACAACAACAATTCACCACCGCCCGCTCACAGCTCGTGCGAGAAGTGATCGTCCGGCATGGGATCAAAGACCGCCGGGTCATCCGCTCCATCCAAGAAACACGGCGGCACGAATTCGTCCCGCTGAAACTACGCGGCAAAGCGTATTTCGACATGGCCTTGCCGATCGGAGATCGACAAACCATTTCGTCGCCATTCATCGTCGCTTTCATGACCCAGGCGCTCGATGCAAAGCCAACCGACAAAGTTCTCGAGATCGGTACCGGAAGCGGTTACCAGGCCGCCGTCCTGAGCCCCTTGGTGCGTGAAGTCTATACGATCGAAATCGTCCCCGCGTTGGGGCGGCGCGCAGCTGCGACACTCAAACGTCTCAAATATACGAACGTGTTCACGCGGATTGGGGACGGTTTCCAGGGCTGGTCGAGTCGAGCACCGTTCGACAAGATCATCGTGACCTGTTCTCCCGAGAAGGTGCCCCAGCCTCTCGTCGACCAATTGCGGGAAGGCGGCTTGATGGTCGTTCCCGTCGGTGAACGTTACCAGCAGACACTCTACTTGCTCCAGAAAAGGAAAGGAAAGTTGGAGTCTGTTGCGCTGAGGCCGACGCTCTTTGTACCCATGACTGGGCGCGCGGAGACAGGTCGTGAGATCAAACCGGATCCGCTCAACCCGCGTGTGGTCAACGGTGACTTTGAACAGAAGGTGGACAAAAACGGATTTGTCGCCGGGTGGTACTACCAACGACAGGCGAAGCGCGAAACCGCAGACGATGCTCCGCAAGGCAGCTCCTTTGTCACCTTTCATAATGAAGATGCCGGTCGACACGCGCACCTATTACAAGGGTTTGCCGTTAACGGACGCGAGCTGGGCATCTTGGAACTGACGACGTGGCTCAAGTACGAACAGATCGATGCCGGCCAGAATGTCAATGAACTCCCCATGGCAGCGGTTTCTTACTACGATCAAAACCGCAAAGAGCTCGGCATGTTCTGGCTCGGGCCGTTCCGCGGAAACGACGAGTGGCATCAACGAACCAAACGGATTCCGATTCCGCGGCAGGCGCGTCACGGCATCCTGAGAATCGGGTTATTCGGTGCCACGGGTTCGATTTCTTTTGACCAAATCCGCATCACGGCCCGTCGGCGTTGAGCGAGCGCAATCCGGCGGCCCGGTCGACCCCAACCAACTCGGCGAACCTTTTGGCGACTGGCGCAGCGCGACCGCCTGGGATCCGACGACAACCGGTAGTCGACCACGGTGCCAACCCAGGTTCGCGACTAGACGACCACAGCCAGTAACGACTGAAATTCCGGCACCTGCCGCACCGCGTCAAAATCTGGCTCGTCGGCAATCAGATTTCGGTACTCGGAGTCAAGTTCCAACGCTCGTGCAAGATACGCAACCGCTAACTTGTGGTTCTCCACCAGGCTCCAGTAGCAAGCCAGGTTGTAGTGCAAGATGGCCTGCCTGTCGTCGTGCAATAGGCCCGCTTCTAATGACTCAATCGCCAAGTCGAGGCGGCCACAACGCTTGTAACACCAACCGAGTGCGAGCCATGCGTGGATCGCATCGGGAGCAAGTTCCGCCGACTTTTTTAGAGGTTGAAGCGCGTCGCGATATCGTTCCATTGTGCGGTAGGCGTGGCCAACGAGGAAAAACCAATCCGCTCTGGATTCCGCGCTGGGAGCTATCGTCGCTAGTAAGTCAAGCGCTCGATTCGCCAGACGATCGCGGCTCTCGGGTCTCGGCGGCCAACGGTCGGCAAGGACCGTGATCAGGTCGAGACAACCTTCCGCCTCGCGCAAGATCTGCCGTTCTCGAATGGACTGGTACGGATCCACTGGACCGAATTCTCCAATAGCAGCGATTTGACGGAACGATGCAAAGAAAGTCGAGAACGTCGTAACGCAAGCTGAACATCATAGGAACCAACGACTCCCATTATTGTAACCGGTGATCCCAGAAATTCAGTCACCGGAAAAGAACCGACGTGCGCAGCCGGGATCGAAACGGTCCGTTTCGTGGACCGGTGGACGCATCTCCCGTTGCTACCAAGGCCCGCGATACCCTGGCCAAATCGCACGCCAACGGAACACGGATCACCGCTCGTGGTACCGCGCCGCGGCCCCGCCAAATCCCCAGCAGCGCCCCGGGAAACGCGCATCCAGGACAGCTTCGAGTGCGGCCGGCGGACTGCGTGATCCGCTGCAACTATCTCCGGACCAACCGGCGGCAGCGAGTACGGCCGCCTACTCTGCGACGCGGCCCGTTACTTACCCGCCAACAACTTTTCGATTGTCGCCAACAATAACTGCTCGCTCGGTCCAGCAAACGCATACGTCTGTTCGTATCCACCGCGGTCGGTGAAAATGCGATCGCCGCCGATATATCCCATCCCACAGTCTCCGTAACCCGCAACACAGATAAATTGATTCGGCCGCATGCGCTGCGCCGCCAGCTGGTACTGCACAAATGGCTCGCCCGGCAAATGCAGCAGCTTGACCCGGCCGATCGCCAGGCAACTGAGTTCGACCGGTTTGCCAGACTTCACGCGTTCGATCCACGCCAACGCAATCGCCGCCTTGCGGCGCCGGGATGTACCGGCACTGGGATTGTTGAGAATCTGTCGATTTGTTGTCTCGGAGAAAGCCGGATCAGTGCGCAGCGGAAACCGCAGTGGCTCAACCGACCAGATCAACGGCTCCACCGGCTGCCGTTTGAGACTGGCGAGACTCCGCTGCACGCCCGCCTGCAGTCGCGCTGTCAGTGCCGAGCGCGCCGCAGGGGATCCGTCGTTGTACTTTCCGAAGGCGACGTCGCCACCACACCCCGTCAAGTAAAGCTGAAACGCCCCCGTTTGTATTTCCAGCCGCTCGCGGAGAATCCCCGGCACGTCGTAGCTCACGCGACCGTCGCTGTAATAACTCTGAGGGTGCGAAGCGTAATAGTGCAGCTGCACGATCGGGCGATCACCGTCCTCAAAAGAGATCGTCCGCACCCAGGGGTCGATCAGACCTTCCGGAAGCAGCCGGAGTTCCGGCGCCGACTTGGTGCTGCTACTCCTCCCCCGGATCGATCCGTCCGCCTGTTCCAATCGCCGGTTCGAGGCGACCCGGTCAACCACAGCCCGACCGGTACCTAGACGGTCCACTCGCTGCCAGTGTTTTCGGCTGGCGCGAATGGCGACCGACAGCTTTTGGGCCGATTCTGCCAGGTACATCGCGGTCGCGATCCGTCGCGGGTCATCGGCGCTGAGCTCCAGACGCTGCGCCGAGGTCGAAATCGCGGGAGCCGTGTGCTGATGGATGCAGTGCAAAGCAACGTGCGATTCAGGTACATCGGACGCCGCAGCAATCGTCTGCCGCAATAAGTCATAAGATTCATTGTGGACTTCCATCAGGTCGAGCGTGCAAATAACACACGCTGTCCCTGCATCGCGCAGCAGTATTCCGCGCGCCAACAATGGATGCTCAGTCGTTTGGAAAATCGGAATAAAACCTAAACCGACCGGTCTACCAAGCCGAGGTGTGATCTCGACCGAGAACGTCGTGATCCGCATGCCCTTGTCGGCCGCGGCCGCATCACAGAACGATGCCGACATAAGCAGCAAGAACCAAAGTCCGACCATGATTCTGACGATGGCCTGCATCCTCGTACAGTGTGTTCGCCGGGCGATGGTTGTCATCGTTCTGTTTCCACGTTGTCGGTACGGCGTCTACGTTTTGACTTTTCGGGTGTGAGAGTCCCGCGGTCACCGGCCTTTCCGCCGACTCGCCCTCCGATTGACGATCGCACCCTATCGTCGCGTGACGTCCCGATAGCCGCTTGGCCGACCACGTCGACGCGCCAGCTGGCCCCGCGCGGTATCGCATGCGGAGCGGCTACGGTCGGCTCGGGACATCGTACCATGAAACCTCTCCGCGCGACGGCTACCAAGTTTTCGAAGGTCTGGGCAACGCTGAATCTCGATCGATTTGTCACGATTCAACCGAAACAACGCCATGGTCTGATCACGGCACGGCCGTTCCAGGCACTCCGTCTGGGAACTCCGAGCCGACGCGAATGCACTCCGAGGTGCAATACTGCCACAAGAAAGCCAACGTGTCCCAGGCTTTGACGCAGCGTCCGGCGCTCGACTTACTACGGCTGTGTTGCGCCACGTGGTAGAGTGAGCATATCGCTCGCTAGCGACACTGTGGGAAAAAGGGCGATTCGACTGCGGTGCGATCTGGACCGCGCAATCTGTTTGCGTTTCAATTCAAGTAACCATCTATCGCGCCGGCACGCCCGCAGCACCGAGAACGCTCGGTGCAGGACTGTCGCTCGAGGGGCAATCCGATGACTCGACTGATCGTCTTGGTGGCCTGTCTGTCTGTGCTCAGCGTCTCCGTGTTGGCTTGGCAAGATCCGACTCAGGCGGTCCCCCCATCACCCGATCGCGGCGCCCCAGGGGACGCTCCAACGATCAACAACGAGGTAGTCGCCACCGCGCGTACGGGGGTCGGCAACCAGCAAAATGACGTCAAGCCCGCTCTCCTCAACACAAAGATTCAGGGCCCCGACAACCGGGATCGGCTCAGTAACTCGATCATGCACACGCTGCCCTTGAAATCCGTGCTCGCGGACCACCGAACGGGACGTGATGGACAGTACCTGCCGACGCGTGTTATCTCGACCGTCTCACCGGTCGTCGTGCGCCGCAACGACCCACAGGGTGCCAGCTACCAGGAGGGCATCGGCTACTCCTTTTTACTCAATTCACCGAAATATCCGGGGCTGTGCCGAATGGATAACGGCACGCTCGTGCTCACGCTGACGGCGTCGTTGTCGGGTGAGGTCGTGCGTCGTAACGATGTCACATTTGTCGACGAAAACACGCGGACCGACGTGATACTGTTTTCACGAGACAATGGCATGTCGTGGAGTTCGCCGCAGCGTATTCCCGGCTACCGCACAACACCGATGAACCTGGGCGGGCAGAGACTGATGCTCCGTGGCTGGAACAGCAAGGTCGATGTTCCCGAGACCTACCGATTCTGGTTCAGCGAAGATGCGGGACAAACGTGGTCTGATGAGGAGGAGGTCGCGGCGCTGCCCGACGGTCGACGTCCGATCACCGACGTGGCTCCGAACATGCTGATTGAGGGAAATACCATTCGCTTCATGTTTTACGTTTCGGGTGGAACGGTGATGCGAACATACAATCACGTCCGACACACCTGGGACGAACCGTACTTTTTCTCGAAACCCTGGATGGACTTTGCGCGCTGTTCGGAAGCGTCGCTGGCGCGGGCCGGCAACGGCGATCTGGTGGCCAGTTTTCGGTCCTCACGACCAGGGATTCCGTCACCCTCCGACCATTGGCGCTCGATCCTGACCGCGCGGTCCACGGACGACGGTGAGACCTGGACCACACCAGATGTTCACTCGCTGTACGGACACGTCCACCACAGCCTGCTGACATTACCAGACGGCCGCATCCTGATGACCTTCGCCGCGAGGCTGGGCGAATTAGATGGCCGGCTGTATCACGGACACGAGGCGGTCCTCAGTCATGACCACGGAAAGACCTGGGATTGGAAACGGCGTTACATTCTATTCCGCGGCACCGACGGATCCATGCACAGCCCTCGATCGGTCTGGATGGACAATCAACGTGTGCTGACAATCGTGATGCATCCGGTCAGCTTCACTTGGCGCGACGGACAGACAAAAGGGAACCTCATGGCGCTCAGCCATGTGTCGGCTGTGATCTGGAAACCCTAATCCACCCGTGAATCACCGAATTGGTCGGGCGGCGACCGGAGTCACGGTTCTGGCGACGTCGATCGCTGTCGGCGAATCGCATACCTTCAGCGCGACCTGCTTGCAGTCCAATTACGAGTCAGCTCCGCCGCGCTCAAGGGTCGATCGTAGATCCTGACCGCAAACAAAGCACCTCGAAAGGCATTGCTCGCGAAGGACCCTTGAACAAGGGCCCCAATGCTTACCCGCAACTGATTGTTGGACCCGCTCTGGGCAACCGTATAGCGAAACAGCGAACCGTTGTCACCGGTTTCCGACTGCTTCCCAAATCGCCGTCCATCGCAAAAAAAGGTGCCGTGGCCATCGCGCATGACATAGGCGATCTGCTGCCGTTCTGTTGAAAAAGCGGGTGGGTCGCTTTGACTTGCAACCTGGATCGAGTATTCCAGTGATTCTGCCTTCACACGCTGATCACTGTATAGAACCTGGGGCGAAGAATCGGTGTTGCGCTGGTCGTACGCGATCCGGAATCCGTTCACCCGCGGCGCCGTGCACCCGACCAGGATCGGCATGCCCCCCTGTTTTGTCGGTTCGATAATCAGTTCGATGGTGCCATTGTGGCCAAGTGCTGCCAGGCGACGTTGCAGGGGAATATCGATCCACGATCGTCCGGTCAAAAGCAGAGCGCGTTCGCGCACCCGATAATCGACCCGAGGTTGAGCGACTTGCGTCAAAACGTTTGGTTCGGATGGTATCTCCAGATCGGTCACCTCGCGTTGCACAGCTGTCGCGGGTTCGGCGTCGGGTCGCCATTTGATCAAAACCGCAGCGCCCTTTAAGTAATGCCCGTAGGCGGAGATCACATTTCCGTCGGGCAGGACGGTGGCACCGATGTGACCACACTGTCCAGGGACCCAATTACCGTCGCCACGTTTGTAGTAATAGCTATCGAGCTCATAGCGACGTTTGGGGTTCCAGGTACGACCGTGATCGCGGCTCACGAGCGCATCACAACCCCGCCGAAAGCTCGCGAGCTGTAAGTCTTCGATGTCATCGCGCACGATCAGTGTGCAAACCAAATCTCCGCTGGCAAGTCGCTGCAGGTTGGCGTGATGGCGCCCCGCGTAAGACAAGAACTGCAATTTTGACCAGGTCTTTCCGTCGTCCTTGGAGATGCTGATGGCCGTTCCCTCCAGACTGTCGTCGTGGAGCCCCTCGAAAAAACGCGGGGGCATGTCACTGCGCAGCGCCGCCACGAGATCCCCGTTGGCAGCCCGCACAATCGCACCTTCGCTAACGCCACGCAGCCATTTCTTGCCGCGGTGTGCCATCGTGAATTTCCATTGGGGTGGAGCGACTTCGTCAATCCAGGTGCGGCCACCATCGACCGAACGACGAAAGACCACTGTCGCATCGTCCCGAGGGTGCGATTTTCCAGGCTCGTAATGCCATCCCAACTCGAGAATGGCCCTCGCCTTCCCCGCCGGGTCGCGATCGACCCAACCGTTTCCCTCTTGATGAAAGGGGAAACCTTGCCGTGTCGGGGGGTGCGCAACACGGTCCGACCAGGTGCGCCCATAGTCGTGACTGAAATAGCGACGGTCGGTAACGAACGAAAGTGTCCCACCGCCGTGATCCGTCAACATCATCGGCCTCCCGGTAACGTTGGGGATTTCGGAAAAATCAGACCAGGTGTCTCCGCCATCGTGACTGAAGGTAATCACGGGCCGGGTCGGGTTGCCCTCCGCGCTGCACATTAGCGCGAGCTGACGGTTCTCCATGTAGACCATCCCAAATGGCATGGTCTGCGTGGAATCCGGGTCGCGCAGCGCCTGGATCTGCGCCGGGCGCGCCACCCACCCACCGTGGCCGTTGCCCTGGCGCTGGGGCTGGCTCCCCTGGCCGCGGCGGAGTTCTCGTTTCTCCTGGGCATCATCGCCATCGCGGGGGCCGCCGTGCTGGCGCTCCCGGATCTCGCCGCCGCGGCGTACGAACAGCGGGTCCACCTCTTCTATGGCGGGCTGGCCGCGCTGCTGGCCGGCCTGGCGGCGATCTGGGCGTTCGTGCGTATGCTCGAAGGCGGGTATTTCTACCTCTTCGCGGGCTACGTCTGGGTGGTGGGCGGCCTCTTCCTGCTCTGGGCCCTGGGGAGCGGCTAGCCCCAGACGAGGGGGAGATGCTCGATATCGCGGATGCCCGGGCTGTAGATCGGAACCTCGCCCTTCCGAATGGCGTAATCGGGGATCTGGCGATGCCACTCTTCCAGTCCAACCCGGAGCTCCATCCGCGCAAGATGTGAGCCGAGACATCGGTGGGGACCGG
>PADE01000275.1 GCA_002702965.1 Planctomycetaceae bacterium
AGCAAACGATAGGTGCTGGCGAAGGATGACGGCGGCGGATTCGGGGAGGGTATCGAGATCGACATATAGCTCGCCCTCGTGTTTGCTGAGGCTCTCGGCCGCCGCATCCGACAGACTCCTCAGGCCCTGGAGGCTGAGTTCGCCCTTGTGCTTGCTGAGACTCTCCGCCGCCGCGTCCGACAGGCTCGCGTCCGGGTGAATTACCGTCAGCATTTGCGCACCCCGATGCATTCCGCGACACACTTTTTGATCTTGTTTGAAAGAAATCAGAGAGGAGGCGGTCGTACGATACCAGCGAACGTCGGGAACGACCCAGTGAATGCCAACGGATGAAACACGAGGTTACGCTGTGCATCACCAAGCGGGCGGGCCGGCTTGGAGTGCGGACCTGACTCGGTGTTGTGCTGCGCGGCTGGGATCGGCGATTCCGTGAATAGTAGCAAACCAACGAAAAAAGCCCTGTCAGACGAGGGATCTGACGGGGCTTCATCAGTCGAGTGAACAAGACACGGTTCGAACTTTTTGTCGCTCCGTTTGCAGTTTGGACTGCACCACTTTCGAACGCACTGGCCACAATATGATCATCGAAGCCGGAATCACGATCGGGCCAACAGACGCCCGACGTGTCATGGAGTAAGTGTCACCTCACGAACGCCTTGCGGGATCACTATACGATAGGAACCGTCGGCCATCTTCACGGGGTGAACGGCGCCGGACGACCGTAGCGACTTGCCATCAGGCAGGCTTACCGTCGCGACGACTTTCGCGCTGCCATTTCGCGCTATGGCGAGGACGACTTTGTCATCTTCCACCGTCATACTGGCCGCGTCATTGGCGACGAGCTTGTGGTCCTTGTAGCTCACTTCACCTCTTGAAGCGAGTGCGAGGACAAGGCCATCGGTACGATCTTGAACGGTACCTGCCATGCCAGTGAAGTGCACGCCTTCGCCTGAAGCAGTAGACCGACGGGGGCTCACGAAGCAGTAGTCGGTGCCAAATGCTCCCGACACCTTGATTATTCGCTTTGCGGCCAGTGAGGCAAACGTCGGTGCGGCTTCGTGTCGCCGCCTGGGAAACAACGCGACGAAATAGTCGCCATCGTCGGTGCGCTGAAGATGCAGCAGGTCCTGGAATTCATTGGCGCGAACGCCCCATCGCACGGTCTGGCGTGGNGTGTCTTNGGGCAAGGACACATAGTATTCGGCGTCCACATCGAACTGGCCCACGGCCGTGAATCGATCGCCGTAGAGCCTGCGGGCTCCGGCTATCCTGGCGCCCGGAGCATCCGCCAGGAATGCCTCAAGGTTCTTTGTGTCTCGTGTTGCACCCAGCTTCCGGGAAAGCGACCACATATTCCATACCGTCGGCTGGCCACCTTTGACCGAGTCGCGAAAGATGAAATAGGTCGCATCGCCCTTCCCGGCACCCTTTACGAACAGCACTTGGCGCTTGTATCGAGCAGTGCCGCNGGCCGTCTTCAGGAGTGCGGGCCAGGGTGTTGACAGCGGTTTTATCTTCTCCTTGAAATGCGGGGCGATGACATTTGGGCCGCTGAGTTCAAATTCTGCGGAAGCATAGTCCTGACGGGGCAGCGCCGAGACACGCTCGATGTGACCACCTCCGAACCCACCCCGGTTGGCAGCCCGATGCGACTTGTTTCCCGGTGTATGCGCCAGGCCGACGCTGTTGGTGAGGAAATCCTCAGCAGTGCAGGCGGTGTACTCACTCGAAAACAGGAGCGCGAGCGGTTTGCCCCTGGCATAGATCGTCATGCCGCCGGGCTGGGAGAGGTAGTAGTTTCCAAACTGTCTGACCGACAGATGGAGATAGGACTCGTCGGTTGTTCCAAGGCCGTTGCGCAAGACAACCGACACATNGGCAAAGCCCTCAGATTGCCATTTGGGCGTCGCCTCCGGGAGCGACTTGTCGAGCAGGACATTTTCAAACCCGCGAACGAAAGGGTTCGGCAGATGGTTTGAATTACCCTGCTGATTCCAGGCCCATTGCATCTCCGCGGAGAATTCGGGGTTCGTCGCGGCGAGTGCTTTGGCGACAATCCCCGAATGCGCACTTCGCTCGCACACGCCTGCCATCTGCTCCGGAGGAAGTCCCCGGGCTTTGTATCTTGGGTCCCACGGGATGAGTTGCTTTTCGAGATAGAGCAGCGCTGCACGCATTTCACCCTGTACAAGAAAGTCGTGGAACCCGGCGTTTCGGGCACCCAGGGCAAAGCCCAACACGGACGAAAGTGACACACGGGCATAGTGTGTGTTCTCATTGTTCCAGACACCGTTCTCGCCGACATGCTCACGCAGGCGGATCGTTACCCATTTCACGGCCTTTTCCGACCATGTTTTCGCCATGGGGTGATCGGGGATGGCACACGCAGTCAGGCCGAGATTGCAGACATAACTCAGATGCATGTTGCCGATATCACCCGTATAAGCACGGTCGATATCCCACACATACGGGCTGTTCAGTGTGTATCCGAGAAACGCGATCTGCGCACGCAGCAGTTTGCGCTCTGGTGTGGAGAGTTTTCCGGTACCCATGAGAAGGTCATACTGGTTGACGAGCAACAGACTATGACGCATCAGATCGAAGCGATTCGTGTTGGCCTCGTTCGTCTCCTGATGCCTGGGCGCCCAATACTGAGAATTCACCATATGTTGAATTAACTCGGTTCCGCCAATGCGCCAGCGCTCGTTGTTGTCCTTGCGATAATAGCGATAGAACTGCCCGCTGATCGCGGCGATATCATCGCCGAGTTTCACGCGGGCCTCTTGTAGATTCTCCGGNGCCACGTACACGCAGGGATGTTGAACGTCNTCAGCCCCGTCCCAATCGAGCACATACTCCTTAACTATGTCGAGCGTCTGAGTTCCATATTTGCTGTTGTGCAGGGATCGCGCGTCCTGATAGCTGTCATCCAGGTCGACCTTCCTGGGGAGGAATCCGACGTACCACTTCTGCATTCCGATATCCGATGCGGATTGCAGATACAAAGAGCCGTCCCTGGACTTGACCAGCGGCAGGCGCTTGAATTCCATGAACTCTCCATAAGACATGCCCAGCAGTTTTCGGAAGGAAGGATGTCGCCAGGCGGCAGGGTCGTAACTGCCCAGGGCAATCGCGGTTGTGCTCTCGGGCGAAGTCAGAGCGAAGGCTGTTCGCGTACTGCTGTCCCACCAGTCTTCCCAGGGCACGAGGTTGTAGATCGTAGCGGGCAGTTGGTCAGCCAGTTTGATGTGACCGACCTCTGTATGTTTGAGGCCCCATCTGTTGGCGTATTCCCCGAGAACCGAAAGGGTTGGATTATCAAAGCCCTTGTTCAGCTGGAGACGCCATCCGTCATCGGGATGATGGGCGGCNGACNCCGATTCAATGAAAACCACTTCCTGTCCCGCGACGACGCGCACGGTTATGGCGGAGGCGTCACCATCTGCATAGGTGTAGTCGAGCCGCGCCTGGGCGAACACCGGCCCACTCGCTTCGAGGGTGGTCTTGAAAGACGCCACCTTCCGATTTCCGAACAGGCGGCTCGCACCAATCCACCTTCCCTCCAGTGTTCGCAACGCGGTGATCGGCGCGGGCGCCCTTCTTGATGCGATGGGCGGATCGAACATTTCGACACTGCCGGGCAGCCGGACCCCGGCACGTTTCGTTGTGAACTCAGTTTTTCCGCCGCTTGTGTTCACCACGAGGTCTGCCGCCGGAAGGGTCGGCGCTTTCCGGGGCCTGCCATCGTACCGAAGCTTGTAAGTGACCTCCCCCAAGGCCGGAAGATCCGTGAGGAAGGACAGGCGTGCGGATATCAGGTTACCGTCGCCACCGATCTTTGTTTGACTCAGTTGAAACACCACAGGCCCGGCGGGGCCCTCAAGTGTCATCGTTGAGATGTGGCATGTCCCCGGCTCAAAGACCAGGTCATAGTTCACAAGTTCGCTTGACCACTCGTGGTTAATGTGGTCCGTGAGCCGAATCGTGCGCTCTGCGGCCAAACACAACCCGCTGGAAATCAGCATCAATACCAACGTGACGATTGCAGCTGTTCTACTCCTGCATTTCATATGAGGTTCGCCTATTCGACTCTCACAGGTGTGACGCTGGACATGTCAATCGGAAGTGTAACACGCCGCTCTCACGACAGTCATTAAAGCTTGGCCAGAGCTACCTAAAACCATACGAATTGGTATCGTGGCGATCGTCCAAAACCGTGAGTAGTGGTGATTGCTGCTGAGTAACGCATGCGGCGATGAAAGACGACGTTTAGTGCGGTAGACTGCAACGCAGGCCTACTTATCGCTTACTCGAACCATTGGAGGCCTGAGTCAGACAAAGCGACAGATCGGCTCTCTGGGGGGGGGGCGTCGCATGAACCAAGACAAGCAGAATGGACTCCCGGGGAAGGTCTCAAGAAGGTCACGTTTACTGGAGTGGTGCCGTCCGAAATTCAACGCATCAACCTGCTCAAAGAGGGCTTTCGTGTGACATTCACCCGCCCCCTGGACCGGGCAACCGCCACCCATCCAGACCACGACTCGATCCGTTAAACCCACCAGCGCCCTACTTTCGGAAGATGACTTGAGTGTCCATCTCAAGCTTCCGGAACTGCTGCCCGAGAAACTTTACGAGTTCCGGATCGATGGCCTGCGGACCAGGACTGGCAACGCCAGCACGCATCCGCTGGCGTTTTATACGTTGAATCGGTTGCTAAAGTGGTCGCGTAGAACGGCCGATCAAGCAGTCCATATCTCAAATCAACCATCTTCACGCACCTGGACGCCGCCCAGCAACCGTAGCCCGATCCAGCGACATCAGAAAGGAACTTGTGACCCGATTCGGTGCTTGTTACGATTCAGAAAATACGATCGGATTGGTTTTTGGAAGCATCTATGCNCGGTTTCCCGCTTCGATGGNTATGCCTTTGTATCAGTCTCAGCGCGGCCTCGGTTCGGGCAGCGGAGACGGCGCCTGCCGATGGCGTTTTCTTTGAGAAGCATATCCGACCGATCCTGACTCAGCACTGCTATCCGTGTCACTCGGAAAAAGCTGGCAAGCGCAAAGGCGGACTGTGGCTCGATCGTCGGGACGGCTGGAAATCCGGCGGCGAGACGGGACCGGCAATCGTACCGGGTAACGTAGCAGGCAGCTTGCTCGTCAAGGGTGTGCGCTACGAATCTCTGAAGATGCCTCCCCAGCAGCAACTCCCCCGTCATCTCATCGCACGCCTGGAAGAATGGGTACGCCGCGGAGCCTACGACCCTCGAACCACTTCCGTCTCGGTTGTCAAATCAGGAATCGACATCTCGGCCGGACGGCGGTTCTGGTCCTTCCAGCCCGTCGCCAAACAGAAGCTCCCACCCGTGGTCGACAAGAGCTGGCCGCGAAAGGACGTCGATCATTTCGTGCTCGCTCGGTTGGAAAGCCAGCACCTCGGGCCTGCCCCAGATGCGAAACCTGAAGTATTGCTGCGCCGGGTTTATCTCGCGCTGACTGGACTCCCACCCTCCCTCGCGCAGCAAGACGCGTTTCTGTCCGATCCATCGGAGGATGCGTTTGCAAGAGTTGTTGATCGTTTGTTGACGTCACACGCCTTCGCCGAACGCTGGGCGAGGCATTGGCTGGACATCATCCGTTATGCCGATACGACAGGTGGTGGCGGCAGCCAGGCGTTGCCNGACGCGTGGCGTTTACGAGANTATGTCGTCCAGGCGTTTCGCAACGACAAGCCTCTGAACGAATTAATCCGCGAGCACATCGCCGGCGATCTTTTGCCGTTTTCCAGTTACACAGAGCAGGCCGATCAGTTCACCGCAACAGGGCTTCTCGTCCTGGGTCCACACAACTACGGCGGCCAGGACAAGCAATTGCTGGCTCTGGAAATCGCNGACGAGCAAATCGNCACCATCGGCAAGGCCTTCCTCGGCATGACCATCGGCTGCGCGCGCTGCCATGACCACAAATTCGATCCGATTCCGACCAGCGATTATTACGCGCTCGCCGGAATTTTCTTGAGTACGCAATCCGTCGCAGACGCGTCTGCCGCCAGGTGGTTTACGCGCACCTACCCTCTCTCCCCCGAACAGGAAGCCGAGCGGGCTGCTCACAAGGCTCACATCGCCACGTTGGAACGGGAAGTCATCGACCTCCGAGCGCAGCTCAAAACGCTGCGTGCAAACGCCGATGCCGACAAGGCGGCTGTGGCAACACGTAGCGCGGAATTGAAAAAGAAGGAAGACTTACTGAAAAAGTTGAAACAACAGAAAGAGCCACCCCAGCCCACGATCATGTGCGTGGGCGAAGCAGAGGAACCCCAGGACACACCGATTCGTGTACGAGGCCAGCCGCGGGCGCTGGGCGCGACGGTGCCCCGCAGCTTCCTTCAGATCGCAACCTCGAGCAAAATGACCGTCCCCCAAATCAAGCAAGGCAGTGGTCGGCTAGAATTGGCCGACTGGATCGCCAGCGACCAGAATCCGCTTCCTGCGCGCGTGCTGGCCAATCGCATCTGGCAGCACTTGTTCGGCCAGGGTATTGTTCGCACACCGGACAATTTCGGCACCACGGGTACTCGACCCACGCACCCCGCACTTCTCGATCACCTTGCGGTCCAACTGCTCCGAAACGGCTGGTCCACTCGCAAGCTCGTGCGCACCATCGTCCTCTCTCGCGCCTGGCAAATGGCCAGCACGGGCGGCGATCCACAGGGCNCCACGGTCGACCCGGAAAACAAGTTACTCTGGCGCACCAACAAACGTCGTGTCGACGCCGAAACCCTGCGAGATTCCATCCTGTTGATTTCGGGTTCACTCGATCCGCAACGCGGCGGCCCCAGCTTGCCGGCTGACTTCAAATCCGAGTTCACTTTCAAACACACCTCCAACAAGCGCAGCATCTACATCCCCGTCTTCCGCAACCAACTTCACGAGATCTTCAGCACCTTCGACTTCGCCAACCCCAGCTTCGTGGTCGGCAAACGCTTCGAAAGCACGATCCCCACGCAGTCACTCTACCTGATGAACAGTCCGTTCANTTACCAGCAAGCGCAGGCCACGGCAGAGCAGCTACTCGGACAACTTGCGGATCCTGAGGACGCGATCCGACGCGTGTACCGCCACGTCCTCTGCCGCCGCCCGCGCAAAGAGGAACTGGTACTGACACAGGAATTTCTGGAGGCGGAAGAATTCTCCCGCGAAGTACGAATCGGACTAATTCGCAGTTTGTTTTCGTGNGTTGATTTTCAATACATTCATTGAGGCATAGCGTTAGAAAATGGCCTTCCCGATTTCACGTCGCCACCTTTTGAAAACAGCCGCTTGTGGCTTCGGTCAGCTCGCATTGGCCGGCATCGCCGGCGCTGCTGCGCAGCACCCTCTAGCCTCGAAACCGCCGATGCACCCCGCGCGGGCCAAACGCGTCATCTTCCTTTTTATGCAAGGTGGTCCTAGTCAGGTCGACACCTTCGACTACAAACCCGCCCTGACGAAGTGGGACGGAAAGAAAACGGAATTCGCGCATCGCGGATCAACCCAACCCATGAAAGTCATGCAACACCTGTGGGCCTTCCGGCACCACGGAGATTGCGGACAGCACGTTTCCAGCCTCTTTCCAGAAGTCGCCAGGCACGTCGATGATCTCTGCTTCCTCCACGGCATGCACACCGAAGGGGTGGCCCACGGGCCGGCCACCCTTTTCCTGCACACCGGAGCGAGCAATCTCGTACGTCCCTCGATGGGCGCATGGATCAGTTACGGTCTCGGCAGTGAAAATGAAAACCTGCCCGCTTTCGTCACGGTCAATCCGCCTGCAAATAAAGGCGGCCCACGCAACTACAGCAATGCATTCCTACCGCCCATTCACCAGGGCACCGTCCTCGGGCAACCAGGAAACCGGGATGCCGAAGCCAGGTTGGCAAACCTGGCAAGCCCCGTCTCCCGAGCAGCCAGTCGCAAGCAGTACAACTTTCTTCAGCGTCTCAATCGCATTCAGGCCGGGTCGCAACCCGACGCTACCGTGGAAGGGGCGATCAACTCACTGGAGATGGCCTGGCGGATGCAGAACCACGCCCACAGCCTGAGGGACCTCGGNCAGGCAACGCAGGCAACGCACGAACTCTACGGGATCGGTCAAAAGCCAACGGACAGCTTTGGACGTCAGTGTCTCGTGGCACGTCAACTCGCCGAAGCCGGCGTGCGTTACATTCAAATCAACCACTGCGACAACACCCCCGCGCCGGTGTGGGACCAGCACGGTAACATGCCCAGGCATCAGGAACTGGCCCTGGAAGTAGACAAACCCATCGCCGGACTGTTGACCGATTTGAAACAGCGCGGCCTCCTCGACGACACCCTGGTTTGGTGGGGCAGNGAGTTCGGACGCACCCCCTTTGCCCAAGGTGCCGATGGCCGCGATCATAACCCCAAGGGTTTTACCACCTGGCTGTCCGGGGGTGGAGTCAAACGCGGCATCGCACACGGGGCCACCGACGAACTAGGCTTCGCAGCGGTCGCCGGCAAGGTCCACATGCATGACCTGCATGCCACAATCCTGCACCTTCTCGGCCTGGATCATGAACAGCTGACCTACCGTTATTCAGGCCGCGATTTTCGACTTACGGACGTGGCTGGAAGCGTCGTCCACGAAATAATCGCGTAGGCCTGACCTGCCCCTGTGAATGCCTCCGTATCTGATCCAGCAGCTGGTGCGGCACGCGGACTTCCGCACCACAGAAAAGTATTACCTCTGCGACACCATCCCGGAGGATGCTGGCAGGATCCGTGAAATCTGGCAGGATCCGTGAAATCTGGCAGGATCCGTGAAATCTGGCAGGATCCGTGAAATACTGTCGAGTGTGACCGAGAATGTGCCCATTTCCAGGACACAGTTCAGGACACACATCGACGTAAGTTAGTACGCCCGGCAGGATTCGAACCTGCAACCCTCGGTTCCGAAGAGAGACGAAGCAGCGCGGATTGGTTTTCTTCAGGGAAACAGCCACATCGCTAAGCCGTAGATGGTGCACAAATAGTAGTCTGAACATCAAAAGTAGTAGTCTGAACATCAAAAGTGGGTACATGTTTTCAATGTGTACCCACTTTTAATTGTCCGCACGTCACGCGCGCCGGTGCGGGAGTGACGCCGCGGCCGAGTGTAAATTTCGCCCGTTTCTATACACCACACCTGCGCGCGCCAGTCTCTATATTGGTGGCGTCTGGAACCGCATAAAACACGGGCCACAGGTGATCGTCCTTGGGTCCACCCAAGACGATTGAAACCAGTCCTCTGCGACTGTAATATTTCAGATTGCAAGCAAACAACCGCTTCATTCTTGCCGCCAACCTGTAGACAACACAACACACCGGTTCCTAAACCTGCATACCACAAAGGAACACACTTCTCATGTTCACTCGCATTTGCATGGTCTCTGTCACGCTCTGTTTGATACACCTTTGCAGCCTTCGTAACGCCACGGCACAGGAGTTTTCACAGGACGATTTCAAAAAGATGCAGGG
>PADE01000276.1 GCA_002702965.1 Planctomycetaceae bacterium
GACCAGGCCGCGCGGCGCCGGGGGCGGCACGAACTTGGGCCACTTCTCCACCGCGTCGGGCGAGAAGGTGTCGACCAGCCGCTTGACGATCGTCTCCTGGGTGTGCTTGTAGAGACCCCCAAAACCGTCCATGCGGCGGATCATCGTCTCCCAGTCGACCGGTTCTTCGGGAGATCGAAAGCCGAGAGACCCAGCCTGATGGCAGTAGGTGCACATCATCTTAAAGTTCTCACGGTCTTTTTTATTCTTCCACTTGAGCATGCTGAAACCGCTGTCCGCGGTGCGCTGGAACTCGAGGTCTTCACCCTCGGCGGGTTCCATCGCGAAAGAGACGTCGGTGGCGCCCACCGCGACATCCTCTTCCCATACGTCGGTTTGGCCTAACAGACGCGCCCGGACCGAGTGGTCCACGTCACGCAGTCCATCAATTTTGAAAGATCCATCGGATTGGCTGAACACCGAAACGCTCTTCAAGCGCTCCTCGTCAAAAGCGGACACCATCACGCCTTCCATTGCCTTGCCGGAGGCGTCCGTCACCTTGCCGCGGATCGTCTCCGCGTCTGCTTGCGTCCACGGCGCACAGAGCGCTAAGGTTATCGCCGCAGCCCATACGGTTCTACTCATGGCGTTTCCTCCCAAGTGTTCTTCGACGATCGTCCACTGCGTCCACGCCGGACATGGTTTGGGGCCGCAAAATGTCGGCGCCCAGACGGCCATAATTGTCCGCCATCCAATCTTCCCCGTCAATAGCTTTGCGACCTTGGTTTCGGCGCGCGGCGCGGCGACGTGTGGTGGTCTCGTTCGGCACGCGCAGCGGACCCCCACTGAAGCGATTTCCGCCCCTTGGATTTGATCCTAGTCGCCCCGCACTTCCTCCCGGCGGGCCCATCCCGCGGGCGCCAGCTCGTGGCACCGCTGGACGTCGCGTTCGGTCAGTACGGGTGGCTTGCGTCCGCATCGCCGAGCCACACCGTCACCCCTTCGCCGCGACCCACCGGAAGGATCCAGCGACAGGGGAGTGGACAGGCTCGGATTGTGACGAATTGCCTGCGCGCAGCGGTGCGCATGACACGGCCGATTTCGACCCGCAGGCAAGGCCAACGCTCGCACGCTGTCGCCGAACCGGCTGTCGGCTCGGTTTTCACTCTGCGAGCTTTACGACCCGCGCCGTTTATCCGATAATCTGCGGCGCTCGTCACGATGTTCAAAACCGTGTGGCTCGCAACGGCGACGGTTGACGCTGGCAGCGACGTTCCCGCCAGCGCCGTGGCTCTCGACGGCCGATACTTCACCCTCCGCCGCTCGAGGTGGCCAGAGGAGGTGCCGTCGCGCGACTCGCAGACGCGCCGGTGGAGCGACGCCGCTCCTGCAGGTTGATCGCCGAGGTGGCAGGTCGAGAGCGTCTGCCCGACCCGCCCGGGGCGCAAGTCGCATCGCGACGGGAACTTCGTCATTTCTGAAACAGGAACGCCGCGAGCCCTCCGCCAGACGAGCGAAACTGCCGCCGGGAAAACAAATCAGCCAACGGGACAACCCATGACCGCCATTACCGATTTTGTGCGTTTGGACGTCACCGAAAATATCGGCGTCGTGACCGTCGATAATCCGCCCGTCAACGCCTTGAGCGTCGGCGTTCGCGCGGGGATCAAGGGGGGCGTCGAGGCCGCCGCGCAAGAAGAGGCGGTACAGGCGGTGGTGTTGGTCTGCGCCGGTCGGACGTTTATCGCCGGGGCCGACATCACCGAGTTCGGCAAGCCGCCGCAGGGACCAGGGTTGAACGAGGTGATCGAGACGATCGAATCGTGTCCCAAGGCGGTCGTCGCGGCGATCCACGGAACGGCGCTTGGCGGTGGCTTGGAAACCGCGCTGGGTTGTCATTACCGCGTCGCGAACGAAGCCGCCAGGCTGGGCTTACCCGAAGTCAAGTTGGGGATCCTCCCAGGTGCCGGGGGAACCCAGCGATTACCTCGGGTCGTCGGTGTTCAGAAGGCGCTCGAGATGATCACCTCGGGCATCCCGATCTCGGCCGCAGAGGCTTGTAACTTTGGTTTGGTCGACGAAGTCGTCGAGGGCGACCTGACCGCAGCGGCGATTGCGTTTGCCCGGGGGGTGGTCGCCGACGATAAGCCGTTGGTCAAGATTCGCGAGCGCGACGATGCGCTGCAAGAGGCGCGAGACCACCCCGAACTATTCGACGCATTTCGCAAGTCGATCGCCCGGCGTTCACGCGGCTTTGAGGCCCCCGAGAACTGTATCAAGGCGGTGGAGGCGGCGGTCCATCTACCGTTCCAGGACGGACTCAAGCGGGAGCGTGAGCTGTTCATCGAGCTGATGCAGGGTGAGCAGGCGAAGGCCCAGCAGTACTTCTTTTTCGCCGAGCGCCAGGCCGCCAAGATCCCCGACGTCCCCAGGGAGACGGCGCAGATCGAGATCCATTCTGCCGGCGTGATGGGTGCGGGGACCATGGGGGGTGGGATCTCGATGAATTTCTTGAAGGCGGGCATTCCGGTGACGATCGTTGAAGTCAGCGACGAGGCTCTCGAGCGCGGAATCGGCATCATCGAGAAAAACTACGCCGCGACCGTCTCCAAAGGGAGGATGTCCCAAGCGGAGATGGACGGTTGCATGTCGCTGCTGACGGGATCGACCGCGATGCAGGACCTCCAGGATGCGGACATCGTGATCGAGGCGGTATTCGAGGAAATGGAACTGAAGAAGGAGGTGTTCACCAAACTCGATGCGATCTGTAAGCCCGGCGCGGTGCTCGCGACCAACACGTCGACGCTGAACGTCAACGAGATTGCGGCGGTCACAGCGCGACCCGAGTCGGTGATCGGACTCCATTTTTTCAGCCCCGCCAACGTGATGAAACTGCTCGAAGGGGTTCGCGGCGAGAAGACCAGCCACACGGTGATCGCCACCTGCATGGCGTTGGCCAAACGCATCGGTAAGGTGCCGACGCTAGTCGGAGTCTGCGACGGGTTTGTCGGCAATCGCATGCTCGGCAAACGCGGCGTTCAGGCGCAGCGACTGCTCTTAGAGGGCGCGTTGCCCCAGCAGGTCGACAAGGTGTTGTTCGATTTCGGATTTCCGATGGGACCGTTTGCGATGGGTGATCTGGCGGGACTCGACATCGGTTGGCGGATCCGCAAGGCGCGCGGTGCCAAAGACCCGATCGGTGATCCGCTCTGCGAGGCCGGACGTTTCGGCCAGAAGACCGGTGCGGGCTACTATCTGTACGAGGGTGGCAGCCGCTTCCCGATTCCCGATCCCGAAGTCGAGGCGATTATCTGCGCGGCGTCGCAGGCCGCCGGTATCGAGCGGCGTGAAATCGCGGATGACGAAATTCTCCGGCGTTGCATTCACCCGATGATCAACGAAGCGGCCAAGATCCTCGAAGAGGGGCTTGCGATTCGGCCCAGCGACATCGACGTGGTGTGGGTCTACGGTTACGGATGGCCCGTCTACCGAGGCGGCCCGGTCCGCTACGCCGATCACCTCGGGCTGGAGAATGTGCATCGAGAGCTGCTCGAGTTCCAGGAGCAACACGGCGACTTTTTCAAACCGGCNGCGCTGATCGATCAACTGGTCAGCGAGGGTCGCGGATTCAAGGATCTTTGACCGCTGCTGGAGATTGCCGCCTGTGCAGCGGCTGCCGCCTTCTGCGCGACCGTCACGGCCAACTAGCCCAAACCAACGAGGGGCGCTATCACCGATGAAAGCCGTTTTGTGCAAATCGTACGGGCCGCCCGAGAACCTGGTTCTGGAGGAGGTCGATGCGCCTCGGCCCGGCGGCGAGCAAGTGCTGATCGACATCTATTCCACGGGGCTCAACTTTCCNGATACGCTGCAGATTCAGGGCAAATACCAGTTCCAGCCCGACTTTCCCTTCACCCCGGCGTCGGAGGTTGCCGGTCGGGTGGCGGCGGTCGGTGAGAACANCACCGATTTGCGCGTCGGTGACCGTGTGATGGCGATGATCGGTGTCGGCGGGATGGCCGAACAGGTGGTCGCCGATGCGGCCTCGGTCGAGCCGATCCCCGATGCAATGACGTTCGATACCGCGGCCGGGTTTGCGATGATCTACGGGACCTCGTATCACGCGCTCAAGCAGCGCGCTGAGCTGCAACCCGAAGAAACGCTGTTGGTGTTAGGCGCCAGCGGTGGCGTGGGTATCACCGCGGTGGAACTCGGTAAAGCGATGGGCGCCCGTGTGATCGCCGCTGCCAGCACCGATACGAAGCTCGAGGTCGCCAAAGGCTATGGGGCGGATGAGCTGGTCAACTACGGCGGCGGTGAGTTGAAAGAACGGGTCAAGGAGTTGACCGGTGGCCGGGGCGCCGATGTGATTTACGATCCGGTCGGCGGCGACCTGTTCGACCAATGCGCACGCTGTATCAACTGGAAAGGGCGGATTCTCGTTGTCGGGTTCGCAAGCGGAACGATTCCACAATACCGCACCAACTTGGCTCTACTCAAAGGTTGTCAGCTGGTCGGCGTCTTCTGGGGCTCATTTCGGAAGCGCGAACCACAGATTCACCAGCAGAATTGTACCGAGCTGTTCGACCTGTTCGCCCAGGGAAAAATCCAACCGCTGATCTCACAGGTTTTTCCGCTCGCGCAGTATGTCGATGCGCTCAACGTGTTCGTCAACCGGCAAGCGGTTGGCAAGATCGTGCTGCGTATTCGCGACGAATAATGGGTCTCTGGGGTGGAAACGTTCCGCGCCGACCGGCGTCGTCGTCTGTCCACCGCTCGGGCGTGCTCGCGAGCTGCTCCCCGGCCGGTTATGTTCTGCGTGTGGGTTTCACTCCATCCAATCCGATCGGCTCCGAGGGGGCAGTATGCAATTGAAAGACCTGTTCGGCATCGAAGGTAAGGTAGCGCTCGTGACGGGCGGTTCGAGGGGGATCGGCGAGATGATCGCGTCCGGGTTCCTCGCCAACGGAGCCAAAGTCTATATCAATTCACGAAAAGCCGACGTCTGCGACGCGACCGCGGCGCGGCTCAGCGAGCAATATGGCGGCGAGTGCATTTCGATCCCCGGTAGTGTCGCCGATTTGCCCGGTGTGGAAGCGTTGGCCGCCGCGGTCGGAGACCGAGAAGAGAGCCTCCATATCCTCGTCAACAACGCGGGTGCGGCTTGGGGTGCTCCACTGGATGAATTCCCTGAGTCGGGCTGGGACAAAGTCATGGACACCAACGTCAAGGGGATCTTCTTCCTGACGCAGAAGTTGTTGCCGCTGCTCCGCAGCGCGGCCACCCACGAGGACCCGGCGCGGGTCATCAATGTCGGTTCGATCGATGGTATCAAGACTCCGCGTTTTGATAACTTCTCCTACGGTCCCGCGAAGGCCGCGGTCCACCATCTCACCCGGCAGATGGGTTCTCATTTGGTTAAACAGAACATCATTCTTAACGCCATCGCACCAGGTCCCTTTCCGACGTGGATGCTGTCGACCGGTGTCGGGTACGGCGGCCAGACCGAGGGCGTCGACTGGGACCGGATTGGAAAGAACAACCCGCGCGGTCGACTTGGCACGGCGGAGGATATCGCGGGGTTGGCGATTTTCCTGAGTTCGCGGGCCGGTGCGTTCACCGTCGGCGAGACGATCACCTGCGACGGTGGCTCGGTCGCCTGCTCGTAACGGTGCGTTCCGGCGAGCGCGGTTTGGGAGAGCAGTTGGGGTTTCGAAAGATAGATGACGGGACCCGATTGCTTGGATTGGCCGTCCCGCGCCGCCAGCGAATCGGCGCCCACCGCCATGGAAACCGGACGGTAGCGAAGCACACACCAGTTGGTCGGCAGGCCTCGGTTCAACCAGTGGCTTGGGCAGCCGAGCGGCGATATACTCACTCGCATCGATCGGCTCTGATCGTTGCGAGACATGCCCGCCGGGCAGACGGATCTGGGTACCCGGGGCAAGCGTTGCCGACGTCGCTGGCGCACCGCCTTCCGAGGGAACGACTGGAAACGGACGGTCGCGACGGTTTGGCCCGCAATCTGCGTTGCGCTTCCGGGGTGCCATGGAGTGCAGCGGTCCGAGAGCTGATGTGCTAATGACCCCCTTTCTGGTGACGAATGATCCAGGAGAGTAAATATGAGAACGTTCGTGTTGTCGGCGCTGGCCAGCGGGCTTGTGCTGGGGCTGAGTGTCCCCGCTAAAAATCAAACCAAAGTCGGCGATACCGAAGTGCTCATCGAAGCGGCCGCGTTCACCTCCGTTTCGACCACGCCGAGCGGTGACAAAGCTCAGAGCTGGTACGCGGACGGCGCAGCCGCCGTCGCCCAGGCGGTCGATCGCACGGTGAATAACACGCCGGGCGCCGCGCGGAACGTGATTCTGTTCATCGGAGACGGGATGGGCGTGTCGACCGTTACGGCGGCCCGCATCCTACAAGGGCAAATGCAGGGCAAGCTGGGTGAGGAACATCAACTGAGCTTTGAGAAGTTCCCCTACGCGGGTCTCGTAAAAACGTACAACACCAATCAACAGACGCCCGATTCCGCGGGCACCATGACGGCCATGATGACAGGTGTGAAAACCAAAGCGGGTGTCATTAATGTGAGTGAAGCATCGCTGCGTGGTGATGCGGTCGATTATCTGCGCAAGGGCGAGCCGCTGCTGACCGCCCTGGAACTGGCCGAGGTCGCGGGTAAAGCGACCGGCATCGTCTCGACCACACGCATTACGCACGCGACGCCAGCGGCGACGTTTGCCAAAATCGCGGATCGCGACTGGGAAGACGATGGCGACTTCCTAAAGGGTGAAGCGGGGATGGGCGTCATGGATATCGCTCGGCAGCTGGTTGAATTTGAGACTCTCCTCGAATCGCGATTGTGCGATGGTAGCGATCACCCGAATATTGACGGGATCGACGTCGTGCTTGGTGGTGGTCGCCGGTCGTTCTTCCAACAGGATCCCGCTGACCTCACCGGGTTCGCCGAGCGCGCCGGCGAGGGCGATCGCAAAGACGGTCGCAACCTGATCGAGGAGTGGAAAGCAGACGGTGGTATCTATGTGATGGACCGCGCTGGCTTCGACGCGCTGGATCGCAATAGTACGGCGCGGGTGCTGGGCCTGTTCAACGAGTCGCACATGCGCTACGAAGCAGATCGCCACAAGGATGCGGCGGGCGAACCGTCTCTGAGCGAAATGACCGAAAAGGCCATCGAACTACTGCAGCGCGATGAAGATGGATTTTTTTTGATGGTGGAAGGGGGTCGCATCGATCACGCGCACCACTCGGGTAGCGCCTACAACGCCCTAACCGATACGATTGAAATGGCAACAGCGGTTGCCAAGGCGGTGGAAAACACCGATCCGGAAGAGACGTTGATTATCGTCACTGCAGATCATGGGCATTCATTTACCATCGCGGGTTACCCCACGCGCGGTAACCCGATCCTGGGGAAAGTGGTTTCCAATGACAGTACAGGCGAGCCACGATCCGAACCGAGCGTGGCCACCGACAGTCTGCCGTACACCACCCTGGGCTATACCAACGGCCGTGGCTTTGCCAACCTGGGTGACGAGACCAACGCCGATGCCCGCTACCGGGCTGAGAACGCCGATATTGCCACCGGCCGCAAGGATCTCAGCGAGGTTGCAGTGACCGCGCCCGGTTACCATCAGGAAGCGTTGGTACCAACGGCGCTCGGCACCCACACCGGTGAAGACGTGACGGTGCACGCCTCCGGTCCGGGTGCGCACCTCGTCACCGGGACCATCGAGCAGAACGTCATTTTTCACGTCATGAATCACGCCGCCGACCTGGTCAACCGCGCCGAAGCGCAACTGAACGGAGGCGTTTCTCCGTCCGCCAGTCGGCCGCAGCGACGCGGCCGCCGGGGCATTTTCCGCCGCCTGGTGCGTCCGCTGAAGCGCGCTCTGTGAGGCCGGACGCAGTGGCCAGCGATCGGTGTGGCAGGGGACGCTGTTTCGCCGATGCCTCGGCGGTGGTCACGCCACGCAGGGGGTGATCATCGGCCCGCACCTTCTCCCGAGGAGGATTCGATGAAGATTACTGCGCTGGAAGTCACCCTCTTCAAGTGGCCGGTTGAACCATGGAGCGCCGGCGCTATGACGTTCGGCGGGGACATCCAACTCGGCCTGGTCACCGTCCGCGCGGACTCCGGCGCCGAGGGTCATGCGTTCCTCGGCGGACCGAGTCAAGGGGCCGGACCGCACGTCGGCCCCCTGCTGGATCGCATCAAGCCGCTACTTGTCGGTCGCAATCCTCTCGACCGGGGTGCGATCTGGAAAGCGATGTGGTTTCAGAAGCGAACCGTCTCACTGCGGGCGATTGGCGCGGTCGACGTGGCGCTGTGGGATCTGGCGGGCCAAGTAGCCGGCTTGCCGATTCACCGGCTGCTGGGCACCTGCCAGACGGAAGTTCCCGCCTACGCGAGCTCTGCGTGGCTCCGCGATCCGGCGGCCTACGCCGAGGAAGCGAAACACTTCCACTCGCTCGGCTGGCGATCGTACAAGATTCATCCCCATGGTGATCCGCAGGCCGATATCGCTATTTGCCGTGCCGTCCGAGAGGCCGTCGGGGAAGAGATGGTCTTGATGCTCGATTCGATGTGGTCGTACTGCTATGAAGAATCGGTGCGCGTCGGTCGCGCCATCGAGGACCTGGACTTTTTCTGGTACGAGGACCCGCTCCCCGAAGAAGCGATTTACAACTACGTCAAGTTGCGTCAGAAACTCGATATCCCGATTATCTGTACCGAGTTTGCGCCGGGCGGGTTGTACGGGATGGCGCAGTGGGTTGAACAACGGGCTACCGATATGCTGCGCGGCGATGTGGCCGTTTGTGGAGGCATCACACCGCTGGTGAGGATTGCCCATTTGGCGGACGCGTTCGGGATGAAATGCGAGATTCACCATGGGGGCAATTCGCTCAATAACGTGGCCAACCTGCACGTCACCATGGCGATTCCCAACTGCGATTACTACGAGGTATTCCCCGCCAACGGTGCGAACAAGTACGGGTTGGTCGAGGACATCGAGGTCGATGAGCACGGCCTGGTCTACGCCCCGGAGGGTCCCGGCCTGGGCTACCAGATCGACTGGCCGTTGGTGAAGGAGAATACGATCGAGGTCATGCGGTGAAATTCCCCCGCTCCGTGTTTTGCCAGCCCACGTCTCCGCGGGCGGAGCTCCGACGGTTAAGATCACTGTCAGCGACGAGCTGTCCGGCGCGCTGCGCAGCTCGAACACCGTATCGCCGGCCTCGCGCCGAGGGACTGCCGTCGGCGACGTCGCGGCGCGCGGCGCGAGGAACGCGCTCCTCGATCTCCTGGGAGACCACACCGTGACCGAATCAACGCTTCCGTTTGCAGGCTTGCGGGTCGTCGAGGTCGCCAACTGGATCGCCGCACCGGTGGCGGCGACGATCCTCGGCGACCTGGGCGCCGAGGTGGTGAAGATCGAACCGCCGGGCGACGGAGATCCGTATCGGGCGCTTCCTGGAGGCCCGGAACTCGACGACGTCGGTGTGAATTACACCTGGATCATGGATGGTCGCGGCAAACGGAGTGTGACGCTCAACCTAAAAACAGAGGAGGGGCTGGCGATTGTGAGAAAGCTGGTGCGCGGCTGTGATGTGTATATCACGAACCAGCCGTTGCCCGCGCGGGAGCGTTTCGGGTTGACCTACGACGAATTGGCTCCGCTCAACCCAAGGATGATCTACGCCTCGTTGACCGCTTATGGCGAGGTCGGCCCCGAGCGCGACCGCCCCGCGTTCGATCAGGTCGCGTACTGGGCGCGCAGCGGACTGAGCGACCTGATGCGAGTTCCCGGAGCGGCTCCGGCACAGGGGATTCCGGGGACGGGCGACCACCCCACCGGNGTCTCGTTGTACGCCGCGATTGTGACGGCGCTCTACCGCCGTGAACGTACCGGAGAGGGTGGCCTGGTACACACATCGCTGCACGCCAACGGCTTATGGGCGAACGGCTGCTGGGGTCAAGCCGCGCTGGCGGGGGTCGATTTCAGCGAGCGGCGTCAGCGGGGACCGACCCCGGACCGACCGCAGCCGGCGACGCAGGTGCTCTACGAGGCCCGCGACGGGCGTTATGTGCAGCTCAATATGGTGCGCACCGACGAACAGTTGAGGGCTTTGCTTGGCGCGCTGGGGCGGGAGGACCTGCTGGCCGATTCGCGGTTTGAGAACCCGGAGAGCCGCTTGGAGAATGGTGCCGCTCTGGCGGAGCAGATGCGAGGCGTGATTTCCCAACGGCCGGCTGCCGAGTGGATTGTGGCGCTGCGCGCCGCGGGTGTCCCGGCCAGTCCGGTGGTACAACCCGAAGAGCTGTGCGACGACGAGCAGGCAATCGCCAACGAGGTACTGCTCGAGAATAGCGATCCCGAGGTGCCGATGCCTCTGGTGATCAATCACCCGATCAGGCTGGCGGGTGTCCGCGGCCGTGGCGTGTCGCGGCCACCCGACGTCGGTGAGGATTCCGACGAGGTGCTCTCAGAGCTGGGCTACAGCGCGGGTGAAATCGCGGTGTTGCGCGATCGGGGTGTGCTGTAGCGGGCGCAAAGCGACGGCAGCGATCGGCGAAGCTACCCGTCGGTAGGCAACATGATTTGCCAAATCGGCTGGATCCTCTAGTCTAGTAGTCATCTTTTCCGTACGGCCTGTGGTCGGTTTGCGCGCGGGCGATAGATGTCGACCGTGTACGGTGCGGATAGTGAGCGAGGCGCATGAGCGATATAGAAATTACCGAAGTACGGACGGCCCACCAGTTCGATCAGGATGCACTGCGCGAGTACATGAGCGAGCACGTGGTGGGGTTTGCTGGAGACCTGACGGTCCGCCAATTCGAAGGGGGACAATCGAACCCGACGTTCTTGCTTGAGGGGGACGGACAGCGGTATGTAATGCGCAAGCAACCTCCCGGTGAGCTGTTGCCCAGCGCCCATCAGGTGGACCGAGAACACCGGGTGATGCATGCGCTGAGAGACACACAAGTGCCGGTCCCGCAGATGTACTGCCTGTGCGAGGACCCCGAAGTGATCGGCACCAAATTCTATGTGATGGAGTGGATCGATGGCCGCTTGATCACCGATACGCGTTTACCTCATTGTCAGCCGGAAGATCGCCGCGCGACTTACAACGACCTGGCGCGCATTCTGGCGGAGCTGCACAAAGTCGATCCGGCGTCGGTCGGACTCGCGAACTTTGGCCGGCCGGGAAACTACTACGAACGGCAGATTGGTCGCTGGAGCAAACAGTATCTCGCCAGCAAAACCGAACAGATCGATGCCATGGACGCACTGATGGAGTGGCTGCCGTCCAACGTTCCGCGTGACGTGGCCAGCGTCGTGGTGCACGGAGACTACCGCCTTGGCAACGTGCTGTTGCACCCCACCGAGCCCCATATCGTCGGTGTGATCGATTGGGAGTTATCGACCCGGGGCGATGGCCTGGCCGATCTGGGGTATATCTGTCAGGACTATCACGGCGAAGTGTATACCGACGTAGGGCTCGCTGGTGCCGACCTGTCGGCACTGAACATTCCCAACGAAGACGAGTTGGTTGCCGAGTACTGTAAACACGCCGGACTCGCGGGCCTTGACAACTGGACGTTCTACATCGCGTACAATATGTTCCGTAGCGCCGGCATCGTTCAGGGGGTGTACAAACGCGGCCTGGACGGCAACGCCAGCTCCGCGAAGGCAGTCGAGTACAAGGGGTTGGCCCGGCGGCGGGCCGACCAGGCGTGGCGACTACTCGCTGACCGTGGTCTGGTCTGAGCCGAGGAGCGTTGTCATTCAGCCACACGGTGCGGATCCGCACCCGAACCGACCCGGAATTGCCATGAAGTTGAAAGACAAGATCGCGATCGTGACCGGTGCCGCGAGCGGGATCGGCAGGGCATTGTGCGAACGGTTTGTCCAAGAGGGGGCGGCCGGGATCGCCGCGGTCGACATCAACGAAGAGGGCGCGCTGGCCGTCGCCACGGCGACGGGCGGCGTTGGCTTTGGCGCGGATGTGTCGAACGAAGCGGATATCGTGCGGGTGGTGGAGGAGGCCGAGCAGCGGTTCGGCCGCATCGACGTCTTTGTTTCCAACGCCGGTATTGGTGTCAGAGATCCATCCCACGTGGCGTCGGCCAGCAACGAAGACTGGCAGCGAATCTGGGGCATCAACGTCATGGCCCATATCTACGCGGCCCGCGCTGTGCTGCCGAAGATGATCGCTCAGGGGAGCGGATACCTGCTGAACACGGCTTCCGCCGCGGGTCTGCTGAGTCAGATCGGCTCCGCTCCCTATTCGGTGACCAAACATGCCGCGGTAGGTTTTGCGGAGTCGCTATCGATTGCGCACCACGACCAGGGAATTCGTGTTTCACTCCTGTGCCCGCAAGCGGTTCGTACCGGGATGACGGCGGGGGGCGACGGCGGCGTGGCGGGATTGGACGGGATGTTAGAAACCGATGACGTATGTAACGCGGTGATCGCGGCGATGGACGAGGAACGATTTCTGATTTTGCCGCATCCACAAGTCCTCACCTACATGCAGCGCAAAACGGCGGACTACGATCGATGGTTGGGTGGCATGCGCCGGTTGCGTGACAAGATGCGCCAGCGAGCCTCGTAGCGCATCGCCGCGATCGACAAACCAAATGGACCCCCGAATCTGGTTTTAGTAGACTGACATGCGGTGTTCCAGCGGCGCGGATGGGGCGCATGCGCATCCGCCGAGCGGCACAGAAAAGTACGCCGAAAGGGTGGGTGACCTATGGCTAAACGAGAGGTTTCAGCGCTGTGGGTGATCTCGGTCTGTCTCCCCGTGTTGACCGGGGCCATCGACGAGGCGGCTGGCGAGACACCGACGAGACTGTTCACAGAGACGATCGCGCCGATTCTCAAATCCACCGCTCGTTCGAGTTGTGTGCAGTGCCATTTGGCGGCGGTTGACCTCAAGGATTATCTACTCGCGTCGCACGAGAAAAGTTTTATCTCGCTGCGTGATCAGGGGTTGGTCGACCTGGAGAATCCCGAGCGATCGAAGATCTTGGCGTTGATTCGCAAAGGCGACTCGGATCCCGACGAGGATGCCCGACTCGCCCATCAGAAGCAGCGCCGGGCGGAGCACACAGCGCTGGCTGCCTGGATCAAGGCGTGTTGCGGCGATCATGCGCTCCGCCAAGCCGCCAAGCTCGCCGCCGAGGACTACGCTCGGCCAAAGCGGCCCGAGCGAGTGATTCGACACGCGCTGAAAAGCCGAGTCATCGACTCCTTTATTCGCAACGTCTGGTCTCATCGAATGCGTTGCTTCCCCTGCCACACGCCCCACGAATTCGATGAGAAAAATCACTACGAGGAGTACCATCAGCAGTTTGGTGAGCGGATGAACCTGTTCCGGAAGACGCCCGTTGCGACGCTGCAATACCTGACCGAACGAAGCCGGGAGGTGACGAAGGGCCGACTGCCGCTGATCCACCTCCAGAAACCGACAAAGAGCCTGCTGGTGCTGAAACCCGCGTCCGAGAAACCCAAGAAGGACGAACTCGGTAAGCTTGAAGAGGCGTCGTCGGTAGAGCCGGTCACCCATGTCGGCAGCTTGAAGATCGATGTGGACGATTATCGGTACAAGTCGTTTGTAACGTGGATTCAGGATTACCAGCGCACCGTGCACGACGCGTACGCATCGGCCGAGGAATTGCCGGCCGACAACTGGTATCCGACCGATCAGTTCGTGAAGATTCGTCGCGGCCCCAAAGACTGGGAGGAAAATGTCCGCGTGCAGCTCTTCGTGCACGCGTGGAACGATGCGGAGCAAACCTGGGAAGCGGATCCGATCGCCTTTACCCAGGGGCAGGTGAAGACTCGGAGAAAGTCCCTTATCGGGACGCTGATCGTGTTGGCCCCCAAGGATGCCGGGTCAAGGAAAAAGCTGGATTCTGTAGAGGCCACACTCGCCCCTGGAAAGTACTTGATCAAAGCGTATCTCGATTCAAAACGTCGACTGGATTCCGACCCGACATTGCTACTGGGCCCAGAGGAGTTCTACGGCCAGGCGGAGGTCAAAGCGCGTTGGCGGAAGGGAAATCGCGACGCCGAGGTGGTGCGGAAAGAACTGGTGACGCCGTGACGCGGGCCGTCACTTTCCGATTACCAGTCCCAGTTGGCGGCAGCGCGCCACGAGCGCACCCTGCGCGTCCCACAGCGCTCCGGTTTCGATCATCCGGCCGTTGTGCAGGTCGTCACACTCGAATCGGCCACGTAGCCATCCGGTCGCTGGAGCGCGGCGGATCTGCACGGTCAGTTCGACAGTCGGCACCCAGCCGATCGTTCCCACCACCGAGAACAGCGCTGGCGGAAAGGCATCGGCGAAGAACGGCAGCGACAACGTCGAAGGGCTCGATCCGTCGGCGAACCGGATCCAACCCTCGAGTTGCGTCCCGCCGCGGTCTCCGGTGACCAAGTGGTTCGGATGAAGAAAGACGTCGGCCCGAGACAAGAGCGGCAGGTCGACACCCTGTTCGTGGGCGCTGCGCCCGATGCAGCGTTCGATCGGCGGGAGGTCGGGTGGCTGGGGACTCAGCTCGGGGCCCAGCCCGACCTGCTGTTGTACGTCACCGAAGGCGGCGATCACCACCAGTCGTTCTTTGCCCTCCTGCGACAGTGTTCCGCGCGCCGTTGAGATGGTGCGGCCCTTGCGAATCAGCGTGGCGTCGATGCGGGCGTCGAGGCTGCCGTGCGCCGGGCGAAGGAAGTGCGTCGTGACCGAGAGGGGGTCGGGTTGTCCCGTCAGTTCGCGTAGCGCCCGCAGCACGGGTGTGAGCGCATATCCTCCGTTGCTGTTGTTGCCGATGTTCCACGCGTCGGTGAGTCGCGCTCTCCAGGACCCGTCGCCCGTGGGTTCGATCGCTGTCTCGGTTTCGAAGGCACTCATCAAGCCATCCTCCTGGGGGCTGCTGTTCGCGGCGGCTGAGCTCTGCCGGTGCGATCGGCAGAACAGAATTCCCACGCGGTCAACCGGCGGACAACAACTCCAGCGCCGCTTCCGCGCGTTG
>PADE01000277.1 GCA_002702965.1 Planctomycetaceae bacterium
CCCTGCCAGCGATCCGGACGGTCTGCGCCGCCCGCCAGCATCGAGGGAACCCACCAGGCAACCAGGACGGGCAGTGGGGCACTCCCCTTGCGAACTAATTCGCGGTCGAGTCGACCGTCATGGACGGTTTGTAGTGCGCAACTCAAATAAAAGGTCTCATCAAAGGTGATGCTCTTTTGGTTCTGAAACCTGAAAGCCTGCAGGCAGACGATCCCGGCCAGCATGAGCGCCACCAGCACCGTCCCACGTTGAGTTCGTAGCCAGCCGTTCAGGATCAGATCCCTTCTGTAATCACCGAGATGAGAACGCCCGGGCGGCCCGTCGGAGAAGACCGATGCCAGCGCCCCTTTTGGAGGCATCGACCGCTCGACCCGCATCGGCTGAGGCTTTTCCAACACTCTCCGCTTTCCCTGTCGATTCAGGGTTTGCCCAGCGCTGGCAACCGACCGCGACGGACGCGGTACAGGACGATTGTATCCGACGGGCTCTCGCCGATTGGAGGCGGCAGGTCAGATCTCTGAGCGGGGCGGCGAACGGGCCCCTTCAATTTGGTGGCCAACTGCCCGGGCGATAGAAAGTCCAATAGGGTCACCAGGTTCAAGTCGTTCTCGATCACGGCGATCGGTTCCAACATGTCACGCGCCGACTCTAAAGCCCGCCGAGCCTCACTGGCAGGTTCGTTCACAATCAGGAAGTCGATCGCCAGGTAACACTCTCGAGCGATGGGAATCCGCGCCAGCACTTCCCGAAAATCTTGGTCGGCAAGCATCAAGTACGGCCGCGGGCAATAGACCGCCAGATTCGGCTGCCCTTGGCACAGGACCACCGCGCCCGGGTCGGTATGCGTCAAGATCTCGGTCTCCAAACGGCGATAACTTTGACGCGTCTCCCAACGGTTCCACAACTTCTGGGGTGATGCGAAACCGAGTGGTTGCCAAAATGCCAACAACGCTGCCAATCCCAATCCACCGATCCAGAGCCGCGATCGGTGCCAAAGACCCGGCGGTCCACTCTGCAGCGGACCGCTCAAACCGGGATCGCTTCCTGAAAAATCGCCTGCGAGGCGCGGAACCACCAGCCCGATCGCGGCTGGAAGCAGGGGTACCAGCAAGCGAGCATAGGGTTGGTACAACGGTGTCGATACTACGAACGCAACCGCCCAAGTGGCGATGAGAACTTCAGGCCAGCCCCCCCGAACCAGCGCCCGCGGCGCACAACACGGCACCAATAGAATCAACGTTGCATCGACTCCCAACCCGAGTAGTGCACAGCCACTCAGGATCGTCAAACCAACCAACCAGGCGGTCACCCTGGGGACCGCAGACCGCCGCAGCAAAACCAACGCGGCAAACGCGATCAGGCCCAGCGCCATCAGCCAACCGAGCTGTCGAAATGCCGCCACGGTGCCGATTAGCCGCAGCGCGTGAGACGGCCAGCTGAACCAACCGCCAAAATAGCCGGCGTGGTGTGTCAGCACGGTCCGATAGCCACCCGGATAGGTCGCCTGCACATACGCGACCCACGGCAGGAATCCACAAATCGAAATCAGCGCCGCGGTCGACAGGCAGAGCATCAGCCGCGGTGTGGATCGCGCCGGCGCCGCGACCTCGGGCGGGGATGCCTTGCACAGAGCTCCCCGGATTACCAGCACCAACGCTGCGCAGAAAGCGACTGCCAACGGCATCCAGCCGTTGTATTTGGTATTCCAGGCAGCGGCGGTGGACAGCCCAGCTGCTAGGGTCCAGCAGAGGGTCGGCCAGAATCCCCCGCGGCGCAACACAGGGGTTGAAGCAGAGGCGTTTCCCGGGTGGACCGTGCGCTGCAGTCCCAGATTTTCCCCCAACCGCAGAAAACAGTAGATCGCCAGCACAAACCAGAAAGTCAACGGCACGTCGGTCAAGGCCATCCGGGAAAACGCCCGATGAAGGTCGCTCGCCGCCAGCAGGCCCGTCATCAACAGAGCCACCCGATTCTCCGCCAGGCGACGAAAGATCGCGAAGGCCAGCGGGATCGTGGCCGCTCCGACCAGGACAACCAGCGCAGGGGCGAGCGCGGGCCAAAAAGCGGTCAGTCGAAACGCACCCGCCAGGAGCCAGGGAAACAGCGGGGGCGCGTGCAGAGGTTGCGCGGAGTGCATTGTACCCCGGACCGCGTATTCGACGCCGCTGAGGACATAGATGGCCTCGTCGTAGTGCGACAACCCGGACCTTGCCACACCCGCGAAGCGCAGCAGCAGCCCCAGCAGGATGATCATCAGCAAACACCCCGCCTGGTTTTTGCTGAGCGGCTTGAGCCTGGAATGGTCCATGTCGGAGTGCTGAGTGGATGGAAACCGCCGTCTACGATCGCTTTGCACGTGACACGTGACGTGACAGGAAACGTTTTTGACCCTCTGAACGGAGGTCGCTATACTACCCTAGGTTGTTTCCATTCAACAGGTTATGTCAATACCATGATGCCCCCGTACCACTCGCGAACGACTTCTCTGCGGAAGGCAACCGCCGTAGCGGGCCTCACTGGACTGTGGATGGCGCTCATCGTCGGGGTGCGCACCGCTGCCCCACAGACCCCCGGCCAACCCGTATTCAGCCGTGTGTCGCTGGAGTTTTTTGAGAAACAAGTCCGGCCGCTCCTGGTCAAGCGGTGCTTTGGTTGCCACAGCGGCAACGCCAAATCCCTCAAGGGAAACCTGCGACTCGATTCACGGGCGCTCGCCCTGCGAGGGGGTGATACGGGCCCAGCGCTCATCCCCGGCCAACCGGCCAAGAGCCTGTTGGTCGATGCGATCAACTATGGGGAGGTCTATCAGATGCCCCCCGCGGGCAAGCTCCCGGACGCGGAAATTCGGCTGCTCACCAAGTGGGTCCAGCAAGGTGCACCCTGGCCCAATGAACCGCCCGCGCCCCCCGACCCGACCCGCGCTTTTAATCTGGCCGAGCGCAAATCGGCCCACTGGTGCTGGCAACCGCTCCAAGCCCATCGCCTGCCAGCAGTCGGCGACCAGGCCTGGCCCATCCAAGACCTGGATCACTTCATCCTGGCCCGCCTGGAAGAGATCGGGCTGTTCCCCGCGAAGCCCGCTGACAAGTACACCCTGCTGCGGCGCGTCACGCTCGACGTAACGGGTCTGCCCCCCACCCCTGCGGAGATCAAGGCGTTTGTCGAAGACGAGTCGGACGACGCGTATCGCAAAGTCGTCAACCGCCTACTCACGTCACCCCGGTACGGCGAACGGTGGGCGCGGCATTGGCTCGACCTGACCCGCTATGCCGAGTCCTATGGCCACGAAGCGGATTACCCGATTCACAACGCCTACGCGTACCGTGACTACTTGATCCGCGCGCTCAATGAAGATGTGCCCTACAACCATTTTCTGGTCGAACAGATCGCCGGTGACCTGCTGCAACACCCGCGACTTGAACCCGGCACGGGGCGGAACGAATCCCGGCTCGGCACGGGATTCTGGTGGCTCGGCGAAGCGACCCATTCTCCGGTCGACGTGCGGGGCGACGAGGCGGGCCGCATCGACAACCAGATCGATGTGATGTCCAAAGCGTTTCTGGGTTTGACGGTTTCCTGTGCCCGATGTCACGACCATAAATTTGATGCAATCAGTACCCGTGACTATTACGCGCTGGCCGGGTACATGCAGAGTTCTCGCCGCGCCGAAGCGATTCTCTATCCCCCCGAGACCACCGGCAACATCGTCAGCCGGTTGGTCGAACAGCAACAGAAAACGACATCACTACTGGGCCGCGAACTGAAAACAACCATCGCCAACACACCCGATGCGTTCAGTACCTATCTGAAGGCGGCCACCGAAACCCTCCATGGGTCTGCCCAGCAGGAGGAGGCGCCAGAGCGGATTGTTTTTGAAGATTTCGAGAGCGGCGCATACGGTCTCTGGACCGCCACCGGGACGGCGTTCGGAACTGCACCGCAGGACCAGGCCAGCACGCCCGAGTACCAGGGAAACGTCCTCGCCATCGGCAAACACTGGGTCAATTCACACAATGCCCGCGACAAGAGCCAGAAACACGCTGACGCGCACGTAGGGACGCTCACCAGTCGGGTCTTCACGATCGACAAGTCGTACATCCATTTCCTGGTCGGGGGCGGGCAGCATCCCGGCAAAACCTGTGTCAATCTACTGATCGACGGAAAGACCGCCCGCAGCCAGACCGGATTTAATTCCAACCAGATGCGCCCGGCAGTCTTTGATGTCACCCCCTGGCGCGGAAAGCAGGCGCGGATCCAGGTCGTCGACCAGGAACCGAGCAGTTGGGGGAATATCGGCGTCGACCACATCACGTTCAGCGACCACCCGGCGACCTCCGGCGGTCGGTCGATTCAATCGGTTGCTGCCGCCCACCAGCTGAGCCCCGCGCTCCTGGCTCGCTGGGCGCTGGCGCTTGCTAATCTCTCGACGCTCCCCCCGCACCATCCCATGAAAACGTGGGAACGACTGGGCCATCTTCCTCCCGAACAGTTTGGCAAACAGCTGTCCGACCATACCGCGGTTGTCACCCAGCAGCTGAATCTCGCGCAGACGGCAGCGTCAAAATATCACCCCATCGCCAGGTTCGACGACGAGGCCACCGAGTGGCTAAACGACGGCCCCGCTTTTTTGAGTGCGCCGGTTCGCCAAGCCATCGCCGAACCGGGGGCCGATCCACCGCAGCTGCTCGCGGTCAACAGCTTACATAGCGGCGCAAAATCGCCCCGCCTGCGGGGTGTTCTGAGAACGCCGACCTTCGAAATCACCCACAAGAACATCTTCTACCGCCTGCGCGGAACGACCGGGCGGGGACGGATCATCATCGATGGTCACTTTATGTTCGAGCATAACGCCTTGCTGTTTAGCGGATGCAAGTTCGATATCAACAATGGGGAATACTACTGGCACCGGCAGGCGAGCGACGTCAGCCGGTACGTCGGTCACAAGGCCTACATCGAGATCATCGACCACGGGGAAGGGACCGTGGAGCTGACGCAACTGGTCCAATCCGACGAAACATCGCCACCGGGAAGCGTGGACCGCAGCTTCCTGGAAATCACGGCTGGCCAGCCGCAAACCCGCTCCGAACTGGCCGCGGCCTTCGACCGTCAATGGCACCAGGCAATCCTGCATTGGGACGACGGGCTGCTCTCACAAAGCCAGGTACAGATCGTCAATTGGCTACTGGCCAACCAACTGCTGCCGTTGACCGACCTCACAACGCAGACGCTCGGAGAGCAACGATCCCGGTTCCACGCCCTCACCAAGCAAATCCCCGAACCGACGCACGCGTTGACGATGGTGGACGGCAGCCCTGAAAACGAGAACCTCTTCATCCGCGGCAACCACAAGACTTTGGGGGATCTCGTTCCACGACAGTTCTTGACGGCCATTGCAGGTCGCCAAAGCCCTCACCCTAACTCCGGGAGCGGCCGGCTTGAATTGGCTCGTCAAATCGCCTCGCCAGACAATCCACTCACCTCACGGGTGCTCGTCAATCGCATTTGGCACCACTTGACCGGCCGCGGAATTGTCGCCTCGGTCGACAATTTCGGNATCCTCGGTACACGTCCAACGCACCCCGAATTGCTCGATTCCCTGGCGTTGTCGTTCATCGAGGGTGGCTGGTCGATCAAATCGCTGATCCGGACCATTCTGCTCAGCCAAACCTATCAAATGTCCTCGACTCCCAATCCTCAATCGGATGACAAAGATCCCGAAAATCTATGGTTGCAACGGATGCGGATCCGAAGGCTGCAAGGGGAGCCGATCCGGGACGCGATCCTGCACATTGCGGGCGAGTTGTCGCCCCAGATGTTCGGCCCCAGCATTCCAGTTCACCTCACCAAGCACATGCCGGGACGCGGCAGTGGCACGTTTCCAAGCGGACCCCTCGACGGGAAAGGGCGACGCAGCATTTACATCCTGGTGCGCCGCAATTTCCTGCCACCGATGATGCTCGCCTTCGATACCCCCTTTCCGGCTACGTGTGTCGGGAGACGCAATGTGTCGAACGTTCCCTCCCAGGCGTTGATCCTGATGAATGACCCGTTCGTAATTCAGCAGATGAAGAAGTGGTCTCAGAAGCTCGTCACCCAAAACGACGAGTCGGTACCGCAGCGGATTCGGCGAATGTACTTGCGCGTTCTCGGTCACCCGGTAACCGACGAGCAACTTGCCGAGCTGAGCGACTTCCTAGCGCTGCAACAAACCGAATACCAGATCGATGGGGCCGACACGCTGACAGATCCGAGGCTCTGGGCAGACCTGGGCCACGTCCTAATCAACACCAAGCCTTTTATTTACGTCGATTGAACGGAACGATTTCACCCTACGCACTCACCCCGCACAAGAATCGGCAACGAACGATGGCACACTGCGGAAACTTCATTCCGTCACCGGCGACGCGTCGAGACATGTTGCGAACCTGCGCCAACGGATTCGGTACCCTGGCACTTGGCGCTCTGCTCGCAAACGACCAGCGACTGGTAGGGGAAGAGCAGGGGAGGCGGCGCGTCTTTTCCAGCCGTCCGACCCATTTTCCCCCAAAGGTCAAACGCATCATCTACTTGTACATGGATGGTGGACCTTCGCAAGTGGATAGTTGGGATCCCAAACCACGGCTGGCGGCAGAGCACGGAAAACCATTTGGGATGAAGATTGAACCGACTCAATTCAACAATATCGGTACCACCTTCGCCTGCCCCTGGAAATTTCAAAATCACGGAGAGAGCGGGATTCCAGTCAGCCAACTGTTTCCGCATATCGCCACACATGTCGACGATCTAGCGGTCATTCGGTCGATGACGTCGGCCTTCTCTGAACACACCAACGCAAACTATTTTCTGCATACCGGTACGGGATTTCAGGGGCGTCCCAGCATGGGCGCCTGGGTCGGCTACGGACTGGGGAGCGAAGCCGAGGACCTGCCCGCATTTGTGGTCCTCAACGGTGGATTGATCCCCTCGGGCGGACTCGACAACTTCAACAACGGTTTTCTGCCAGCCAACTTTCAAGGTTCGATCTTGGGGCCCGGTGATCCCCCCGTCGCGTACATTCAGAGATCCGAAGCAACTGCGACACTGCAAAAGAACAAGCTGGCCCTGTTGAACAAACTAGACCGTCGGGCCGCCGACGAGCGAAACCGGTCCGATCAACTCGAATCCGCAATTGCCAATTACGAGTTGGCGTACCGCATGCAATCGGCAATTCCCGATTTGACCGACCTGAACCAAGAATCCCAAGAGACCCGACGACTCTACGGAATGGAAACAAAATCGAAAGGGACCGCTACGTTTGGGCGACAATGCCTGCTCGCCCGACGGATGGTCGAGCGCGGTGTGCGTTTCGTCGAACTCACCTGCCCGAGAGTGGGACACGACCGTTGGGATCAACACGTCAACCTCACGCAGGGTCACGCGGACAATGCGCTCGCGATCGACCAGCCGATCGGCGCGTTGTTGACCGACCTGAAGCATCGGGGCCTGTTCAATGAAACGCTCGTCGTCTGGTCGGGGGAATTCGGGCGCACACCGTTCGCCCAGGGATCCAACGGGCGCGATCATAACCCGTTCGGTTTCAGTTTATGGATGGCCGGAGGGGGGATTAAGGGCGGGACGATCCATGGTCAAACCGATGAGTACGGCTACAAGGCCATCGAAAAAAAGCAGCAAATTCACGATCTGCACGCCACGATGCTGCATCTTTTGGGAATGGACCACACCCAGATGACGTTTCGTTTCAGTGGTCGGGACATGCGGCTAACCGATGTTCACGGCGAGATTATCCAGGAGGTTCTGGCCTGATTTCCGCTGCGGTGCGCGCCACCGCGGCCCCCCTCGCCCCTGTCTTTAGAAACGAACGACATGTTTCACCCCAGTGCGGTCGATTCGCGGAGACCCGATCACAACCGACAACGCCGGGTCCTCTGGTCGGTGGGCGCGCTATGGCTCGCCTGCGCGGGTGCTCATTTCGGGCCACCGCTGGAGGGTGCGCAATCGCTGGTCGGCAAATGGGTGCTGGCGCCCCGTCATTACAACCAGGGCAAACTACGGCCCACCGCAGGGAATCTCACGGGTTTGATCGACGGTCCCCGGTTCTCGAACCAGTCGCCCGACGCGATCATCTTCGATGGTAAGCAGGGTCTGCTGACGCTGGCGGCGAACTTAGCCGACGCCTCGCTGCCACGCCAGCAATTGACCGCCGAAGCCTGGGTCCTCGTGGAATCACCGACCGACTGGGGTGGCTTTGTTTCGGCGATTCAAGACAACGGCGATTATGAACGCGGTTGGTTGCTCGGTTACCGTGGAACGCAATTCTGTTTCGGGATCGCTGCCGCCCAGAAACAACGTCTGACCTACCTCACATCCGAGACCGCGTTCGCGACCGGCAGCTGGTACTACGTAGCCGCGACCTATGACGGCCGCTCGATGAAACTCTACGTCGACGGACAACTGGCGGCCAGTTCCCAAGAGCAGTCGGGAGATATTCTGTATCCCCAGCGCGGTGTCTTCGGGATCGGCGGTTATCGGGACGATGACGAATTCCACCCGCTCGAGGGTCGCATTGCCGAGGTGAGTATCCACCGCACCGCCCTCTCCGCAGGCGACATCGCGAAACGCTTCGCCGCCCGCAAACAGACATTTCCGGGAATCGAACCGACCCGAACCGCGGGCGACGACTGGCCGACATACCTGCGCGACAATATGCGGTCGGGAATGAGTACAAGCTCACTCGAGTGGCCGCTCGATTTGGCGTGGCACTACCAGTCAGACCACCCCCCCGCACCTGCCTGGCCCCCTCCCGCACAACAGAACTTTTGGCGGGAAGAATTCAACTTGCCGGCTCGCGTTACCTACGATCGAGCGATGCACGTTGTATCCGACGGGGTTGTCGTGTTGTTTGGATCTTCGGCCGATGACCAATTGCGCTGTCTCGACTTGGCAACGGGACTCACACGCTGGCGGTTTTTTGCGGAGGGACCGATTCGACTGGCGCCAACGCTGTGGAAGGATCGCGTCTTTTTTGGATCCGACGACGGTCGTGTCTATTGCCTGGATGCCCGCGACGGAAAGCAGTTATGGCATTTCCGCGCCGGTCCTACCGACCGGAGAATTCCCGGAAACGGACGCATCATTTCCGCTTGGCCAGTGCGCAGCGGCGTGATCGTCGACGGTGAGCGGATTCGTTTCGCGGCCGGCCTGTTCCCCAGTCAGGGTACCTTTCAGTATCTGCTCGAGGCGCACACGGGGGATCTACTGGCTTCCGGAAAACTCCCCTTCTCGCCACAGGGTTATATGAAAAAACGGGGAAATTCACTCGCGATTGCTCAGGGTCGCGCCCCGCAGATTCGCCTGGCGCGGTTGCAGAGGGCCGGCAAACCACTGCCGCAACCGGAAGGGGACTGGGCCGAGCAATTTCCCTACGCGCTGATCGGTTCCGCCAACAGCTGGGTGGCCGGAGGCGCCGGGCAGGTGGCTGCGTTCGACTCGACTTCCGGAAAACAAATTTGGCGTACTCGCGTCTCGGGCAGAGCCTATGGGTTGGCCGTCGTCGCTGGCCGGTTGCTAATCAGCACGGACCGGGGACACATCTACTGCTTCGCGCCCCGCATACAAACCAGGACTTCCACGGAGGAACCCCCACAACCCACCAAGGCGTCTCCAGCCTCCACGGTCAAACCGTCCGTATCTCAATTAGCGCAGCGGCTGATCCGGTCCACCGGGGCGGACATCGGTTACGCGTTGGTGCTGGGCTGTGGAGACGGACATCTGGCCGGAGAGCTTGCCCGCCAGAGCCGTCTACGTGTCATCGGCGTTGAGCCTGACGCCAAACGCGTAAATCAGGCGCGACGGCACCTTGCCAGCAGGGGCCACGATGGACAGGTTGCCGTCCATCGTGGTGTGCTTTCAGTGCTGCCTTATGGTTCGGCCCTGTTTAACCTCGTGGTATACGTCGCCCCGACGCCCCAGGCTCCACCGCTTGCCGAGATCAAAAAGGAAATCCTACGTGTGCTGCACCCGAATTCAACCGCAGTCATTACAGACCCGACAGGCACGACTTGGGCGGAACTACACAGACCCGCGCTGGCAGGTACCGGTGAATGGACGCACATGTATGCCAACCCGGCCAATACCTCATGCAGCGAGGACCAGCGGGTCTCCGATTCGCTGCAATTACAGTGGTTCGGCCCCCCCGGACCGCGAGACATGGTCGATCGCCATCATCGCACTGTGCCCCCGTTGGTATGCGACGGGCGGCTGTTCATCCCGGGAAACAACCGCGTCATTGGCGTCGATGTCTACAACGGCAGTCTCCTCTGGAATGTCGAGGTCGCCGACTCTCGCCGTATCGGTGCGCTCCGCGATTCGGGCAGTATGGTCGCTGCCGAGGATTATCTTTACGTCGTCGCCCGAGATCGATGCTACGGCCTCAACGCCCGGACCGGTGCGTCGGAGCACAATTTTGCCGCGCCTTTATCCGCCGAGGGGCAAACTCGATTCTGGGGCTATGTCGCTCGTGTGGGAACTCGGTTGTACGGGAGTACGACCCGGCCCGGCGCCTCGCGGACTGAACACTCTCGCAAGACGATCGACGAAACCTATTATGACCACATCCCGATTGTCACGAGTGACGCGCTCTTCGCGCGCCACCGCCACAGCGGCGCATTGCTCTGGCAGTACCGCCCCACTCGCGGTGCGATCCTCAACCCGACCATCACACTGGCCGCCAATCACCTGTTCTTTGTAGAGAGTGATGACCCGGCCACCTTGGCAACCGAGACTGGCAGATCGCCATTGCCGGTATTGCTCAAGAACGGGGCCACTCTGGTGGCAATCCATGCCGAGACAGGTGCCCTGGTCTGGAAGACCCGCATCGACCTGCGCTCCATCCAGCACCACCTGTATCTATGTTACGCCTCGGGACATCTGATCGCCGTCGGCACGCGAAACCAAGGGCAGGGGAAGGAGGCTCGCGTCTGGTACGACGTACACTGCCACAGCGCTCACGACGGGAGCCAACAATGGACCACCACCCAGAATCAACAACAACCGGCGGGAGGCAGCCATGGCGAACAGGACCATCATCCGGTAATCGTGGGAGATACCGTCTACGTGGAACCTTACGCTTATGAACTGCGTACGGGGCGACAGCGCGATGGCTGGAACTTGCGTCGCGGCGGCCACGGTTGCGGAGCGGTATCGGCTTCGGCGTCCACCTGTTTTTTTCGCGCCGGAAACCCCGCGCTTTGTAATCTGAGTACCGGGCGAGTCAAGAAGGTCACCCAGGTCAGTCGCCCCGGCTGCTGGATCAATATGATTCCGTCCGCCGGCTTGCTGCTAATCCCCGAAGCCAGCAGCGGCTGCGTATGCGATTTCCCGATCCAGACTTCGCTCGCGTTTGCCCCCGCCGACCTCTGAGTTGCTCGCTCGGCGCCTGCCCGTTCGTCGCCCAGTGGAGCGAACAGCCCGACGCGCCGTCGGCGATCCCCGACGAACGGCTCTTGCGACAGGCCGCTTCCGCTCGATCAAGAGAGCGGGTCCCGAGGCGTCGTTCAAGCCGTCTGTCCGTCGTAAATCTCGGTCTGGAAAATCGAACGCTGGTAGTCGAGGTACTCGTCCTTGCCCATCGCCGGATGATGTTGTGCGAGCACCTGATTGGCCTGTGCGCCGTCTTCGGAGAGCAGATCGATCGCCATCGTGGCGAGGGTCTTGGCGGGCGCCAGGTATCCGGCCTCATGATCCGCGATACACCAGTCGGTCTGGTGGTGGAAGCCACGCCCACCGGTCATCATCGGATGCAGAACCGGCATGATCTGGCTTAAATCACCGGCGTCGGTCGAGCCACCCCCGTGAGGATAATCACGGTAGCCGTCGGCGGACAGAACTTGTTCGGCGTTCGCTCGGAACACACGACAGAGTTCCGGGTCGTTACGGAGTGGCAAATTGCCGGGAACGGTTTCAATTTCAACACGACATCCCATGGCAATCGCCGCACCACGCAATGCGCGATCGACCTTGCCTGACGCATCCAGAATGGCCTCACGGGTCTTGCCGCGAACGTACGTCTCAAGACAAACCTCAGCCGGCACAATATTCACCAGATCGCCACCCTTGGTAATGATGGGATGCACGCGAACACAATCTTGGTCGCGAAACGTCGCCCGTTGAGCATCGATCGCACTCAGTGCCAGGGTGGCGGCGCTGAGCGCGTTGATGCCGCGCTGTGGCGCCGCGCCGGAATGCGCCGCACGACCCAAAAAACGAATGCTCTTAGCCAGAAAACCATTTGACGAAACGGGCACACCCATCATCCCCTCTTGTGTCTCGGGACTACTGGAGTGAATCATGACCGCCATGTCGACATCATCGAACAGCCCCAATTCGATCAGTTCCTGCTTGCCGGTCAGAAAGGAAGTTTTTCCCGCTTTGACCAGTCCCAGTCGATAGTTGATCTCGACGTATTCCTCAGCCGGCACAGCAAAAAAAACCACGTTGCCGGCAAGATGCTCGGCGACGCCGCTGGCAGACAAACCCATCGCCGCCCCCAGCAACCCCGCGATCTGGGCGTTGTGACCGCAGGCATGCGCCGCGCCTGTTTCTGGATTTGCCCGTGGATGATCGGGTACGAGCAAGGCGTCCAGTTCTCCCATCAACGCGATCGTGGGGCCGGGCCTTCCACCTCGCAAGACGGCCTTGACCCCGGTCAAGGCCAATCCGTCATCGAATGGCAACCCACACGCGCGGAAGATCTGCGTGACGCGTTGGGCGGTCTGTTTCTCCTTGAAACCGAGTTCGGGTGCGTCCATGATCGATTCGCCCACTTCGATAATCTCATCGCGCCGCGCGTCGATGGTCGCAAGCACTTGTTTCTTGAGCTGAACTCCACTCGTCATCGTCGTCTTCCTTTCCCCTGAAAAATGCTCGCCTTATTTTGACAAACCGTCCGCCGCGGTGAAATACCTGGACGTCAATCCGTTTGGCTAATGCCAGCGTGGCGCATCTCGAACGTCCCCGCCCGCAACCGTGTGTGCCGCAACCCGATCNGACAGCTCACGGGNAGGATTCCCGGGTGCTGCGTCGGTCTGACCGTCAGGCGTAATCTTCGAGAATCAACCGGCTTCGCTCTTCGTCTGAAAGCGAATTCCGAGTTTTTCGGGCGGCGGTCCAGAAGACTACGCCCGCGCAGAAAAACCCGATGACGATACACCATTGCAGCGGATTGAGTGATCCCGGACTTCCTGGAGTGATCATCACCAACAGCATGAAGACGGCGCCGATGGTCGCTGTGACTGGCAATAGCCCGCCTCCGGGCACCCGATAGGGGCGTTCAAGATGCGGGAACGCTCGCCGCAGTTTGATGAGTGACATCGNAACCCCGACAAACGCGACCACAATCCCCAGAGATCCAGCACCGACAAACACCGTCAGCGCTTCTTTTCCGAGGCCGGCAGACAAAAACGTCACCGCCCCGCTAAATACAATGGCCGTCGTCGGTGTCCCAAACTTCGAATGCGTCCTACCAAACGATGGATGGATGATGTGCGCCCGGCCGAGCGCAAACAACACGCGCGTTCCAGCCAGGAAGAATCCGTTCCAACTCGTCAGCAGGCCGATCAGCCCAACCGATAGTACGAGATTGACCCACAACCGGGACTCAAACGCTGACTCAAACGCGCGCGCCGTCGGCAATTCGACTTCGTCACCCACAATCGTCTGCCAAGGTGCCACCATCCCCGCGCTGCCAATCACCGCAATGTAAAACACCATGGAACCGAAAATCGACAGCAGAATGCACTGACTCAGACGCCGTGCGGGCAGCTGGCCCTGGCGCTCTTCGGCCGCCTGGGGAATGGTGTCAAAACCGACAAACCAAAACGGAACGGTGACCAATACCGCGAGCATCCCCTGGCAGGCGGACATCGGAGTCCTACCCACAAAGCCGGGCCGGAGGTTCTGCACGCTCCCTCCGCCGACCCCGGCGATCACAAACGCCCCGGCACAGATCACCAGCAGGATCGTCAGCACGATTTGAACTCGTGTCGCGACGTTGACTCCAACGAAGTTGATCACCGCGACAAAGAGGGTAAACACCAAAGCGATCACCAGATGTGAGGCGTACACCGGGACACCGTTCACCTCGTAGAGGGCACCGGCCGTCAAACGCGGTTCGATATAGGCGAGAACGACCCCGATCGAGCCGGCTTCAAAGGCAGAAACCGAGAGATAACCGAACGCCAGGCACCAGCCAACTACGAAAGCCATGGCCGTTCCAGATGCCTTGTACGCGTAGGCGACTTCGCCTCCGGAGACCGGGAGCATCGGCGTCACCTCGGCATAACACAAACCGATCACCAACATGATCAGGCCACCGACGAGAAACGCCACCATCGATCCCAGGGGACCAGCGTTTTGAAACCAGTTCCCCAGCGAGGTGATCCAGCCGACACCAATCATCGAACCAAACGCGAGCGAAAAAAAGCCCAGACGTCCGATCACTCGCTTCAGTTGTGGCCGTGTCTCACCGGACACACTGGACTCCGTCGATGCATCAGGGCGCTTTTCAAATCCAACACGAAGGTGGCTAGAGTGCGGGCCTGGTTTCCCACCAGGGTCGAGCACGCTCCAATTGCGCAGCCAGCCGAAACAGTGTCGCCTCGTCACCAAAACGCCCCATGAACTGAACCCCCACCGGCAATCCGTCCGGGGTCCGATGGAGCGGTACCGACATCGCCGGTTGTCCTGTCCAATTCGCCATCTGAGTGCATGGCATAAAGTCCAAAATNCCCNTGAGNACGTCGCCNGCCAGACCCGACAATGAAATCCGCCGATGCGGAATCGGTGGTGTTGCCAACGTCGGTGTCATGACCACGTCGTAGTCTCTCTGGAAGGCTGCCATGATGCGTGAAGCGCTGTGAAAAATGGAACGCGCTTCTGCGAGTTGGACGGCCGAATAGTCTTCCGCGATGTCGACATAGTAACGTGTCACAGGTTCGAGATCGCGATCCTGCAATCCACGCTCGAGTTGCCCGATCCGACGGAGAACTCGCATCCTCGTCTCGACCAGCACCATCAACCCCATCGCTTGCCGCAGTTTTTCAAATGGAAACAGACTGGCAAACGGTTCGGTCACCTCGCGAGGCTGGTGACCGAGTTCGGCGCAAAGGCTGGTAGCGTGTTCAATCGCCGTCCGACACTCATCATCNACCCTCTCGGTAGGAGGCATTGTCGCCACGACGGCGATCCGTAACGTCCCGGGGGCAGTCGCTACCTCTTTCAAGAAAGGTCGCTTGTTTACGGGACACCAGTAGGCATCCCCAAGCTCGGCACCGCTGGCAACATCGAGCAGCGCCGCACTGTCGCGCACCGAGCGAGTCACACAGTGCGCCGTCGACAAACCGCCCCAACCTTCGAATGTGTCGGGACCGAGCGGCACGCGAGCGCGGGTCGGTTTCAGCCCAAACAGGCCACAGCAGGACGAAGGGATCCTGATCGATCCCCCGCCGTCACTCGCGGTGGCAATCGGCGTCACTCCAGCCGCTACCGCAGCGGCCGATCCGCCCGAGGATCCGCCTGCGGTACGTTCCAAGTTCCAAGGGTTGCGGGTGATCCCAGAAACCACCGATTCGGTTGTCGGCAAGAGCCCCAGTTCGGGTGTTGCGGTCCTCGCGAAGGGCACCAGACCNGCCTGACGGTAGCGCCGAATTGCGGTGCTGTCGCTGGTTCCGCGGGCGTTGGCGAAGAGCGCCGAACCGCGTTCCGACAAGACGCCGTCCATCGAAAAACTGATGTCCTTGACCGCCAGAGGAACTCCCGTCAATGGTCCGGAAGGCAATCCCTTGCGAATGGCGTCGCGGGCGCGGTCATGCAGAATCTCGACGATGGCGTTGATTGCCGGGTTGACGGCTTGCGCACGATGAATCGCACAATCGAGCAATTCGTCTGGGGTAATCTCCCTAGTTCTGACCAGTTCTGCCATGCGCAGGCCATCGAGCTTGGAATACTCTTCCCAAGACAATGGCGCCGCCGAAGCATGCCGAGCACCCCGGTTGTGCGACGCCGCACCGGCAACAAGCCCAGCGCTGATCTTGATCGCATTGCGACGACCGACAGGTTCGGAATTGGACGACGACATGAGCAGCCTGCACCGTGCGGTTCGATTCGCCGTGTAGTGTGATCGCTAGCTGGTGTTCGGTCAACGCGCACACGAAGCGTGCCACCACCGCTGAGGGCACGCTGTGCCGGCACCCCAATCGCGCTGCGGAGTCGATTTCACGATCGGATGGATGCGACCCGGAAAATCAACCGGTCGATCGCCGTCCGAAGAGGCGTCTGTCGACGGGAGCTGAGCAGGGCGGATCTCAACAGACGCACACGACACACCGCACCAACGCTTTACTGCGAGGGCGCGACGCTGTCCACATCGACAACGCCCTTATCTTTGATGCCCGAGAGCAAGATCAAGACCCCGCGATCGATGTTCTCACTTACGGCACGCGTTGAGTTATCGGCAAAACAAAACTGCACAACTCCGCGGTGATGGCTGGAAAATTGGTACCAAGCGCCCGATTCCATCGTCTGACCCTCGAAAGGATACGCGGGATAGCGCTCGGTGATGCCCCAGGCGGTCGGCATCGGTCCCTGTGCGATCCAGCTGAAGCTGACCCGGTAGTTCCGGCTCCACAAGGTTGCCGGAAGCCCCTCGCCCGCCGGATCCCATGGGAAATACCGCTTGGTCGCCTCCCCAAACAATAGCGTATTACTGGTGCCATCCCTGATATCGGCATAGCGGGTCTTGGAACGGTTTCCGAACACCCCTTGGTACCGCTTCCAAGGATTCCTGACTGCGCCGCCCTGTTCACTCTGAATGACCGCCGGGCTGTTTCCGAGCCCACCTGCGACCCCGACGTAATCGGTGGATCCCAAATCACTGAGCGCCGGCGCCACATCCCCGACGCCGGTGCTATGAACGCAGATCGAAATCCCACAACAGNGGCCGTCCGCCAGAGGATAGAAATTCCAAAAGCTGGTCCGCTCCCGCACCTGCGGCGCAGCGGAAGGACAACCGAACATGCCGATGTTGGAGTGGGCAATGGTCCAGGTGTCGTATCCCAAACCCGGTTCCGAAGCGGTGGGTGCGGGGTTCCACAAGTACTCCGGGTGTTCTGTGCTCTGTAGGGCCCACCAGGTGCCCGGTGTGAACCGCGTCACTTCGAGAAAATCAGTGAAGTCACCTCCCAGACGATCGAACACCGCACCTGCTTCGAGATAGGGAAGCAGGAACGGCATGGTGCCGACATACTGCGACGGCGTATTCGCCTGACAGGGCACAAATCGGTGCGGCTGGACTCCCAGGTAGCCCGGCGGAAAACGTCGAAAGGCGTCGTGGAACTGGGCCGACGCCAACCCGAGCTGGCGAAGGTTACTGGAACAGTTCATCCGCCGGGCCGTTTCGCGGGCCGACTGCACCGCCGGAATCATCAGAGCGACGAGGGTCCCGATAATAGCAATCACCACCAATAACTCGACCTGCGTAANGCCCTGTCGGCACGGCTTGGAGACCCAACAACCTGGATTGGAAACGCACACCCGCAGGATCCTCTGAACTGAATTCTGAGCGGGCTCCGTTAACGCGATCACGGTGCTGATAGAGGTCGGTGCTGATAGAGGTCGGTGTAGGCAGGATCCCCGCCGATGCCAAAAGGGCAGGACGTACTGACAAGAGAAGATGATCGGTTGACGCATTGGCCCGGTCACCGGGGCCGACTTCGCGTCTGGCTGCGGATCTGTTTCGATCGCAGTTTCGTGCGCCTGGAGGTGATCCGATGACCGATCCCCTAAGCGAGCGACTCCCGTTGAATCGACCACCTCGGCTTGTTAGGCTCAGCCTCTTGCCAGTGCGCTGGGAAGTCCAGTGCGCTGGGAAGTCGCACCAAGGTGCGACCGCCAGCGACTGCCCGGTACCCGGACCCCCCCCTACGCACGCCGCCCGATTCCCGCTGGGGCCCACCACAGCCTTCACGCGTCCCAGGAGAGACGGTCGCCGCACGCGCAGCGAGTGCAATCCATGGCCGGTCTGATCGCTGCCAGCGCCCGTCCACACCGCGCGACCCCGAGAGCCAGCCGTGTCCACACCCTCCGAACTTGAAGGCCTGAGAAGACTAGGAGCAGGTGCATCGATCGAGTCGGTCTGCCAGGCCCTCGGGATGCCGGTTGACGCGTTTCACCAGTGGTGGACTCAAATCGCACAGCGGCGAGCGCTTGCGACCCACGAACAGGTGACCGCGCCGGTGGGCGCCGATGTGCGGATCGCACGTGACCTGCACGGGATTCCTCACGTGTTGGCCGAAAACGACTGGGACCTGTTCTTTGGATTCGGATGGGCGATCGCCGAAGATCGCTTATTTCAACTCGACTGGTTACGGCGCAAAGCGACGGGCCGGCTATCCGAGATCGTCGGATGCGAAGGCCTGGAGTCCGACCGGCTGGTGCGTACCATCGGTCTGAGCCATATCGCNACCGCCGAGTGGGCACAGCTGACCGACCCGGTCCGAAGCTTGTTACACGCGTTTACTGCAGGCATCAATGACTGGATCGATCAGAACGAAGACCGCATGCCGATCGAGTTCGATCTGCTCGATTATCGCCCTGAACGGTGGCGCGAGATCGACTGCGTAGCGATCGAAAATGAATTTCGCTGGTATCTCACCGGCCGGTTCCCCGTGATCTGTATCCCAGAAATCGCACGCCGTAGTCTCGGTGACGGGCCGCTGTTGGCGGAGTTCTTGCGCGGTGAATGCGACGAGGAGTCGATACTCCACGACGGGGACTTCGTACCCGCGGATGAACTCAGCCCCGAACGGGTCGGTGAAGTCATCGTCGACCCCGATGGCGGCGTTGGCAGCAACAACTGGGCGCTGTCCGGTAGGCGGACCACATCCGGGATGCCGCTGGTCGCGAGCGATCCCCACATCGCCTTTGGGGCTGTCTCCTGTTGGTATGAAGTTCACCTGNGCGGTGGTTCATTTAATGTGGCGGGAACTTGTTACGCCGGAGTGCCGGCGGTAATGATCGGGCGCAATCAACAGGTTGCCTGGGGAATCACCAACAACATCTGCTCGCTGCGCGATCTCTACCGAGAACAAACCGATGCAGAACATCCCGGTTGTTTTCTGTTCGATGGCGTCTGGGAACCCTGGCGAGAACGCAGCGAGACAATTTCTATTCGAAATGCTGAACCGCACCAGCAGACGGTTCGACTCTCGCGCAACGGCCCTCTCGTCGATGAACTGCTGCCAGCTCCTGCCAACCAGCACGGGCCGGTATCACTCAAATGGCTCGGGACGCACCACGGAGGCTGGTTGACAGGCATGCTGGCGATGAATCGGGCGACGGACGTCCCCACGTTTCGCCAAGCGCTGCGACCTTGGTACGTCCCCACTTTTTCCATGGTGTTCGCGGACACAGTGGGCCAGATCGGATTCCAAACCAGCGGCCGAATTCCGCTCCGCCAGCAAGCCCAACGCGGATTCCGTCGCGGCTGGGACCCCGCTGACCAGTGGCAGGGGCTGCTCCCCTTCGAAACGATGCCGCAAATTACCGATCCCGACCGCGGCTGGATCGCTTCGGCCAACAACCGGCTCGCGCCGCCCGACTTTCCGTTTCCACTGGCCGGTACCTGGACCAGCGGTTGGCGCGGCCAACGCATCCGCGAGATGATCGAAGCGCGCTCCCATCTCGGACCGGCTGACAGCGGAAAAATGCAGCTCGATTCGGTCGATTTGCGAGCCGCGGCGGTCGTTCCGGGCCTGTTATTGGTACTCGAGAGTGTTTCCGAACCGCGTTTCGCGCAGGCCGCCGATTTACTCGCCAAATGGGATTTTCGAGCCGAAGCGGACTCGGTTCCCGCGGCGATCTTCAATCTGTTTTTTTCCCACTGGTGCGAAGAGGTCGCCGGTGCGCGTTTCGATGACGAGAGTCGAGACCTGCTACAGCAGGGAGTCGGAGGCTGCGCAGCTCGGCTGCTGACCGCGGACCCGTTGGGCTGGTTTGTCAACGGCGACCGAGAATCACGGATTCGACAGACGTTCCAAGCCACGCTCGATTTTTTGGGCTCCGAATGCGGTACCGACATGTCCGACTGGACCTGGGGTCATTTTCACCGACTCGATCTTTGCCACGTATTGTCGCAACGAGGAGCGCTTGCCACATTACTCGATCACGGCGGTGTCGGCGTCAGGGGAGATATGCAGACCGTCGGGAACACGGGATCCGGTCATCGCTGGACTGCGGCGACCGGGGGCGGCTACCGCATGATCGCTGACCTGGGTGCCTCACCGCCGCGCCTGCTCGCGGTGGACGCCCAAAGCCAGTCCGGTCGACCGACCAACCCGTGCTATGACGATCAACTCTCCGACTGGCTTCAGGGAAAGTACCACGAAATCCCACTGGATCCGGAAGAAGTGGGTCGCCTCTGCGATCACGTATTCCGGTTGGCCCGTGGCGCTCGCTGACTCACGGTCTAGCCCTGCGCCGCGCTTACGAACGAACCGCCGCGTGATGACCGTGGACCGTCTGGGCGCGCTAGTTGTGCCCACCGCGAGGGGGGCCGGCATATCCGATCGTGATCGGCCACCGGCCTCGATTCCTTCCACGCAGACATCGACCCACACGGGAATCGAGGACCACCGGCCGCCGACGCAATAGCTTGCCGCGCGTTTCAGTTTTCCACCACGCGAGGCGGAAAAGCGAGCCGAGGCAGGCGAACGACCTCGGTATCGACGCGACCTTCTCGTAACACGAGCAAACGAAACCCTGGAGAAACCGGATCGAACTGTGCCGACTCACTACCAGGTTTGAACTGAAACGATGTCGCGGGCGTCGTCAAACACAGCACGTCACCTCGTATTGCGGAATATTGCTGGTGCACATGACCACTCACCACCGAGCGTACCTGAGGAAATCTCTCGATGGTCTGCCAAAATGCCTCCTGATTGGCCAGCCCAATCGCATCTGCCCAGGTCGAATCAACAGAAAACGGCGGGTGGGGCATGAACAGAATGGTCGGCTGTTGTGACTGTGAGGCGAGTTCGCTCTCTAACCACTCAAGCTGTCCAGCAGAGAGCGCTCCACCGACCTCGCCCGGTATCTGCGAATCGACACCGATTAACCTCCACTCGCCCAACGGCTCGGAAAAGCAGATGGAATCGGGATCTTCCGCGGAAGAAGCTCGCGGCAAATCAAAAACGTCCCGCAACGTACTGCGGTGATCGTGGTTTCCGGGAACCACCAGACACCGCGGGCGCCACTCCTGCAGCCACTCGGCGAGACGTTCGTACGCCACGCGTTCTCCCGCCTGGGCTAGGTCTCCCGTGATCACCAATTGAAATTCCCCTTCATCCCGCTGGCGAATCACCGACAGGACTTCGGACAACGTCCGCCAGGTTGGGACCTCGCGCACCGTCGACTCGATGTCGGACAACAGGTGTAAATCTGATAACTGGATAATCACCCGGTTCATCGCCACTAACCGTCACCCGAGGTGCGCTCTGTCAGCTCGCCGGGAATGGCCACCACAGTACCGCTCGATCACACTGGCAGCGTAGGTGGCGTCGATCGACCCGTCGAGCACGTTTCACGATCCGGCATCTGAGCCTACTCGAGGCACAGCGCCAGGACAATCCGGCAATGGATGGCCGGGCTTAGCGGGCCGGCAGATCACGTTCTCACGCGGGCGGGGTGGGTTCTGTTTTCGGCATCCTGAGGCCGTTCACACTAGCCACATGAGCGCGGCGTCGGCCCGAGAAACCGCGAGGAACCAAAACGCCCCGCGAGAATCACAAAAAAACCGCGCCGAACGACGCGGTGATTGTGTCACGGAAAGGAACCACATCCCGACCGCAGCCGATCAGCCGGCCGACTCGGCAATCTTGGGCTCCATGAACTTCGTGTTGCGTTCGATGGCGAGCACAATCGTCCGTTGCTCAACCCCGTCGCCACTGCAAGCCACCACCGGCAGGACCTGACGACGATCCGGCATACTGACCCGGACGGTAAAAGTCCCGTCGGGTCGCAGCTTGACCGGTTCTCCCGACAAACTGACGTGCGCATCNGGCTTGGTCGAACCGAAGATAATCATCTCCGCGTCGACCTCAAACAAGAAATCGCGCTCGCGGTTGAGAATCCGTTCAGCCCCGGCTCCATAACGGGCCATCTCATGAGCGCCCATCGGGCGTCGCAGGCGTTCTTCAAACAACTCGCGCAACTCTCCGACAGCGTTCTGTTGGTCATACCCGCCACTCAGTGCAAACACGCGCTCGTAATCTTCCGCCACGTCGGACCAATTCTCATCAATCGCGTCGCTGCTACCCGGTTGAGGAGTCGATACCATGTTGCTGCGCGCAAGGGCAAAAAATTTGCCATTGCTGGCCAGGTATCCCAGGTCAACCCGATGAGTCCGAGGAGGATCCGACACGTCGATATACCAGTTATTGACGCCCCCGTGCACTTCGATATCGCGGGCAACCCACTCCGCCGTACTGGTGGTCGCTTGCTGTTCCACTTCGTAAACCCGCAGCGTCGGCTTCGCCGTATGCCAGTACTCTGCCATCGCAGCGCGGGCCCGCTCCATTCCCTGCCGCGAAACCTCCCAACAGGCCTGAATCCAAAACGGATCACGAACCAGCAGAACGATACGGTCTTTCGAGTGCCTTCTGCCCGAACCCCCAGCGCCGTTGGCGCGGCCATTGGCCATCGGTGTCGACAGATCTTTACGCTGCTTGCGTTGCTCGTTGGCGTGGCGCAGCCGGCGCCTTGCCGCGGGGCGGACTTTGACCTTCGGCTGGTTCGCCGCGGTCGCCTTGGCGCGCGTCCGTTTGGAAGCGCGACTCAGGGGGCGTGATGTCTTCGATCTGACGCGGGCTTTCGCGGCAGTCGCCTTGCTGGACGATTTGGCTTTCGCCTTGGCGCGGGCTGCGCGCACCAGAGCCCGAATCAAATCGTCTTTGCGCATCGAACTCCAGCCGGGTAGACCCAGTGTCTTGGCCAGTTTTCCTAAGTCTTTTACGGTCTGGGATCTGTATTCTGCCGCCGTGGTCACAACAATCTCCTCCGACATGAACCAGAGAGCCGCATTACAGCCAGCTCCCAGAAGAGTCAGACGGCATCCTTGACCAGTCAACAAAACAACCTCTTGCCGCAGCGGGTGTCCATCCCGAACAACCACCACGTAACTGCCGATCGAACTGGACTCGGTCCACCCGGTGCGGTCCACTGGGTAAGCGAGTCCCAATCTGTGTCATCAACGTTCGAAATGACGGGGCCACAAGCCATTGGGAAGAGCCGAAAATTGGCGCCCCCCACCGTTTNCGACGCTCTTTCGAATCTAGTCGAGATGTATCAGAAACACAATCTAGATCCCCCCGCAAGGGGTATCTCCAAAGCTCCCTTTTGTTCGCTAAAACCCAATCCATAAAGGACTTGCTGCGATGTTACTGAAAATGGTCCCAGCGATCGCTGGGACCATCCGCCAGTCCGGTGGCTCAAACTGACGCTGCCCATCACTTAAACATTTGANNCAAAGCAACTTATACGCCTGCCCACGAGCGGCCGGAAAAATACCCCGATTAACAATCCGGTTGGTTGACCCACTTTTGGGGTTCGGATAGATTGTTCGCCTTGGGCGCAGATCGGTCCCATTATCGCAACCGCAACAAAACCGCAAGCTATTTTGTGACAGTGGGTTGTGAAAACACGATGGGGTCGTAGTGAACCAGGAAACCGACCAGCGTTCGCCNCTTGCCACGGGATTGGAGTGGGCGTCGCGGGTCACGACGCTCTCGTTGCAGATGGTGGTCCTGGGCTTGGCCGGCTACTGGCTCGACGGCAAAGCCGGGACACCCGGTCTGTTCACCCTGATTGGATTCTCGCTGGGCATGACACTCGGCGTGTGGCAATTGATTCGNTTCACTCGACAGCAGCAAAGTAACGCTGTTGGGGGAGAAGACCCTCGGTGAATGCAACCGGCGACCAGCGAACACCCACTGCGGCTCAAGCCGGTTGGCTGGCGCTGGCGTTGTCCAGCGTCGGTGTCCTCAGTGCCGGCTGCGGATTCGTTCTACACGGCACCATTGCATTTCTCGCCGCTGGTCTGGCTGTCGGGGTCTGTCTGGCTTGCGGACTGGGCTCCCTGCTGATCACCGCCCGATTGCAGCAACCCGAGTTTGGCCTCTACCAGGTCCTCGTCAACATGGTCCTGCGCGCCGGGGTACCACTCGGCATCTGTTTTTTCGTCTATTGGAGGGGTGGAATACTGGTCGAAACCGGTTTCGTCTTCTATGTTATGCCACTCTACTTTGCGACAATCGCGGTCGACACGTTGNTGCTCGTTGGCCGTTCTAAAACGGTCACTTGNGAATCGGCGGAAGNGAGTTAAAGACATGGCAGAAGCCGGTCAACACGGATCTGGTAACGCAGCGCACGCCGCCGACCCGCTCGACGCGACGCATTTGGTCCTGCACGTCAAAGATGCCGACCATTTCGAATTACCACGTAGGCTCGGGCACAAAGTATACGTTCCCCAGCCGCTGCAACTCGAAAGCGGTTACCAGCTTGAAGTTCCCGTCGAGGGTTTGGTGGAACCCCTCGATCTGAAGTTGACGAAGTATATGGTGCTGGAAGTCGCGGGGGCTGCGATTCTAGCCTTTGTCTTTATCCGTTTGGCAAGCCGCATCAAGCGGGGAGGACCACCGGTCGGGCGATGGTGGAACCTGCTGGAGGCGATGGTGCTGTTCATCCGGGATGGTGTCGCCCGCCCCGCCATCGGCAAGCACGATGCCGCCAAGTTCCTGCCTTTCGTGTGGACGCTGTTTTTCTTCATCTTGATCTGCAACCTGCTGGGTATGGTGCCCTGGCTCGGTTCCCCCACCGGTGCACTGGCTACGACCGCTACGATGGCCTTGGTCACGTTCGTCACGGTAACCGGTGCCGGAATGAAAAAGCTCGGTGTGGTGGGTTTCTTGAAAGCCCAGGTACCACCCATGGACATTCCCTTCGTTCTGGCGCTCGTATTGATTCCCAGTATCTTTGTGATCGAGATCATGGGAATACTGATCAAACACTTTGTGTTGTCGGTTCGTCTGCTGGCCAACATGATGGCCGGTCACCTGGTACTGGCAGTCATCATGGCCTTTATTGCGGCATCTGCCAAAGTCGGTCTTGGCGCCTGGNTGGGTGTCACCGTCGCGAGTATTGGCGGCGCTGTCGCGTTGAGCATGCTCGAGCTGTTCGTCGCATTCCTGCAAGCTTATATTTTCACGTTCTTGGCGTCCCTGTTCATTGGCATGGCAGTGCATCCCCATTAGGGTTCACTGCCATGACGGAAAACGAAAAGCTTCTTTCAAATGGAGACGAGATCCGTGTTCAAGTGCCTCAGAATTCTAGTGATCGGATTTGCATTGCTGTTGATTGCTACCCCAGCGTTCGCTGAAGAGGGCGCTGCTGCTGAAGAGGGCGCTGCTGCTGAAGAGGGCGCTGCTGCCGGCAACGGCATGCTGTTCGGTAGTTCACTGGGCGTCGGATTGGTGTTGATTGGCGCCGGCCTGGGCATCGGGCGGATCGGCGGATCGGCCGTCGAGAGCATCGCGCGCCAGCCCGAGATGGCGGGTACCATTCAAACAGCAATGTTAATTTCCGCCGCGCTGATCGAAGGAGCGACGTTCTTCGGCTTGATTGTCTGTATGCTGTTCAACGGTTAGGCAGCAAGCCTGCAGCACTTCCCTGCTTCGGAATGAAAGCNATGTCGAGATTCTCGCTTCGGATCGCGCTGTTGACTTCACTGGTCGTATCGGGCTTCGGATTGCCGTCGATGCTCTCCACCGCAGTCGCTGAGGAAGGTGCCAATACCAACCCGCTGGCGTTCGACCCCGATCTGGCGATCTGTACGGCAATCGTGTTCGTAGCCCTATTGCTGATCCTGGGAAAATTCGCCTGGGGACCGATCACCGAGGGCCTCGACAAACGTGAGAAGTCAATCGCCGACGATATCGATCAGGCCAAGCAGTCGCTCGACAAGGCAAATGCCACGCTGCGGGACTACGAAAGCCAGCTCGCGCAGGCGGCCGAACAGACCCGCGAGATGCTGGAAACCGCCAAACGAGATGCGGCAGCGCTGCGTGAGACGATGGTCGGTGAGGCTCAGGAAGCGGCCCAGCGCGAACGGGAGCGGGCGGTCGCGGACATCAACGCCGCGAAGAATCAAGCGTTACAGGAAGTCGCCGGAACAGTGGCCGACCTGTCGGTCGCGTTGGCGAGTCAGATCGTGCGGCGCGAAGTCAACGCCGCCGATCACGCCACCTTGGTCAAAGATGCCCTGCAGCAGTTACCCAGCGAAAACTAGCACTTGTTCCCCTGATGTTGCCACCGAAAAACGGTTCCGTAAATGGCTGAGACCCAAGCCAACAGTTCGACTGTCGATACCGGCCAGCAGTACCTGGCGGCGGTCTACGCCAAAGCGTTACTGGGTGCAACCGAACAAGCGGGTAACACCGACACGGTCCTCGAAGAGTTAGACGCGGTGCTCGCAGAAGTCTTTCAGCGGCTGCCTACTCTGGAAAATGCGCTGGCTTCGCCACGGGTCGGGCAGGAAGAAAAATTACGTCTGCTGGACGTGGCNTTAGGCACGCGGGTCTCGCAGTCGCTGATGGATTTTTTGAAGGTCGTCGCCGCCCGCGGACGGCTCAACTGTTTGCGCGCCATCGCTCGGGCGGCGCGGCAACAACTCAACGAGATCCGCGGCCGCGTCGAGGTAACNTTAACAACCGCCGAGCCGCTCGATGACGAGCTGACGCGATTGGCGTCCGAGCGACTGGGCGCGTCCCTGGGGCGGCAAATTGACTTGTCGACCGCGGTCAATCCCGATTTGATCGGGGGAGCGNTCGTGCGGGTCGGTGACACGATCTACGACGGGAGCGTACTCAATCGGCTGGAACAGCTGCGGAAAGCGGCTTTGAATCAGTCCGCACAACAAATCCGTAACGAGTTAGAGCGTTTTGNAACGCCAANTTGACCCTGAAAACTACAACATTCGGATAACTGGACACGTGGGCGTCTCGTCTGGAGCGCCCGCCGGTGGGTTCCGATCAGACCACGAGGACTCGGATGAAATTCAATGCTGACGAAATTGCGTCGGTCATCCAACAAGAAATCGAACAGTACGACAGCCAGCTCGATGTTCGCGAAGTGGGAACCGTGCTGGAAGTCGGTGATGGCATCGCGCGTGTTTACGGCCTTTCCAACGTGATGGCCACCGAGATGGTCGAATTCCCCAATGGAGTTATCGGACTGGCTTTTAATCTCGAAGAAAACAGCGTCGGCATCATTATTCTTGGCGACTACCTGCAAATCAACGAAGGTGACGAGGTCCGCGCGACTGGCAAATTGCTGTCGGTCCCGGTCGGCGACGCGGTGATCGGTCGGGTACTCGATAGTCTGGGAAACCCACTCGATGGCAAGGGGCCCGTCAACGCCGAGGAAACTCGCCCCGTAGAAATTCTGGCGCCGGGCGTCGCCGAGCGACAGCCGGTCTGCGAACCCCTGCAAACCGGCATCAAGGCGATCGACTCGATGACCCCAGTCGGTCGCGGGCAGCGAGAGTTGATCATCGGTGACCGAAAGACCGGTAAAACCACCGTCGCGATCGACACGATCCTCAACCAGAAAGAGACCGGCGTCAAATGCTTTTACGTGGCTGTCGGTCAAAAGGACTCGTCGGTCGCCGGTACGATCAAGATTCTGGAAGATCACGGCGCCATGGATTACACCACCGTGATCTCGGCGGGAGCCAGCGTCCCGGCGCCGCTGCAATACGTCGCCGCGTACGCGGGCACCTCGATGGCCGAGTACTTCATGTGGAAAGGAGAGCACGCGCTAATCGTCTACGACGATCTCTCCAAACAAGCTGCGGCGTACCGTGAACTATCGTTGCTGATGCGGCGACCGCCAGGTCGTGAAGCGTACCCGGGAGATGTCTTCTACTGCCACAGCCGGCTACTGGAACGATCATCCAAGCTCTCCGAGGAGTTGGGAGGGGGATCTCTTACCGCTCTGCCGATCATCGAAACACTGGAAGGGGAAGTCTCCGCCTANATTCCCACCAACGTGATCTCGATTACCGACGGCCAAATCTATCTGCAGCCGGACTTGTTCTTCGCTGGGATTCGCCCGGCGATGAACGTAGGCATTTCGGTTTCACGCGTCGGTGGTGCCGCTCAGGTAAAGGCGATGAAAAATGTCGCTGGCGGATTGCGGCTCGACCTGGCTGCGTTCCGTGAACTAGAAGCTTTTGCTCAAATGGGCACCGACGTCGATGCCTCTGCGCAACTGCAACTGGATCGCGGCTATCGGATGGTCGAACTGCTGAAACAACCACAATACAACCCGCTCAACGTCGTCGATCAGCTGCTCATGCTGTTTGCTGGCACCCAAGGACACCTCGACCAGGTACCGATCAACGAGGTCGGACGGTGGGAGGCGGAATTTCTGGACTTCATCAAGAACCGTAAAGCGGATCTCTGGAATCTGATCCGTGACAATGCCGACCAAGGTACGACATTNAAATCGGATGACGANGAGTGCACCCGGTCGCTCGTATCGGCGATCGGCGAATTCAACCAGCAATTTACCACGAGCCAATCCTGAACCGCGTAGAGCAACACACCTGCCATCCGGTCGATGGATTGCTTAACACACACTACACCTCGGTACACTGAAAACAGATTGCGTAAGTGACATTTTATGGCCAACGCTCGAGCGCTTGACAAACGCCGCAAGTCGATTCGAAATATCCGCAAGATCACGCGGACGATGGAGCTGATCGCGACCGCGCGGTTCAAGAAGGCAATGGACCGAGCCAGTGCTGCGACGGCTTATACCGCGCGCATCTCCCAGTTGGTGAAGGACCTCAGCCAGAGCGGCCTGGAAGTCAGCCACCCACTGCTCGAGCCACGCGAGAATCCCCGTCACGCCACACTCCTCGTGTTGACCGCCAATCGCGGTCTCTGCGGAGGTTACAACGGCAACGTCGTCCGTGGGGGATTGGCGCGGCGGGCCGAACTCTCCGAATCGATGGACCGACTGAGCTTCGAAGTCTCGGGAAAACGCGGCATCTCCGCCATGAACTTCCGCGATGTCTCAGTCGACGAAGAATTCACGCATTTTGAAGACCAACCCAAGTTCGAGGAAGTCGAGGTGATTGCGAACCGCTACCTGGACGCCTACGCGTCTGGAACGCTGGATCGCCTCGACGTGGCGTACACGCGATTTGTCACTAGTGCGCGACAGCAGGCTACGGTCGAGACGCTGTTGCCCCTAGGGTCGCTATCCACAGAAGACGACGCCAGCGACGCTGCCNGAGCCGATACCGGCGGCGGTGAATCGATGTACGAGTTTCTGCCCTCCGCCGAGAGCATCCTGGAAGAGGTGGTTCCCAGCAGTTTCAAAGTCAAGTTGTTCAAATGCTTTCTGGATGCCGCGGTGAGTGAGCAGATCGCTCGCATGATCGCCATGAAATCGGCGACGGAAAGCGCGGGTGATATGATCAAGNATCTTTCGATGAGNTACAACCGAGCTCGCCAGTCNCAGATNACTGGNGANATCATGGAGATCATCGGTGGTGTNGAAGCGCTCAAGAATTANCGGNCGNGGGANGATCGAGTTCCCCGTTCGTGTTGCAGGAAAACCGAGAAAATGGCAACAGCAACTACAACGGCTAACATTGGACAGATCACGCAGGTAATCGGGTCGACGTTCGACGCCGAATTCCCCGACAATCAATTGCCAGCGATCTACAACGCCGTCAAAATCGACTCCGACGAAAAGGGGGTCAAGATCAACCTCACCGGCGAAGTGCAACAGCACCTCGGTGGGGGCCGGGTGCGGTGTGTCGCGCTGGGAACGACCGATGGCCTCAAACGCGGCCAGGATTGTGTCGACCTGGGGGAACCGGTTTCGGTCCCCGTCGGCGATGCCACGCTGGGTCGGGTCTTTAACCTCCTCGGAAACGCCGTGGACGGGCGCGGCCCGGTTGAGACCGAAGAACGGTGGCCGATTCACCGCGAATCGCCACCGATTGCCGATCTCTCAACCAGCACCGAGTTATTTGAGACCGGGATCAAAGTGATCGACCTGCTGACGCCATTCGTCCGCGGGGGCAAAGCCGGCCTGTTTGGTGGTGCCGGTCTCGGTAAAACGGTCATCCTGACCGAGTTAATTGCCCGCATCGCCAGCTCGCACGGCGGATTCTCGGTATTTGCCGGGGTCGGAGAGCGAACGCGTGAAGGAACCGATCTGTGGCTGGAAATGCAGGAGACGGAAATCGGCCAGACCGGTCGCAAAGTCATCGAACAAACCTGTATGGTCTTCGGCCAGATGAACGAACCCCCGGGTGCGCGTTTACGGGTGGCCTTGTCCGCCCTGACAATGGCCGAGTATTTTCGGGACACGACCGGAAAAGACACACTGCTGTTCGTCGATAATATCTTTCGATTTTCACAGGCCGGGAGTGAAGTCTCCGCGTTGCTCGGGCGCATGCCATCCGCGGTCGGATACCAGCCCACGCTGGCAACCGAAATGGGCGGCTTGCAGGAGCGGATTGCCTCGACCAGCAAGGGCGCTATCACCTCGGTTCAGGCGGTCTATGTACCGGCCGATGATCCCACCGATCCTGCCCCGGCCACTGCTTTCGGGCAATTAGACGCGTTCATTTATCTGGAACGATCGATTACAGAAAAAGGGATCTACCCGGCGATTGACCCACTCGCGTCATCGAGTCGTATTCTGGATCCCCAGTACGTGGGCGAACGGCATTACGCGATCGCTCGAAGGGTCCAAACAACCTTGCAACGCTATCGCGAATTGCAAGACATTATCGCCATCTTAGGTGTCGACGAACTAAGCGAAGAAGACAAGCAGGTGGTCCATCGAGCTCGACGAATCGAGCGATTCCTCTCGCAGCCCTTCCTCGTAGCTGAAGTGTTTACAGGAAAAGCGGGTGAAATCACCCCGTTGGCAGATACGATTCGAAGTTTTGAAGAAATCTGCGACGGCAAATGGGACCATCTTCCAGAATCAGCGTTCATGTATGTCGGTGTCGTCGAGCAGGCCGAAGAAGCTGCCAAGAAGATGGCGGCCGCGGTCGGTTCGTAGCTTTTGCTCGATTGCCATTTACGATCTCCAGCGTCCAGTAGAAACCCATCCGTTTTGCGGTCATCAGCATGGCATCTCTCCACTGCATCGTCGTAACTCCCGAAGAGACGGCGCTCGAAGAGACCGTGGACTTCGTCGCTTTGCCGCTGTTCGATGGTGAAATCGGCATTGGTGCCGGGCACAGTCCGCTCATCGGACGGCTCGGCTATGGCGAAATGCGATTGAAATCCTCCGAGAGTACACAGCGGTTCTATCTCGACGGTGGGTTTGTACAAGTCGCGGACAACGTGGTGTCGATCCTGACCGGTCGCGCCGTGCCAGTTGCGGAGGTCGACGCCGCCGCCGCAGAAGAAAAGCTGGTGGCGGCTCGGAACCTTCCCTCCAATACACCTGAGTTGATGGAGATTCGCGACCGCCAGGTCAGCCAGGCGCGCGCCCAGATCAGGATCGGACGCGGCGGTTAAGCGGCTCGCCATCGGCGGTGTTACTGCGCGGCGATCAATTCCAGGCACAGCGCGCGGACTTCGCCCGGATTGACGTTCGGATTACGGCGTTTTGCCTGACCGATCAATGCACCCACGGCTTTTTCTTTGCCCTCTTTGACTTCGGCGACGACTTTTGGATTATCCGCCAGCAGCGATTCACAGAGGCTACGGAGTGTCCCGGAGTCAACACTCACAATTCCCAGTGACTGCATGGCGTCGGACACTGAATCACCGTGCTCCAACATGTGACCGAACACATCCCGACCACGGGAGTTGTCGAGAGCGCCGGCGGCGATTGCCTGCACCAGGCTCGCAAGTTCGGTGGCAGAAACCGGAAACCGCGCGATCGGAATTTGGAGTTCGTTCAGCCTGCGGAGGACTTCCTGTTGGATCCAGTTGCTGGTCCGCTTTGCATCTCCCGAGGCCTCCGCAACCTCGACAAAGTAATCGACAAAATCTCGACCTTGATTGACGATCACGTTGGCATCGTAGTCCGAGATACCGTGAGCCTCTTGCAACCGTAATCGGATCGCCGCCGGGAGTTCACCAATCTTGTTTCTGACATCGTCAACCTCTTCCGGTTTGACAACGACGGGCACCAGATCAGGATCGGGAAAATACCGGTAGTCTGACGATTCTTCTTTGTGTCTTTGCGCGCGTGTGATCTCTTGCTGGTCATCCCAACCGCGTGTCTGTTTGGGGATGTCTCCCTTCTTCACCCCCTGGTCGAGCCAGACTTCGTATTGCCGTTGGCTCTCGTATTCCAGCGATCGTTCGACGGCCCGAAAGCTATTGAGGTTCTTGATTTCTACGATCGGCGTGGGGATTTGTCCCGACGGCGTATCGACATGCAAATTGACATTTGCATCGACGCGGAGGCTGCCTTCTTGCATATTGCAGTCAGAGACTCCGAGGTACTGCAAGACCAGTTTCAGCTCGTCTAGATACGCGCGAGCTTCAGCGGGAGAACGCAAGTCGGGCTGACTGACAATCTCCAAAAGAGGTGTCCCCGTTCGATTCAAGTCAATGCGGCTGTCGGCTCGGCCCG
>PADE01000278.1 GCA_002702965.1 Planctomycetaceae bacterium
TGGAGTTAGGGTCGAAGGTCTGCCAGCCGCTTATGGAACTGTCGGTCACGATCTTCGGCGTGATTTGTTGACTGGAACTGACTTTCACCCAGATGGTTACGTCATAGGTCGCACCACTCTGGACGGATGCCATGATGTCCTGATACGGCTCGGTCCAGTAATTGGGCCGCTTGACGAGGTCTCGCGGAAACGCGGAGGTGGAATAGACCGAATGCAGTTTAACGTCAGGTAGTCATACGGGTCGTGAGCCTCGATGCCCCGGTCGAACGTGCCCAAGACGATGCCGGGCCAGGTACAGAGGGTCACCGGGAAGATCCCGTCGGCCGCGAACGCTTGACGTCGCCTGGGAAGCGCTTGGCGGCGCCACCCGTTCCCTCGACCACCGTCGATGCGGTTTCTGTGAGGGGAGCCCGGCCGCCTTCAGGGCTTGGCGAAACCTACCAAAGTACGATCGCGTCGCCCGATAGAGTCCCGGATCATCTCGCCACACGCCCCGCAACGGTTCACCATGCTGGTGGCGAACGCGCAGTGCTTCAAGGACAGCCTGCTTGTCCCAACGGCGCTTTTGTTGGGCGCGCTCGGGGGTTGCCGTGCCAGACGCGATCAGCGCATCGAGCCAACTCCCGAAGTGCCTCTTAGCGGCGTAGTACAGGCATCGACGTTCGTGGTGTAGATGACCTGCTTGTCGTGCTTCTTGCACTCCGCGCTGTATTGCGCGGACAGGTCGATATCTTGGAAGCGGCCCCAGCGGCTAAGGCGAGGTGGTCGCCATTTAGCAGGATGGTGGTTTGCATCATCGGTGTACACGCGCGGTGAAAGGTCCCGCTCGCAGATTAGTGCTTCGCTCGCCGGTTCAAACCAACAACGGCGCTGACAGCGTCGCCTTGCGGCCGTCAAACCGCTCACGCCCGGTTTTGGTACGGGCATCGGTTCTCAGGGCCCGTCCTTCCGGGGCCTCTTCTGCTTCTCCGCCTTCTTCGACGTCTTGCCTGCGATCACCCACTTATCGAACGCCAGAATCTCCTTCTCGGTTGTATTCTCGACGGAGAACTTCAGGAGGAACTGATGGTGCCCGCGAACATGTGGAGTCATGTCATGTTGGTAAAAGGGGACAGACGTGTCGAGATCCTCGTAGGCAGTGCTCCACGTTGTCCCTTGGTCGAGTGAAACCTCGATCTTATTAGGGAGCGCGAGCGCGAGCGCCACTTGGTAGCCGGCCCGCGGACCGGGAAAGTGCGCCTCCGCAAAGACCAGATCTTCGGTGGTGCGAAAATCATAGACAATCTCGCCGGCGGTGCGCGGCTTGAGATAGAGCCCATGGGGACCGACGGAAAACCCAGTGATACTTTTGGCGTCGGTGACCTTACCGCCCTGGTCAAGAAAATCGTAGTACCGAAAGGGGCCCGGCCACGGTTGGTCGCCGGAACCCTTGGCAAAGTAAGTCCCGGAGCCCTCGAGTCCGCTGGCCATTCTCGAGGCCGTCACGTGCATGCCGCCACCGCCGAGGGTGAGGGTGCCGTTCAAGCTATTGAAGAAATCGAGGTAGTCGCGGCAGGCACCGGCAGCCTTCACCCGCGCCTGGCGATCGAGTTTTCGATTCGCTTCACCAAGAATCGTCCAGAAGCGAAGCCACAGCCGGGTCGCCTTCAAACAGTTCTCGTCGCGCTCGACGCGAGCGACAAGTGTCGGATCGCCTGCCACCTTGCGCTTCGCCTGCGCGAGGTCGGCCAGGCACTCGTCGACCAGCTCGGGGGGATAGAGTCGCGGGATATTCGTCATCGATGTGGTCACCGGACCGATGGAGAGCATCTGATTTTCGATCCGCTCGTAGACTCTGCGAAGATCCTTCGCGGCCGCGCCGTAGTATGTGGGGTAGAACTCGTCCAGCAGATCCTTGACGCGCAGATCACCGTTCCACGCCAACTTCAGGGATAGCCAGAGGTGAATGTCGGTGCCAAGGTTTCGACCGAGGTATTCGTCCATGACGCCGGTGTAGCCAGCGGCGCGATAGAAATCCCTGGTTTGCTCGAGCCCCTGAAAGAGCGGCCATGGACCACTCGTCCAGCTGATGTAGTCGTAGCTCCAGGCGCGCGGGAGAATCGTCATCCAACGCTCAACCTGTCTCCGAAACTGTGGGCTCTCCGGCTTCGGAGAGATCTGATCGACGCCCATGGAGACAATGATCGGATTCAGATTGGGATTCGCCTGAAGCTGCTCCTTCGGCGGCTCGAGAGTGGCCTGGTAGGGCATGATCGTGATGCGCTTGCCGGGGTGGACCTTGTTCACTCTCTGGATCACGCGGTTCGACAAGATCAGCATGTGAGCGCCATGATTTGAGCCGAACGCCTGGCAACGTTCGCACTCGCAGAACTGCATCGAGTCGCCCTGACTGAAGGACCAGTGATCGAACTCCGGCCGCGCATTGAAGAAGTCGATGAACCACCTCGCGGCGATGTCCACGGCTTTTGGATGAGACATGCACAGACCGTTTCCCGTCTGCGCCGGATCACGCTTGCCGTCGACGACGGGAGCTAGGTCTGAGATACCGTCGCCGTCCTCGTCGATCTGCTTGAGCTCGTCGGGTTTGTAGAGATGCCAGCCGTGCCCAGCGGTCCCGCGCGGCTCACCTCTTCTGTTCCGTCGGTACCACCTATTCAGCTCGGCGATTTCCTCGCGAGTCAGATATCGGTTCGCGTTGCCGTTGTACCAGGGACCGCGCTTCTCAAACGCCGGTTTGGCGATGACGCGATTCCCGGGGATGTCCAAAGTCACCGTTCGACGACGCGGGATATGCTCGCCGATCGACCCCATCGTGAACCATCGACAGCCCAAGTGGTCTTCGAGCAACCCGTAAATCGCGTTCCGCACGCCCTCGGCAACGGGGCTAGAAAGGAACACGCCAGTCTTGCCGTCAAACTGAATGACCTCGATGACGTAGCCGTCGGGCCACAGCACCGAACGATCAAAGACTCTGCCCGGCACGTGCACGTTGTTCGGCTTGGTATCGATATAGATGCCGACGCCCTTGACCTTGGTGGGGTCGTGAATGATCGGCACGTTGGCCCCAGACATCTTTTGCAGGTGATACCGGAGGTCCTCGGCAGCGTCGAGGAGAGTTTGCTCTTCAAGCGGTACAACGATGACACACTGGGCCTTACCCTCCTCGACCAAGGTCACGGACCACGCCGACGTCGAGGGAAGTGTAAAGGCGACAAACAGGAGCACCCAGCTTCGGCTCATTTTGTGTTCTCCAGTTTTTCGACCTAAACCCGCAACTGTTTGCTCTTGATTGAGTTGAGCGTGTCGGCGATTCCTGATAGGTCTCCCTCGCACAGCATGTGCATTAGATCGTAGATGGGCAGAATCTCGAACGCACGCGAGACAGAATACAAGAAGACAGACGTGTTGCGAATCAATGGCGTCAGACTTTCACCGACTCCTGGCCTTCACCAGCTCGATTATGCTCGCTACTCAGCGTATCTGTCTCGACGCCGCAAACGGTTCGCAACTTTCAAGCCCTCGCGGGCCCAGCGGTTGACACGCGCCGATCATCGGTACCAGCGTGTGCGTGGCCAAACCGCAGCGAACTCTTCCCAAGTGCAAGCTTAACCACTTCCTCCTGCCGCGGGTGCCGGTCCAGCAACCGGACCCGCCCGCGGCAGGAGGGGCGGCGGGGTGAGGGCTACTTACTGATCTTGCAGTTGGGCAACGCCGTCTGCAGTTCCGCGACGCCCGCGTCTGTGACTTTGGTGTCGTCGAGGACAAGATACCGGAGGCTGGTCAACTCTTGGATGTGTGCCAGCCCCTCGTCAGTGACGCCGGTGTTCCTGATCCAGAGCTTCTCCAAACCGGTCAGCCCCTCGCGATGCACAAACCCCGTGTCGGTGAAGTGGGTGCCATGGAGACCGAGCCATTGGAGCTGGACCCGTCCCTTTAGGTGGACCAGATCCACGTCAATGGGACCGATCAAGAGTAACTCCTGCAGGCTGTCCAGATCGTTGAGTTGTGCCAGTTCTGCGGCAGCCGTGAACCTGACTCTCTTGCCCGTGTCCAGACATGTATACCAAAGAACCGGTTCGTCAGCACTTCCGTTGTTGTCGCTCGTTCCACACCCGACCATCCCCATCACCAGCAGCGGACCCAGCAGACGTTTCATGTAAGGCTCCTTCGGCAGGCGTATCCAGACGCCACCAATATAGAGGCTGACGCGGCGGCGTGTGGCCAGCAGCCGACAACACGCGGAATTGAAGTCTCACTCCAGATGGTCGCCACCGGTCTGGGCTCCAAAGATCATCTCCAGTTGTCATTCAACAATCACGCGATTCCGGAGTCACGACTGAAGAAGACGGAACTGAAGGGACCCGGTGTCCAGCGAGTCACGTTGGCTGTTGATCCCGGGTTTCTGCGTTTCGGTGACAANACGATCTCAGCCGCCGTAAAGACGACGAGGAACACGTTTCANATTGAGATTGACCGGTTCGCTCTGTCAGTCCTCCCCCGGCCGTGAACGGGAGTTTCGGGATTCGCCGGGAAGTGAAAGCCGCGGCTGATCCGAAGCGATTTGATACGTTTCGACTAGGGCTCTCAATGCGTGCTTGTTGCGTAAAACACAGGGAATCCATAACACCACTTCGCACACATACAGCCGTATGAAAGGCAAAAGTGGGTACAGTTTTCAATGTGTACCCATGTTTGAGTTCCGCTGCCCTACCCTGCACCACACACCGCTTGCCGCAACACGCCGGCCGCTTTCTGAACGTCTCTCGGCGCGTAGTGTCGCCGGGTTGTCTCCCACGACGCATGGCGCAGCACGCGCGAGATTTCCAGTGGCGGGACGCCGGCGTCGAGTAACCGCTCGGAACAGCTGCGTCGCAGATCGTGCGCCGAGGCGAACTTGGCCGGCTTGCCGGTCTTCACGTTTTCCGGGTCCACGACCACCCCTGCCCTTTTCCCGATGCGGGTGATCACCTTGGCCACCCAATCCGCGCGCGGCCGGGCGTGTCGAACCGGTCGGTTGTATTTCTGTTGAAGCGATAGCGGGTTGAAGATCAAGTCCCGCCGGTCTGCGGGTCGGACTTCAGATAACAACTCTTCGAACCAGGGGAGCAGGGGAATCGATTCTTCGGTGTCGTTCTTCTGTAGCTCCGCGGGGATAAACAACACGGGCAGCCGGCCCGACTGCCAGACGGGCCGAATCGTCCCGTCGATGTCCTAGCTGGTGTTCATGACCTCTTCGACCCGCAGTGCCGACGACCAGCATCCCCGGAGAATGAACCGCCAGGAATCGGCCGCATACTGCCCACAACTTCTGCGGTCTTATCCAACATCCGTTCGAATTCCTCGGTCGTAGCGTCGCTGCACGCTTGCCAGTAAGTCGATTTCAAGTACTGGAAGCGCGTTTCCACCGTGCGCTCGTTCGCTCTGGGAATGTGCGGTATCTTAAATCAGATCGAAATCAAGCCAACACGCTGTCCACACTCCAGAGCACCAGACACCGATGAAACGTACACCACGCGAACGTTTGATGATCGCCTGCACCGCCCTGGTAACGCTGACCGTGGGACTGGTCACCCAAGCACCAGCCGAGGACCAGGAACTCATGGTCGAATTGGCTGGTGACTGGATTCGCTAGAAGCACGACCAGATTTTCATCTCCAAGATCGCTGATAACAAGCAAACCNTGGACAGCTATTCCCAGTACGGCNCTCTGTGGNACAAGTTCACCGGCGNCCTGCAGCTGTCGAGAAAAGATGGCAACAAGCTCTACACGGTGTCGAACGCCAAACGTTTACACCCTCCAGGAGGCCGTTGCGTCCCGAGGTAGTTCATCGCCAATTACATTGTGCACGACAATCGGTTTGTTTTTATGCGTGGGGTTTTGACAAGACAGTCCCACCCCGGTGGNGCTGGTGCAATGCGATACTCTGTGGCGGCCAACTGGGGTGAGCAATTGGCTATAATGCAGCCCGATCTTTATGTCCCGAGGACCGACTCGTGTCATCGCGCCTGCTGTTTCGATCGACGCTGCTGCTGCCGGCGGTCGGGTTGTGGATTGGCCTGGTGGTGGTCGAGGCGGATGTGCAGGCCGAGGAGCCGGGCCCGGCGGTCACACAGCACGATGTCCAGGCGATCCTGCTGCGGCATTGCACGGTCTGCCACGGGCGGCATCACCAGGAGGGGGGCCTGAGGCTGCTGGACCGAAAATCGCTCTTGAAGGGTGGCAAGTCGGGACCGGCGATCGTCCTGAAAAAGGGCACAAAAGCCGAGCAGGCAGCCGCACTGACATCGGCCCAGGCAAGACTCGACGCAGCGAAGAAGCTGTTGCAAAGCCGGGTTCCGAAATTGGCGAATCGTCTGAAAAAACAGTTCCCCGCCGGAAAGCCCGAACCCGCATCCTCAGGACTGATCGCTCATTTCCCGCTCGACGGACCCGCAACACAAGTCGTCAAGAACAACCGCTCGAAAAACGACGCCGTGTTTTATGGACCGGGTGCTCTCAGAACCACGGCCGGGCAGGACTCCCAGGACGAAACGCACAAAACCGGCGCGCTCTTCCTTGACGGAACCGGCCAACACCTGGATGCCGGTAAAGTCGCCGATTTNCAGAGTGATCAGCCGTTNACCTGTTCGGCCTGGATCAAGCCAGCCGAGAAAGTGGGCGCGATCATCACCAAGATCAACGAACCCAACGATTTTCGCGGAATCGACTTCACTAATAACCACGGCCTCGTTGAGGTTCACCTGGTCGACAAGTGGCCGGCCAACGCAATCAAGGTTGCACCCGAAACTGTCCGGCTTGNAGACGGTCAGTGGCACCACGTGTTGTTCTCGTACGACGGCTCCAAGAAAGCCAGCGGAGTCAAAATCTATATCGATGGGACCCAGGCCAGACTCAAGATCTTCTTCGACACGTTGACGGGAGATTTCCGCACCCCCGAACCATGGCGAATTGGACGCCGCAAATCGTCCGCTTTTTACGAGGGATCAATCGATGAGGTGCGAATTTACAGCCGCGTCCTCACCGACGCAGAAGTCACGCTGTTGGCGGTCGACAATGAACAGTTGAAACGGACATTGAAAGTCCTTGGAAAAGAGGAAGCCGAGCGAACACAAGCAGAAAACCAGACACTGCTGCAGTACTTTGCTGCACGCGACAAAAATATCTCAAAGCGAAAACAGGAACTTCAGCATTTGAGAGCCAAGCCGGAAGACAGCCTGATTCTCAGGAGGATTCGATCCGGTCAAATGCCGCCCAAGGTGAACCTGCTCAACACCGGCACGCGCCCGCTAAAAGCCCGTGACATCACTCGGCTCGAACAGTGGATCAAGTCCGGCGCCCCCGAGGTCGAGCTGCCGGCCGAGGCGGCCGGAACGGACGATGATCCACTGGTCGACGATGACGATCGCAGCTACTGGGCCTTCCAGGCCCCGGGCCACATCTCGGTTCCCAGGTCCCCGGACAGTTCGATCGTCAATCCCATTGATGCGTTCGTTGCAAATCGGCTCGAGGAGGCGGGACTGACATTTTCGCCGGCCGCCGAACCGGCCGTGCTGGCACGGCGGGCGTTTTTCGATCTGCACGGATTGCCGCCGACCCCGGCGCAGCTGCAGCAGTTTCTCGACGATGATCGTCCCGGGGCGTTCGCTCGCCTGGTCGATCGGCTGCTCGTCTCGCCCCGCTACGGCGAACGCTGGGGTCGCCACTGGCTCGACGCGGTCGGCTACGCCGATTCGTTCGGCGGGAAGCTCGAGGCCGACCACATGCGGCCGTACGCGTGGCGGTACCGGGACTACGTGATCCGCGCCTTCAACAGCGACCGGCCCTACGACCGCTTCCTGGTGGAACAGCTCGCAGGTGACGAACTGGTCGATTACGAGAATGCCAAGAGGATCAGTCAGGAGATCTACGAGAACCTGGTGGCGACGGGTTTCATGAGGATGGCACCCGACAGCACCAGCGAACGCGAGGTCGCCTTCATCTCGGATCGGCTCGACGTCATCGCCGACCAGCTCGATGTGTTCAGCACCGTCGTACTGGGGCTGACCGTCAAGTGTGCAAGGTGTCACGACCACAAGTACGATCCGATCCCGCAACGGGACTACTACCGGTTGGCCGCGATCTTCAAGGGGGCCTTTGACGAGAACGACTGGCTGAAGCCGGTTGGGGGTTCGGAAAAGAGGTACAAGTTCGGCATCCGGCGGCTGAACATTGTCACCGACGAGGACAAGACCGAGAACGACCGTTTGCATGTCGAGATCAACAACGTGCAGCACAGGGTGAACGTCGAGGCCGAGCGGCTGCGGAAGACGCTTCCCGAGACGGAGAAGAAGCTCGCCCGAGACAAGTTGATCGCTCACCTGCTGAAGAGCAACAAGGCGTTCAAGGCGTTTGCCGATCCATTGTTGAAGCGGGTCAAGGAGCTGGAATCGCAGCGGCCACCGGCCCAGGCGATCCAGGCCCTGTGGGACCGCGGCACTCCGTCAACGACCTACATCCTGATCCGGGGCGACCATGACAGCCCGGGCCGCCCGGTCTCACCCGGTGTCCCCGCGGTACTCAGTGACCCCAAAGAGCCGTTCGTCATCCGGCCC
>PADE01000279.1:37-12705 GCA_002702965.1 Planctomycetaceae bacterium
GNTTGNNCNCAGNGTCGATTTCCACAGCGCCCGATNCCCGGCGTTCCAATTCCCGGGTGCCGATTGCGTCGCCGTTTCCCATGGGAGCTTATTCGGCAAATGGAACGATGACGGCTGTGAATTCACCAGGCAAGATACGTGGACAGATGCGCAGTGTCAGTATACGGCCGGACAGGCTGGCGGAGATCACTTGTAACACGTCACCTAGCGGATTGTAGACCTTCCCGAGGCATTGTCCTTTTTCCACCCGTTCCCAGAGTTTGACCTCGGCGATGAACAAGCCACCATAGCCGGACTGGTGGTGGTCCTGCATGTGGCCGGCGGCGGGACGCGGATCTTCGAAGTAATGCGCAGGTCGCTCGGTCGGGTAGGCTCCCGGGAGGATNTCCAGAAAACGCAGCAGATTCGTGATTGCTCTGACGAGTATCTNGACCTCGCCGCGATCGCAGGTCCGGTTTCCAGGGGACTCGGTNTAGAGCGCCGGAACACCCGCGTCCCAGGCGGCGGAAAGGGTCCTTCCAGGCAGCCCACCGGTGTTCCAGATGATCTCGATACCGGAGGCAATCGATGCGCGTCTCTGGGTCTGCACCAACTCGTTTTCTTCGTCGACGCGACAGCCAATGAACGTTTCGATGCCGACCCCGGTGCCCGCGGCGTGGAGGTCAATATAGAGGTCGGCCAATGGCAGGATCTGAGTCGCGAAGGCGTGAGCGATACGTTCGGTGAACAGGCCGTTGGCGGCACCAGGGAATGTACGGGCTAGGTTCCGGTTGTCCCAGATCCCATTGCGTTGACCGCCCGTGACGGCTGGGGGGCTCAAGATAGGAATCGAGANCAAACTGCCACTCATCGCCGTCGGATCCAGTTGTCTGGCGACGGAATGCAGCGCGGCGATCCCCTCAAATTCATCACCGTGGGTACCAGCGTTGGCGAGCAGGACCTTGCCCGCCTGTCGACCACGGANCAAGATCACTGGCCAGCGGACCGGTTCTCCTGCCGGCAGTTCACCGAGATGGATCCACCCTTTCCAGCAGGTTCCTGGGGGTGTGATTTCGAGTGAAAAGTCGGTCAGTGACAATGTCTCAGTCATCAAAGCGAAGTCCTCTTCGAGTGGGTCGCGGCAACAGCGAATGGGTAATCGTGTCCCGTCCGGAACCAGCCAGGCCCGACAGTCCATCCGCACTGGGAATAGTGCGATGACGAGTCACACGCCGAATGCCGGTCTCGTGGTGGTCGGAGCGGGGTTACCGTGGCCGGGAAGGGCAACGCCGACGAAAAACGAAGTCCTAACGCCAACGCCCTATTATTCGAACAAAATGCTGTCGTCGAGTGAGTCGACCGCGTCCCGTTGGAGATCCCGATTGGATGTTCGCGAGCANGCACGGCTCCCGAGTCTGTCCTAGGCAATCATCTCGGTGATGACTTTNCCGTGTACGTCGGTCAGACGCCGCTCGATGCCGTTGTGGTAGTAGCCCAGTTTCTGGAAGTCCAGTCCCAACAGTCGCAGGACGGTGGCGTAGAAGTCGTAAACGGTCGTGACGTTCTCCACCGATCGGCGTCCCAGCGAGTCGGTGGCGCCATAGTGAACACCCCCTTTTACACCCGCTCCCATCATCCAGGTTGTGAATCCATCGGGATTGTGATCTCGCCCGGCNGTACCTTCTTGTCGTGTTGGCATCCGACCAAACTCGCTGGTCCACAGGATCAGCGTATCCTCCAGGAGCCCTGTCTGTTTCAAGTCGGTCAACAAAGCCGCGGTCGGTTGATCAAATATCGGACAGTGGCGTTCGTAGTCGGCTTTTAGTTTCTTGTGGGCATCCCAGTTCATCAAGCCGTCAACTCCCGAGGCCCGCGAAGCGCAGTAGACTGTCACAAAACGGACGCCACGCTCCAGATAGCGCCGAGCCAGCAAGCAATTGCGAGCGTACGCGGCTTTGAAACGATTCTGGTCAGAGATCCCGTACAGATCGTGAGTCGCGCGTGACTCTTGGGTGAGATCCCCTGCTTCCGGTGCGGACAGTTGCATTCGCGCTGCCAACCGGTAGGCGGCGATGCGAGCCTGTAGCTGTGAGTTTCCTGGATGCTCGGATTGGTGGCGCTGATTCAGTAATCCTAGAAAGCGCCGCGATTCCAGCTCTGCCAGCGGGGTGATTCCTGGAGGAGAGGCCAGGTTGCGAATCGGGCGGTCTGCGTTGAGCGAGATTCCCTGATGTTCGGCTGGCAGAAATCCAGCGCCCCAGTTCGCGGGCCCCGACGGTGGTTCGCCACGAATATCCGTGATCGCCACATAACTGGGAAGATTGTTGTTTTCGCTTCCCAGCGCGTAACTAATCCAGGCGCCGTTGGCGGGAAAGCCGTCGGACGTAAACCCTGTGTTCATGAACTGACAGCCGGGTCCATGGGTGTTGGATTTGGAAACCATCGAGTGGATGAATGCCATTTCGTCGACGTGTTTTCCCACGTGGGGAAGCAACTCGGTAATCCAACTGCCCGTTTCACCGCGTTGCCGGAATTTCCAGGGACTTTTCATGAGCGGGCCATTTTTTCCCATGAACGACAAGAAGGCCCCTTCCGGAAGAAACTGTCCGTCACGCCGCTGCAATTCGGGCTTGTAGTCCCAGAGGTCAACGTGTGAAACACCGCCGGGACAGAAAATCTGCACCACACGTTTTGCACGCGACACGCGATGCGCTGACTCACCGACCTGGCTACCAGAGAGTTGCCCGGTCAACTGCGCCAGAGAGATTCCGGCGAGTCCTGCGGACAAACTTCCCAACCAACCGCGGCGGGTTGGTTCTAGATCAATGGACATAGACAAACTCGTTCGTGTTGAACAGGACGCGACAGAAAGCCAACAGGCCAAATCTCTCAATCAATCGACGGGCCGCCGCGGCTTCTTCGGGAGCCGGGGTGCGGGCAAATGCCAGACGGTAGGCGCGAGTGATCTGGTGGTCGACGTCACCGTCCCCCGATTCGCGCCGCACGCGGTCCGCGAAGGCCCGTGACATATCGANCATGAAACTGTGGTTTTGTAGCGTCAGCGCTTGCAACGGTGAGGTGGTCACGTGTCGCTGTGGAGCTGGTAGTGAACATTCGGGAAGATCGTATTCACCCAGCAAGTCGACTTTGACGGCGCGAGCATTCTGGTGGTAGACGGCCCGCCGGTAGGTTTCGACCCCGACCTGGTCGCGCGGGTAATAGGTGGCTACGTTGTCCACCGTATATTTGTAGAGTCGAAAACCGGCGCCGCCTATCTTGTGATCGAGCTTTCCGGCGACGTCCAGGATCGAGTCGCGGATTGCCTCGGCGGTGAGTCGCTGCGGTGGAAAACGCCACAACAGCCGCGCGTCCGCATCGACTTGCGCGGCTGCGTCGAGAAACAAACTCGATTGGCGGTAGGTCTGGGACGACAGTATCAGGCGATGAATCGGTTTCCAACGCCACTGTCGGACCATAATCTGTCGCGCTAACCAGTCCAGTAACTCCGGGTGCGACGGCCGTCCCCCGTTGTATCCCAGATCACTGGGAGTGGCGACGATGCCACTCCCAAAATGGTAGTGCCAAATCCGATTGGCGAGAACGCGTGGAGTGAGAGGGTTTTGCGCGTGTGTGATCCAACGAGCAAGTCTCTCGCGGCGATTCGATTCGGGCGCGTCTTCCGCCAGACGGTAACTCGGAACGACTTGATCGAGGATGCTCAGGCTGGCTGGTGCCACGTTGGGTCCATGTTTTTCTGGATCACCGCCACGCATCAAATACGTCGTTTGATCTGGCTGCGAAAAGGTACCGATCCAGGCAGTTGGCAGCGGTTCAATAGAGGCCAGCTGCTGACGAATTGCTTCCCGCGCCGCGAGCATGCTGAGGCGGCGTCGACGTTCGTCAGGCTCTAGAACCTCGAGGAATAGCTGTTCGTTCAAGTGCGATTCATCGTAGGGGCGTCTGCCAACATGGTCCGCCACAGCCATCCAGCGTTGGCCATCGCGCGAGACTTCGACTAGATACTCCGAGGAGAAAGCACCGCTCCGCGCGGGGGTGTACGCCCGGATGCGGTCTACCGACCAGGTCACGCTGGCAATCGTGGCGACCTTGGGTAACTCGACGGTCAACCCGCCGCCGGGCTCACCCGATATCCAGACAGCGTCGAAACGTCCATCGATCAAATGGTGTGCGCCATACGCCAACGGGTCGTCATTGGAGTATCTCATGCTGCGAACGCTCGCTTTGGATCCATTGGCTGCCAGCGCGACGTTGCGGCGCGGATCCTCATCTGAGAAAACCTCAAACTCGTCGAGCGAGACAGCGCTTGTTCCCGAGGTTCCCGTAGACCGTTGAATGGTAAATCGGACAAATCGAGCTTCGACCGGCGAGAACGTCTCGGTGGTTGCATATTTGCTGACGGGTGGCCGGGGAAACAACTTTTGGATCAATGTTTCTCGCTGTCCGCTAACGCGAGAATCCCCGTCGCGTCGGAGTTCGGCGAGCTGGGCATCGAGCGTCGCGAGCCGCTTCAACAACGGCGTGCGGCGAGTCGTATACTGTTGCCGCTGTTCCGCATTGGCCAGAATTCGAGGGGTCTGCTGGAGTCCTTCAAACGCGGCGCGGACGCGGTAGTAGTCCAATTGTGGTAGGGGATCGAATTTGTGATCGTGGCAACGACAGCAATTGATCGTCAGGCCGAGAAACGACGATCCGGTCGCAGCGATTACATCGTCCAGAGTGTTGGCCCGAATCAGCCTAGCGGCGATCGGATTACCGTTGCCCACCGAGTCGAAGGAACCGGCGACCAGGAATCCCGTAGCCACCTCAATGAGCGGATCGCCACGACCGACAACATCGCCAGCGAGTTGTTCCAGGACAAATCGGTCGAAAGGCTTGTCATCGTTAAATGACTGGATGACATAGTCGCGAAACGGCCAGGCGTTATCACGCACGTGATTTTGTTCGTACCCATTGCTTTCGCCGAAACGCATCACGTCCAACCAATGTCGGCCCCAGCGCTCTCCGTATTGCGGGGAAGCGAGCAGACGGTCGATTAGCTTTTCGTATGCCGTAGGGCTCTGATCGGCGAGAAAAGCGTCGACAGCGTCAGGGGTCGGGGGTAGGCCGATCAGATCATGCGTTACCCGGCGAATCAACGAGACACGATCTGCCGTGGGAGACGGAGAAAGTCCCGCTGCTTGCAGACGCGCCAGGACAAAATAATCGACCGACGCGCTGGGCCAATCCGGCGGTAAATCCCGTGGTCGCGGTGGAGCGTCGGTTGACAATGGTTGCAGGGACCACCACGACTTGTCCGCTGAAACCGGATTCTCGATCTCGAATTGGTCGGGCCAGACGGCGCCCTGCAAGATCCAGTTTCGCAATTTTGTGAGTTCGCGGTCGTCGAGGGGCGGCCCCTCTTGAGGCATGCTCGGAGGTTCGTCCGCCGCGGTGGACGTCAGGACCTCGATTAACCGACTTTTGTTCGGTTGACCGGGTACGAGCAACTGCCGCTCAATCAGGTCCTTGGCGGTTGCCAGGGACAACTTCCCGCTCGATTTGCCGGGGTGGTGGCAGCGCAGACAATGGTGCTTGAAAATCGGGGCAATGTCGCCTCGAAAGTCAATCCCGTCGGTGGCATCCAATGGTGGGACCCACAGCGGGGTGCACATCAACCACGGCACGGCGAACAAGCAATAGTGGTGTTTCCACATCCCCGAACCTCGCTGCGGGACCCTGACTTTCCCAGGAGCAAACCACAATTGTAGAGCAGGCATGGCTTGGAGGGAAACACGCTCGCGGTTCCCGCGCAGCGGAGATCTTACGATTTTCAGCGAGCGGTTGACCCGTCTGGCGTAAGCCACTGGCAGCTCCGAATCGGGATTTCGGGCGGATGAATTCTTGACAGAGCTGTCAGGATTCCAAGAATAAGAGATGGGCTGATTCGCGGCACTGTTGAGCATGGATCTCGATGCAACTTTCCTGTTCCCATTGTGATCGGACATTTAACATCACGGCCGAGCAACTCGGTCGCGATGGCTGGTGCCCCCACTGCCGCGCTAAGATCCGACTTCCCTCCGCGGCAGATTTCGAGGAGGGGCAGGAGGCGGTCGTCGAACGGACCCATTGGTGGAAAACCTCGGTGTCGAGTTTGGCATCCGTGGCACTGCATACGGCGTTGATTTTGTGTCTGGTTCTGATCCGGTGCGACTCCGATCAAGGATTGGGACCCGCCGAAGAGGTGCTGATTGGTGTCATGCCGTCGGAGGAACTCAGCCAGGGACAGGATGACCAGTTGGTTCAGGAAGAACCGGAAGTCAGCGAGCAGGAGGAATTGGAAGTTACCCTCGACGTCGCGCCGGCACCAACCACCGATGCTGCGAGTGACGAAGTGGTGGCCATCAGTTCGCCATCGACAACGGGCGACGCCGCCTCCTTCAATCAAGGAGCGTTGACTTTGGGCGGTGGAGGTTCGATGTCGGGTGGTAATTGGGATGGGCTGCTAAAGAACCTGCAGCGCAATGGCCTGGACATCGTGATTGCATTTGACAGCACGGGCAGCATGGGTGGCGAAATTCGCGCGGTCAAGCGTCAAATTCGGAAACTGGGAACCACCTTGTTTCAACTCGTCCCCAAGACCCGTCTGGGGCTTTGCACGTACCGCGACGAAGGAGATGACTACCTCGTTCGGGGCTTGCCGCTTACCAATAATCTCCAATCAGTGGAGGAGTTCTTGGGCGATATTTTTCCGGGGGGTGGTGGTGACAATCCTGAGGCCGTGCACAGTGGCCTCGAGTGGACGCTTTCCAACAACTCCTTCCGCCGACGAGCACGCAAAGTGATCTTACTGTTTGGGGATGCGCCACCCCACCCAAGAAACCAGCAGCTCTGCACCAGTCTGGCTGCCGATTTTCGGGATCAGTACAACGGAGTCGTCAGCACAGTGACTTGTCGCGCCCGCCAGAAAATGCCTGCCTTTGTACAGATCGCAGAAGCTGGTGGTGGCGAGGCGTTTCTCACGGCTGACCAGCGTGAAATCATGACCCAATTGATGGTACTGGTTTTTGGCAGTCGCTATCGCAGCAAAGTCATGGAGGCATTCAAGCTTCTCGAAGCGGAGTAGATCCCGCATCGAACCGGGGGCCACAGCGGTGGGTTCTGCGGTGTTCATCCACTTTGCCGACGCGACCAACCGTCAGGATTTGGTCTTTTTCTTTACGCTTTTTTTCTTGCTGGTTTTTTCTTGCTGGTTTTCTTCTTGCTGGTTTTCTTCTTGCTGGTTTTCTTCTTGGCGCTGGACTTCCCCTTGGCTTTCTTGTCACCAAAAATACTGTCCCATTTGTTGGTGAACTCTTTGCTCGGACCGGAGCGCACAATCGGACCTGACATAATCTAACGCCTCTTGCTTTGTTGTTGGTGGGTCACGTCGAAAACGGCTTAGCTGCATCCAAAGTTAGCGTGTCGGGCGATGATTTTCCAGGCCCCCATACCGCGATGATCCTCTTGGGTGCCCACGGGCTGCGGCGACGGACGAGGCCGGCAACTCGTCTGTCGCTATGCGGTGGCGATCGTATTGGTCCGTAGTCACTGCCCGGCTGGCGGCGCCGTTGGCCAGGACCTCTGAGCGGGTCGACCGGTGTTGGCGCGCCACCTCGGTTGACTTTGTGAGGGACGCTCAACCGAATCAGAGTATCCGGGCGAGCTGTGGGCTACAGCAGTTCCAGAATCGGCCGACCGGCATCGACGATACTGACGGGCCGGCCGGTGGAGTCCCGGTAATGTGTGTCGAGAGGAATTCCCATCGCGTGGTAAATTGTGGCAATCACATCGAGAGGAGTTGCGAGCCGCTCTCTGACGCCCCCNCCGTGTTTTTCGCTGGCTCCGACGACTCGCCCGCCCTGAATGCCACCTCCCGCGAGCATCACAGTGAAGCAATTTGACCAGTGATCCCGTCCTGCGTGGCCGTTCATTAAAGGGGTACGTCCAAATTCTCCGGAGCAGTAGATCACTACGTCGTCCAGCATTCCGCGTTGGTGCAGGTCCTCGACCAGAGCCCCAATAGCGCGATCCAGTGGCGGCAGGTGCTCCTCCAGGCCATTCTTGATGTTGTCGTGGTGATCCCAGTAGCCAGTGTTGATGGTCACGCAACGTGTGCCCGCCTCTACCAGGCGTCTGGCCAACAGTGCGCCCTGGCCGTACTGGTGCCGACCATAGCGATCACGAAGCTGTGGATCTTCTTGACCGATGTCGAATGCCTTGCGGACACGTTCGCCNGCGATCATTTCCATTGCGCGGGATTTGAAGGCGTCCAGACCATCCATGATGTCGGTTGTATCGATGTCTCGACGCAACGTATCAAACTTACTCAGGAGAAACCTCCGCGACTGGACGTTCTTCACGGTTAGTCCACTCGGCAGAGACAGGTTGGGAACCTTGAAGTCCTTGGCGTTTGGATCACCACCGACTTCAAACGGGTTATAGGATTTCCCCAAATAGACGGACCCTTGGTAGCCGAAGGCCTCCGACTTAGGGACAGTGACATAAGCCGGCATTTGTCGCTGGGAGGGCCCCAAGGCGCGCGAGACCACGGAACCAAACGAAGGTCGCTGCGCGGCGATACGNGCCAGNGTTGGACCGAAGAATCCCGTTTGCATCCAATGTGCCGACGGTGCGTGAATTCCATTTTCATGGTGTACCGAACGCACTTGGGAAAGCAGATGCATCACTTTCGCCTGCATCGGAAAACGCTCAGAGACGATGACGTCCGGTTGAGTGGTTTGGATAGGTTGGTACATCCCACGATATTCCGCCGGAGAATCCGGTTTCATGTCGTAGGTGTCTTGTTGGCTCATTCCTCCGTGAGTCCAAAACACGATCAAGGATTTTTTGTTGACCGATGCAGCGGCTGATTTTGCTTCAGACTCTGTGCGCAACAAATCTGCCAAACCGAGCCCCAGCAGCGGCGCACCGACTTGAAGAAAATTCCGGCGCGTAAAACCGTCACAGTTTTTGTAGGTGCTCCCCAGCAACGATAACATGGGTAACTCCTCAAGAGACTTCTGGGAGACCTCGGGGTGGGTGGCTCCCAATGCCGTCATTAGTGATTGAACATAAACTCATTGGTTGCCAGTAGTGACCATACCAACGAACGATACCCCTCTTCGGGAGCAGTGTCTTTCAAGAATTGAATGGCGGTGGCGAGTTCTTCGGACCGGGGAGTCCGAGCAAAGACTCGTAGGAAGATATCTTCGACATTGCGGTCGGGAGTTTCCGGCTGTGCGATTAACCGTGCGACATAGCCCTCCTTCGCGGCGAGCTTGCCTTGGAGCAATTCTGAATTGATCAACTCGAGCGCCTGAGAAAGCGCTGGTGAATCGACTCTTTCACATTCGCATGCCGAGTCACGGGCTGGTCGGCCAAAAACGTCCAGGAAATGGACGGGGACGTTTTCGTCCGGTAACTCGATCGCTCGTGTTCCCGCCGGAAACTTACCCGGTCCTCCGGCGAAAACCGTGGGAACCTCCAGCACCTGGCTGATCGCGTCCAGAAGAACCTCAGCCGTCAGGCGTCGTGGATAAAAGCGTGCGAACGTCTGAGCATCGTGTGCGTTGAACTCGTGAGGCGCTGAGTCGAGCCGATAGGCGAGGCTGTTGCAGACATTGCGAATCAGATGCTTGATGTCGTAACCGTGGGCAATAAAATCTTGGCTTAGCGCTTCCAGAAGCGCTGGATTGCTAGGTGGGTTGGTACTCCTGGCATCGTCGATGGGCTGAATAATGCCGCGGCCCATGAAATGGGCCCAGAGACGATTGGTCATCGTACGCGCTAAGAAAGGGTTATCGGGCCGAGTCATCCACCGCGCCAGGTGAATGCGTGGATCGTCATACCGACTGAGGTCGAAATCTGGACCTCCCAGGGCGCGGGGGGCAATCTGCTCGTGCGTTCGGGGGTGAAACACCTTCCCGGAATCCCGTAGGAAGATGGTCTCATTGGTTGGGACTTCGGCGTCGGCGAAGCCCCCTTTTCGCCCGACGCGGGAGAAAACGGCCGCGAGACCGTAGTAATCAGCCTGGCTCCAACGCTCGAACGGGTGGTGGTGACACTGGGCACACTGGATCCTGACCCCCAGGAAGGCTTGTGCCACGGACTCGACGTAATCTGGCAAGGTACGTACATGGCGATGCCAGATCGTTGGCGGGTTTTCGAGTTGACTTCCGCTGGCGGTGATGATGTCGGTTACGAATCGGTCGTAACGCGTATTCATTGCGATCCGGTCGCGAATCCAGCGTGAAAACATGGACGTGCCAGCGCGTTGCTTGCTGGTGGAGTATCCCGATCCCCGATTTTGCAGAATGTCCGCCCACTTCAGAGCAAAATAGCTGGCGTACTCGGGGCGCTCGAGCAGTTGATCAATCAACCGCGCGCGTTTGTCTTTTGCCTTGTCATTCACATACGCTTGGATTTCATTGCGGGTTGGCATCGTGCCACAGATGTCAATCGTGGCCCGGCGGATGAACCGGGTGTCGTCGGCTACCGCGGAGGGGAGGATCCCCNGTTGTCGCCATTGCTGAATCAGCAGGNGATCGAATCGGCTCTGCTCGGGGGACGCTTCGAGTTTCGACAATTCGGCTTCAATGCGCTGTTCTTGCTGCTGATCGTTGACATAGGGGACGGCCGCGTAGAACGTGGAAATTTTTCCCGCAAACCGCGCCATGACGGAGAACAGACCCCGCTGAGAAGTCGTTTGTACACGACCTGTTCGGCTTACACGGGCTAAATCGGGTTGGTTGGATTGGTACAGAGTGCGACGCGTGACGTCGCGTGATTCGCCATTGGCATAATGCGCGGTGACNAGCAGTTGCTGCCGTGACTCGGGCATGAGTGTCTGTCGCTGGGGTGTCACCTCGATCCGCTCCAGNTTCGTTTCCGGCCCGCCCGGTCCGACCGAACCACTTGCAATCCACTGCTTGAGGACACGGTAGTCATCGTCGTCGACCGCCAGACGTCGGCCGCCGCCATGCGGCATCTGGGCCGTCGCCTTGAGCAGCATCAAGCTGCGGTCGGGAGCGCCCGGAAATAGCCGGCGGCCGCGTGCTTCTTTGACCAGTGCCAGATAGTCCAACGGAGGATCGAAACCGAGCAGCGACAACTTAAACTGTCCCTGGCCGGTTGCCTTCCCGTGACAACCTCCGCTGTTACACCCCAGTTTGGTTAAGACAGGAACGATGTCACTGGAAAAGCGAATTTCGGGCCGTTGGTTGTCAGCTCCGATCGTAACCGGGACATTGATCGTCTGGTTTTCCCACCGGATTTCGATGCTCGTGTGGCCGGGTTTCAAACCGCGCACGGTTCCTTGACCNGTGATTCTGGCAATCTCAGGATNGCGGGATGTCAACACCGCCTGCTCGATGACGTCGCGTANCCGCGGACTACCGCCGGTAACCAGCAGCTGTTGCGCGTCATCTGGAAACAGGTGAATTTCCGTCGGCGTTACGTCTAGTGTCGGTTGCTCGGATCGTGTTGGTTCATAGCAGTAGAAGATCAGCAGGATGGAGAGGAGAGCGACCAACCTCGAGGGCAGCTGAAAGTTGCCGATCGGGTCAACGAGAGGATCCTCGTCCGGNGGGTGATCACCGAGTATGGTCGGTAACTCGTTTCTCACATCGTGCCTCCCGGGAGGATCGATCGGGGCGTTACGACACCCCTCAACAACTACGGTTTGCCACAGCCGACCCGTCAGATTACGAGCCAAACTCAGAACCAATTTTCACAGTATTATTGTAGCCGATTCATGTCCGTCGACGAAGCTCATTACCCGATTTTCTACTGACAGGTTGCACCACGGGGCGGTCGTCATGCGAAGCGGNAACTATCGCGTTGGCGTGCACACCGCGTGGCGCCCCTGTTTCTAACATCGGCAGTAGCTAGACTGATGCGGAGAATATTACGCTGGTGATCGCCAGCCGTGGTCGTGGAGGAGATCAAGTCGTGAGCAAGTGGCGCGTACTGTTGACTGACTATGCGTGGTCGGAACTAAGTATCGAGCGAGAAGTCTTGGCGGAGGTCGACGCGGAACTGATAGAGGCCCCCGAACCGGATCCGGAGACGTTGTGTCGCTTGGCGCCGGGGGTCGATGCCATCATGACGTGCTGGGCTGGCGTGCCACGCGCCCTCATCGAAGCCGCACCGCGTTGCCGCATTGTCTCTCGAATGGGCATCGGACTAGACAATATCGACGTCGCGTGTTGTAGCGAGCGCCGCATTCCGGTGACGAATGTTCCCAATTATTGCGCAACCGAAGTGGCTGAACACGCGCTGGCGTTGTTATTCGCGTTGGCGCGGAATATCGCCTGGTTTCATCACCAAACCAAGTCGGGTCGTTACGACCTAACTGCGGCCCCAACCATGCAGACGATCGAAGGGCAGACGCTGGGCGTCGTCGGGTTGGGTTCGACAGGGTGCCGATTGGCCGAGAAAGCAATCGGGATTGGGCTGCGGGTGCTGGGATCACGCCGTTCCGAGGAACGCGTTCCTGATGTCGAGCTCAGTCGGCTTGAGACGTTGTTGGAGGAGAGTGATTTCGTTTCCCTGCATGTACCGCTGTCTGAATCGACGCGCGACCTGATCGGTAGCTCCCAGTTGGCGCGGATGAAGAACACGGCATTCTTGATCAATACGGCTCGCGGCGG
>PADE01000280.1 GCA_002702965.1 Planctomycetaceae bacterium
TTGCGGTGTCTAACGGTGGACTAAGTTCTTTACCATACAGGGTCCCCGAAGAACCCCACCAATTTCGGAGAATTGCTGTGACCAATCTGCCTTTGAGAACGAATCACACTACAGAACGCAAATGAATGTGAATGTCTCGGCAGATCCTAATGCAAGTCCCGACTGAAGAGAATCAAGCCGAAACTCCTGGCACACAGACGGGTGCCTCGATTGATAAGGGCGTCTTTCTTTCGCTGATCAATTCTCATCAGCGTTTGTTGCTGAAAGTCTGTTGGACGTATACCTATTCGTCGCACGACCGAGACGACCTGTTTCAGGAAATTGTGGCTCGTCTCTGGTCTACATTCAAGAAGTACGATCGCAAACGGCGTTTTTCCACGTGGATGTATCGCCTGGCCCTCAATGTTGCCATCGATTTTCGTCGACGGCGAAAGCGCAGCGAAACACTCAAGAGTCTTGAGGAAACCCGCGAGCAAGCTTCTCCAGAGGATGCGTTCAAAAACGAAATGTCACAGCAACTCCGTGAACTGATGGAGATGCAGAGCGATGCCGACAGGGCCATCTTGATGCTCTATCTGGAAGGAAATTCTCATCGTGAGATAGCTGATGTGATGGGTATCAGCGAATCGAACGTTGGGACCCGCNTAAACCGCCTCAAGAATGCGTTACGTCAATCAGCTGAATCATAGAACTCAATGGAAAATGTCTAATGGATCTCAACGAATTGCAACAACAATGGCAACGACTGGATCAAAAACTCGACCAGACGTTGAGACTCAATTCCGAGTTGCTCCGTCAGTCGATCGTATTGCCGGCACGTCGTCGAATCCACATGCTGTCTGCTTGGCCGGCGATTGATGTCACGGCGTGTTCGATCGTTCTTTTGGTAGTCGGAGCGTTTACATTTGAACACGTCTACGCTTGGTCTCTGGTTGTACCGGCCATCATCGTCATGGTGGGCGCGGTCGTGTTGCTGTGCGATAGCGTTCGTCAATTGATTCGCGTTGCGGGCATTGACTGGTTTGGACCGGTCGCAGAAATCCAAAGCGAGTTGTCACGACTCAGGGTTGGTAAGATTACCCAATTTAAGTGGGTAATTCTCTGTTCGCCCCTCGTGGGGCTTAGCGGTTTGATTGTTGGCATGCAATTTCTGCTGGATCGATTCGCCGAGTCGACACTTGTCTTGGATGAACTTGATCCGTGGTGGGTCTTCAGTAACTTCGTGTTCGGTGTGTTATTCATTCCGTTTGGCCAAATCTTGATTCGATTTGTCGCGAATCGTTTTGGTGGCCATGGCTGGTGGCAACAACTAAGCGACGGCATTTCTGGAACTAGCCTGAAAAAGGCACAGCGCGAACTGGAGCGATGGACTGATCTAAGTGGTCCGGCCGCATCGTGATCCAGAATGGCTAACGGGGACAGAGCTCAAGAGAAAAACATCCGGTAGATGGCACCGTTGTGCCGTGACGACTGCTCTTGGATCGCGGCTCCAGCTACCACCAATCGAGTCCCGGCGAGGTGCGTGTGGGGCGGTGGCCGAGGGAAAGAACCTCACTCCCGCACCCGGCGNGNGGNNGNGGGAGAGTGGGGTTACTTGAGGATCTTGCAGTTCGGCAAGGTCGTCTTCAGTTCGGCGACGCCCGCATCGGTGACTTTGGTGGAGTTGATGAAGAGGACCGTCAAGTTGGTTAGTTTTTTGAGGTGCTCGAGCCCGTCGTCAGTGATCGTGGTCTTGCTGAGGTTCAGATATGTCAGCTTGGTCAGGCCCTCGAGATGTTTCAAACCCGCGTCGGTGACTTTGGTGTTGCTGAGGTGGAGCCACTCAAACGCCGGCTGTTCCTTGAGCTGCTCCAGACCTGCGTCGGTGATTNGGGTGCCGGCAAGTTCAAGCGACGTCACTTGATTGAGCTGCTCCAGGCCCTGGTCCGTGATTTGGGTGCCGTTGAGGTGGAGTCTTGCAAGCTTCGGCAGTCCTTTTAGATGTTCTAGACCCGCGTCGGTGATTGGGGTGTCGTTGAGGTAAAGGTAAGAGAGATTTGTCAGGCTTTTGATCTGCTCCAGGCCCGCGTCNGTGATTTGGGTATCGTTGAGGTAAAGGTAAGAGAGAGTCGTCAGGTTTTTGATCTGCTCCAGGCCNGCGTCAGTGATTTGGGTGTTTATCAGGGAGAGCGACCGGAGAGTTTTCAACCCTTTGAGATGTTCGAGATCGGCGTTCGTGATCGGGGTGTCTTTGAGTTTGATAGAAATGTCGCCATTGGGACTCGTCTGAATCGTCGCGCCGAGGTTCTTAAGGGCATCAAGATCTCGATCTCCACACCCCACCACCCCTACCAACAGCAGACAACCCAGCAGACGTTTCATTGTTTCGCGCTCCTTCGGACGGGAAGTCCGGCTGCTTGACCTGGATCGGCTAACACGGAGCCGCAGTAAGTTTCACCTCGAGAAGTTGGCGTTGGCTGACTCGATCAAAGAACCCGGTCAGCCCGGCACTCTCAGCCGCCTTGGCCCAGAGGTATACGACCCTGTAGTCACCGCAGGGATGACCGTTGACAATCGCTGAGTCCAGCGAGAGAACCGTCCTGCTAGCCAGNAGCAAGATGAACGCCAGTGCCATCGTTCTCTGCCCTGGACCGATTGCATCTTATGCCTTCCCAACCCCAGCGAATTGTGTGTGTACGGACTCACTCAAGTTACGGACTCATGAGAATCTCTAACCAGAGGAGCTTCTGCTCGCCACCCGCCTCCAGGGACATTTCGATTTGGTTGTTACCCTCCCGCAGCGACGAGAGTGGCACGTCAAACTGCGTGATGCGGGTCGACTCGACGAATTGATCGAGTTTACCAAGGTCGGCAATGGGACGGCACACGGCTGAGTTCAGTCGGGCTGCGAGCTGCGCCTGATCCACATTCTGGCNGTTTGCCAATATCGCGCGGATGACGGCGCGACCCGTTGCCAGTCGCGGACCCGTATAAAGCGAGAATTTGACCGGTTTACCGGCGACGAGGGGCTTTGGCAACGAAGATGGATGGGGCGCGCCCGGCGCGGCGACGTCGTGTGAGGTCACGATGTGTCGTCGGGGTTTGTCGACGACGGTTTCCAGACGGCCGCACTGCGTCAGAATCGAACGATACTCATCCGGCGGCAGGTAGTCATCCATAAAATTGAATAGATAGATCTGGTCGGCGCCACGGTGCAGCATCGCGGCGGTGAAGCCTCGTACCATGGCGACTCGGTTCGTGACCCAACTCTTCGCATTGGGTCCCAGCTCGGGATGACCGCGGACACCGCTTTCCAGACAGGGCGCCAACGTGACTTGGCTCTTCGAGCCGATGAGTTTGCGCCACCGATCCACGGGAATGTCGAAATCGGCGTCGAGAAATGATGCCGGCACCAGAATGTCTATCAATCCCTCTTTCGCCCAAGCGACGCCGTCTAGACCCAATCCCAGGGCCGCTTCGGGAACCGCTGGAACACGGGCCGAGATTTGAATTGGATGGGCCCGCTTCTCTGACCATTCGCCCGCCAATGCGCGAACTTGTCGTATAAACTCGGTCAGCACTTTGCGGCCTTTCTGCTCGTCGCCAGGTCGGAAGTGGGTAGGCCAGCGCATCCAGTCAAGTTCCAAACCGTCGACGTCGTAGCGCTCGAAGAACTCGCGGATCAACGCCAAGGACCTCTGGCGAACTGCCGGCATACCGTAATCCAGCTCGGACCTATGGGGCCGCAGCCTCCACAACTCAGGATGTTTCTTCCAGAATGTGCTGTGCGAAAAGTGGTCCGTCTCGTCGCGCCACGAGAAAACATTCATCCGCATGGTGATCCATGGCGAGATACCCTTTTTGCGACAGCGAACTGTCCAAACCGCGTACGGATCGAGGCCGCGCTGGTCGAGCAACCAGAAGTTGTGAAGCCAGTGATTGTTCTCTGACTTTTCTGGATGATTGCCGTCCCAGATGCTTTCCCAGCCCTTCGCTTTGGTGCGATAGTTGATCCGCATTCCGTTGGGACAGAAGAACAAGTGTGTAACTTGCTTGCCCGCGTATTGATCGATGAACTCGTCCAGACCTGCACGGGTCATCTTGTCCGCGGGCCGGTAGAGACAGAAGTGGCTATTATCTTCGTTGATGACCAGACCCCGCGAACCGGCCGCTGGTTTCTTCCGCTGATCCNCAGTCGCAGTTTGAGCGTTCAATCCTCTCAAACANGTTGAATGGAACGGGCCAGCCGCCAGACAGAACAGATATCCGATGAACGCAAAGCGCAGAGGTGTCACAAGTCGATGCTCACTGCTGGTTCGGAGGAGAAGATCCAAGGACCATTCGTTTTCACGCACAGTATTGCCTGGTCATCATTGCCTGTTCATTCCGTTTGATCTGGGTACCATACTGCTCCACCACGGCGACGGGACCGGCGCCAGACGAAACGCCGCCACACCGGGCCAACAAAAGACGCTTGGGCGATCGCTTCATTCTGTCGGCTGGGAAGCCCGGCTGCAATCTAGCCCGGCGGTCAGCGCGGGACGAGTGGGGCTACTTGTAGAGTCTGCAGTTCGGCAACGCCTTCTTTCGTTCGGCAACACCCGCGTTGGTGACTTTGGTAGCATTGAGGTCGAGCGTCTACAAGGAGGTGAAACAAGAATGGAGAAGAAGATGCCAATCGCAAACACGTCCGGGCCAGCCGCCCCTGACATGAGTGATCGTTTCAGCCGTCGTGGTCTCCTCCGTGCGGCAGCCGCCGCATCCGCGGGGTTTGCTCTGCCCAAAATGGCTGCCGCGGCCGTGGGGCGGTTGGAGAAGCCGGTCCGGATCGGGTTGATTGCCGATTTGCATCATGACGTGATGCACGATGGAGTTGCCCGTACCGGCGCATTCGTGAAGGCAATGGCGGCTCGTCGACCCGACGCGATCATGCAAATAGGAGACTTCGCGTATCCCAACGCGAGCAACAAGGAAGTAATCGACCTGTTCAATGGGGCACACGAACGTTCGCTGCACGTCATCGGCAATCACGATACGGACTCCGGACACACGAAGAAACAATGCGCCGACATCTGGGGCATGACCGGTCGCTACTATGCCCAGAACATCGGTGGGCTATGGCTGTTGGTCCTGGATGGCAACGATCGCGGATCGCCAACCCACAAGGGCGGCTACCCGTCGTACGTCGGCAAAGAACAGAGCAAGTGGCTCACGGAACAACTGGCGCGCGTGGATGGACCGGTGATCGTTGTTTCACATCAGCCACTCGCTGGTGCATGGGCCGTCGATAATGCGAAAGAGATACAGAGCATTCTGGGCGAAGCATCGGACAAAGTGCTGTTAGCAATCAATGGGCACTCTCACATCGATGACGTGCTGCGGCGCCAGAAGGTTACGTATATGCATGTGAACTCGGCCTCGTATCAATGGGTCGGCGGCGCCCATCTACACGAGAGCTACTCGAAGGACGTGCACGCCAAGTATCCCTTTATTTCTTACACCTGTCCTTATCGCGATTCTCTGTTCGCCACGCTGACGGTCGATCCGAAAAGCCTGACGATTCGTGTCGAAGGACGTAAGAGCGAGTGGGTCGGCCCGTCGCCCGCCGAACTCGGCGCGGACCAGGACCCCACACTTACCGACGGTGAACAAATTGCCCCACGAATCCGCGATCGCCAAGTCAAGAGAATCGCGAAGTGACCGGGGACCTTTGCCCCAGCAGAGTTTTGACCCTAGCTCTTCTACACCAACGCGAAAGACTGCGATCGTGTCCACGAACTNGAAACTTCACACAGCGAGCATGTGTGTAATGGTTTTTGCCGTACTGTTATGCGGCAGTCGTTTGNTGGCGGCTGAAAGGATCGGTGGCACACTTCGGCCCGACAACCCGAAGTTGGTCAAGCTGCCNATCGCCTGGCCCAACGGAGACGAGGCCACGATGGTCGTTTTTAAGGACCGGCTTTTGATGCTGAGCAGCTACAGGAAGATCGGCGGCGGAGAGATGTATCTCAGGGTTCACGATTTGTTCACCAGCAATGAGATTGCACGCTTTGGGGAGGACTTTTCGTTTGCTTGCGGATTCGTCTATGGCAAAGAGTTGAACATGTTTGCGACCAAAACCTCGGAGACCGAGTGGACCAAAGATGTTTATCGCTTCCGGACAACGGATTTGAAAACATGGAAGCAGGANATGGTGCTNCCCCGCATAGGGAACAAACACATTCTCAATACTTCCGTGTGCAAAGACCCAAAAGGGTATCTGATGGCCTATGAATCAGATGGTCCGACCGGCTGGGAAACGTGGCTGGCCCGGTCCCAGGACTTAGGCAGATGGGATAGAACCAATGGTTTGAAGTTTATCGGAGTGGTGTTTGCCAACCCAACGATTCGGCATGTAGCGCCTTATTACTATTTGATGTTTGGAACGCATCGAACGGCGTCTCCGATAACGGATTACGAATATCATCTGGATACGACCAGGTACGTTACCGCCTTAATGCGGTCAAAGGACTTGATCCGTTGGGAACTTAGTCCCACCAAGTACCCGATGCTCGATGCTGCCGTGGGAGAAGGGATCAACAATACTGACGCGGATCTGTTCGAGTACCAGGGCAATGCCTATATCTATTACATCACGGGTGATCAAATGACCTGGGGCGCCGGAAGATTAGCGATGTATGCCGGCAGCATGAAAGAGTGTCTGGAGGCGCACTTTCCGGCGAATATCCCANTGGTCAAGTATGACGCCCGGGAGGCGAAGTTCACCTATCCCGAAAAGGACTGACGCCGCCGCTGCGGGAGACTCNGGAACGACGCCGCCAGCCGTAAAGCAAAACAGCAGTCGAAGACATCATCGAGGCCACGAGACCACCGATCACGGCAGCGAGGAAACCGAGGGACATGAAGATTTCCGGTCCCATGGTCGGCTCGCCGCGTGCCGGTTCTGCCGCATGAATGGTTTGTGTGTGGAGAAGGAACGGCGGCACCCGCGCCGACGACGAACGACATCAGCAGGAAGAGGATGCGGACAATCATTTGGCCTGACAGGGTAGATCTTGTTGGGGATCAGGGAGAGTTTCTACCTCCGACGTCGCGTCGATGGACGGTTTCGCCGGCGCGGTGGTAGGCTGTTGTTCGACGGCACGTCCGCTAGGTGCCGGCGCCTTCGCTGCACTTCAACTGGGCGTACAACTAAGCTGTACCACAGCCAAAGGCGACAACATGCTCAACACAATATCCAACTTGGCACTACTCGCAATCCTGTTCGGCACACCCGCCGCATTCGCAGGAACTCTACCCAACATCATCATCATCTATGCGGATGACTTGGGGTACGGCGATCTGTCTGGTTACAACCCTGACGCGGCCTACAAGACGCCGCGACTCGATCGCATGGCCGCCGAGGGGATCAAGTTCGTCGATGCCCACAGTCCTTGTACTATTTGCTCTCCGTCACGCTACGGACTCTACTCAGGCCAACAAGTCTATCGAACGGGACGCGGGACGACTGCCTTCGAGGGCCCAGGCGGTCCGAGCTATCTCAAGCCGGGTGAACTCACGATCGCAGANATGCTGAAGAAGCAAGGATACCGAACGGGNGTATTCGGCAAATGGCATGTCGGCCTGACCTGGTATGACAAAGCGGGCAACAGGCTGGGCGGTGGCTTTAAGAACTCTCTCTTAATCGACTACGACAAGAGTACACCTCTTGAAGACGGACCGAACGCACGGGGCTTCGATGATTCGTTCATCACGCCCAATTGCCCCACTACGGATCCACTCTATCTCTACATTGACAATGGCATGGTTCCTGTGCCTGCCAGCCAGCGGCATCAACGAAGCAGCGTTCCCAATCTCGGGGGAAAATGGCGGTGGGACAACGATGAAGGCTGGATGTCGCCCGGCTATCGTTTTGTCGATGCCGACTTGTTGTTCTACGACAAGACCATCGAATTCATCACCAAGCATCGAAAGAACCATCCGGACCAACCGTTCTTCGTAGTCTTTTCGACACAGATTTCTCACGCGCCTGTCCTGCCCGCACCTGAATTCCGGGGCAAATCAGGAGCGGGTCCGCGAGGCGATTTTGTTCATGAACTCGATGATTTGACCGGTCGGCTGCTCGATGCCATCGACCAACTTGGGATCGACGAGGACACCTTGGTCATGTTCAATTCCGACAACGGACCCGAAACAGTGCATACCGACTGGATGAGACAAGATCACGATCATGATGCAGCCGGCGGCCTACGAGGTGTGAAACGAGACGGTTGGGAAGGGGGCCATCGCGTTCCCTTCATCGCGCGTTGGCCGGGGCGGATTCCCGCGGGGCAAGTCTCGAAGCAATTGACGAATACCACCGACATCTTTGCCACAATCGCTTCAGTTGTCGGCTATCGGCTCCCCGACGATGTGGCGGTCGACAGTTTTGACATGCTGCCCGCCATGCTCGGGATTCAGGACGAAGACGATTCGATCCGACCCCACATGCTTACTCAGAGTTTTCGGGCGCAGTTTCAGATTCGTCAGGGCAACTGGAAATACCTGGATCACATGGGGTCAGGCGGAAACAACTACGGCCAAGGCATCTTGGAGAAATACGCGCTGCCTGAGACGGCGCCTAAGGCAACAGGTCAATTGTTCAACCTGGCTGTTGACCCAGGCGAAACCACCAACGTGTTTTTCACCGAGCCGGCCAAACGTGAAGAGCTGCAGGGTTTGTTGAAGAAGTTGACGCCGAAAGAAGGTGGTCGTAGTGCGCCGAAGAACCGAGAGCCGATCGGAATGGAAAACATACCTCGCCTGAAATAGCGTTCTTCTCGCGTCACATCATTTCGGAACCGCAACAATGGACTCCGACGCAAAGACCTTGTCCACACGGACGACGCGATGGTTGAGCGTGTCGCCGACGTAAATGGAGCGATCACTGGCTCCGGCTGCGACAGGCCAACCGAGCGGAATGTTGGGTTGCGGTTCTTTACTTTTCGGACCCCGGCAGTCGAAATTGCCGTAGTCGCCAAATCGGACAATCTCGTTGTTGGCGTTGTCGCGAACCGAGACCGAATACGTGATGCCGTTGGGAATGTACAAGCGGCCGAAACCGTCGACGTCGAAACGCGGCTTGGTACAGGCACACGCCCCGTCGCAGCGCCAGCGACTGATTGGGCCGCAACCCGGATAGCGATTGATCGAACCGGCCGCTTCCTTGACGGACCGCCCGGCGTGTTTCAAGTCGCCGCCAGCAGGGCTGAATTTGTAGATCGTGCCGACGGCGTGTCGGTAGGCCTCGTCGCTTTCGTAGCCGGGTGGATGTTGATGGTCTTCCGGCAATCCGTGTTGCAACACGTAAATATTGCCTTTGGTGTCCAGGCGAATGCTGCCGCCATAACCGACGACGCCGGAAACCGCAACAGGCACCTGCAGCGGCCCGCGACGCGTGTTGATCTTGATCTTGCGATCGAAGTTCACGAGCTTGCCGTCCTTGTCGTACGCGCGGATGTGGCAGTCGTTCGTTCCATACGTGGCGAACACGCGGCCGAGCGAATCGACATCCAGACCGCACACGCTGCTGCCTCGCCCGTATCGGCCGTCGAGATAGCCGAACGTGTGCTCGCCGGTGGATGACAGCGGGGCCGGTTTCAGGTCGCGTGTGAAGCGTGCGATCGGCCCCTGATATCCGCCGTCGGTTCCCCAAGTGTAGATGTGGCCACCCGGACCGATCGCCACGTCAACCGCTTTGATGTCCAGCGGCCCCCCTTCGCCGGTTTCACCGTTGAATCGCCAGACCGTCCCACCGCTGCGCGTGACGTACACCAACTCGGCATCGCGATCGACATCCATGTACCCCACAAACGTGATCGCGTTCTTGTCGCGATTGAGAAAGTCGTCGCGTGTGACGACCAACGCCGTCCCACGATCCTCGACGCGAACCAGTGCCGTGCTGTCCTTCTTTCGGGTTGCTTGTCCGGCAAGCCAAATCACGGGCGTCTTACCGCTTTCGTCGAGCGTGTATGCACCGCCAATGGTTCCGGTGAGTGGCAACTGGGCAACGATTTGCGCACTCTCGCCGCGGCCGACAATCTTGTACAGCGTCGCCGGCGGTAGGAAACCACGTGAGACTTTGCGCGAGATGACGTACAACTCACCCGTCTTGCGGCCGACCATGATCTTGTCCGGCCAAGGCACCTTGGTCGTGCCAAGCAGTTTGCCTGCCGCGCTGATCTCGACGATCCGTCCGTTGACCAGATCGCAGACAAGGATATTTCCGTCGGCATCCGTTTCGATTCCGGCCGCCGCTGTCTTTTTGTCCCAGGCACTGGGCATCCAATAGGGCTGCTGATCGAAGTCGGGCAGAGTCAGGTCGAAGAACCTGACTGGTCGGGAATCCGACTTTGACAAGTCCTGTCGATAGATGCGTCCGTGTGGCCAAGTCACATCGATGTCTGCCGGCTGCTTGCCGTCGTAGGGTGTGCCCGCCACGTTCGAGTAGTACGCAAAACGTTCGTCCGGCGAGAACGCGACTTGAATGTCCAGCCAACGCGGACAGTTCAGGTTGGCGGCGGCCGGCCACATTGCGACCGTGCGAATCTTGTTGCTGCCATCCACAGAGAGGAAGTTCAACCGGCGGTGCTCGCTGTGTACGAAGACGAGTTTTCCACCAATCAGGCGACTGACGACCTCGTTGCCCAAGACGGAAAACACGGGGTACAAGCTATTTTGGTTCGCGGGTGTGAACCCTCGATCCTTACGAGTGATCAGGTCAAAACCGTTCGCTTTTGCCGGACTGGTCGAAGATGCGTACGGCAGAATCGTCTTCAGGTAGTTTCCATCGCGATCAAATTTCCGCACATGCCACGGCCACATGCCCGAGTTGCCATGACTGCCGACCGACGACATCATCTTGACGAAGAGATTCCCATCCGCATCGACAGCCAAGCCATTGACCGGTGCGCGATACGGCATAACAACCACACTGCCGGTGTAGGGACTGCCGCCGATCATCCGTCCGAAGCGGACACTCAGGCCCGCCCGTACGCGAACCGTGAACGGTCCGCCCTCGGCCACTTTTCCGAGATCATTGTTACCGTCCCATACGATCTCTTGAGACAACCCGACTTCCAGTGGCAGTGGCGGCGGGTTCTTACCGCCCAATACTCCGGCCGCCAAGTGACGCACCGTCTTGCCCTGCGCGTCGAGGACCGAAACCTCGACATCGGTCGGCGTGTTCACGGAAAAAGAAACGATCGTCTTGCCATTCGAGCGCGCCACTTTCGGCGAAGTGACAAGTCTCGCTTCGTCTGCCCGCAGGAAACCAACACAGCAAAGAGACAACACAGAGAAACACGCCATTCGGATCGGCAGCGCGAGCCCCATCGTGTCAGAAGCTTGTCGCAAACGCGTAGGCAAACGGAGTCTTTCCACGGTCTTCTCCAGCAGACGTTTCATGTGTGGCGCCCTCGGATCGCGGTTCCAGCTGCCACCAATAGTGAGCCCAGCGAGATGGCGTGTGGGGCTATGGCCGAAACGCCCTTAAATCCCGCAGCGAAGTCGCAGCTGCGCGTGTTTCGTTTATCGGTCGTTTGATTGGACACGGTTCTCTGATTGGCCTCGCGGGCGCTGTACCTATTCCCCACACGCCCCACAAGCGAGATCCGTCAGGGGTCGCGAACGGCTAGACGTGAGCGGACCTCAGGGCAAGGCGTCGTGAATGGCAATAATGTGCGCTGCGCATGTCTGTTGAATGGTATCGTATTCCTCGGGGGCGATCTGCGGCGCCAACGACTGGAATTGCTTATAGGCAGTGCTGTCGCGGTTGCGGTAGCTGAACGCGTGGAGCGGCACGCGGGCCCGCAGGCGGTCGACGTACTTGCGGGCCCTGACGACGGGCGAAAGGTCCGACTTGCCGGCATCGCCCGCCTGGGCAATCGCCCCCTCGAGGGTTTGCAGGTAGCGGAAGTCGTTGACACCCTCACGGCGCGCCTCCCAGGAAGTACACGCCGCCCAGCCGGAGGGAATGCTGAAGGCGAAGCCGTATTGAACCCATTGCTTGGGTGGCGTCGTGTCCGACAAGGAGTACGCGTGGGTCGAGGAGGACGGCATGCCGGCGCCGTACTCCCAGATCCAGTTGCCCTGCAGCCCGGCCGCCCAGGTCCATAACCCCGTGTAGAACCGGATGTTTTCGGGGTGCGTGTTAATGAAGGTGCTGCAGTCGTAGGCCCATAAGTCGGATCCGAGTTTGGCGGCGCGGGCTTTGATCTGCGGCCACTCTTTGCCGCCGATCTGGCTGACGTCCAGGATCCATACGTCATACGCCTCGCCCTGCGTCCGCCAGTCCAGGCCGGCGGTGACGGTACGCAGTCCCTGGCGGCGGGCCTCGCCAAAGTGCTTTTCCATGAGCGGCAACAGGTCACCGCCCTGGGCGCCCGGCTCGTCGAAGGCGTAGAAGAGCGGCTCGGGATACCCCTTCTCGCGGCATCGTTTCAGGATCGCCAACTGGACGTCAGTCTCCATCGCGTCGTTGTACGGATAGTAGTGAAAGGCGCGCGTGAACCCCGCACCCACGAGCCGCTTCATGTCGTAATCAAAGGCGCTGAAGTTGATGCGGGTGTTGCCTTTGTCGTCCCGGTAACGCCACACCTGGCTACCACCCTGGTCAACCGCCGTCATGCCATGACGTCGCTGGTCCAGGTAGCCGCGGTGGTCTACGGTCAGGGGCAGCTGAACCGATTTTCCCTCGCGCGCCGTGTGCGCGTACATACCAAAGGCCGCATCCGCCTCCAGCAATGTGAGGTCGCGAACGCGGATGGTGAAAGGAAGGGCGTGGCCGTCGTTCTCGCCCGGCTTCTGGTCGTAGCCGACATAGTCCTTGCCGTGCGCCACAACGTGGATCTCACCCTGATAGTCACCCGGCGGCGTGCCCTCCGGGACGAAGGCGGTTACCCACACGCTGCGCCCTTCACCCTTGGGGACCGTGACTTCGACCGTCCGCGTGTACGCGCGGATCGGCGTGCGCCGCGGCCCCGGCATCAGGTAGTGCGGCCGCAGCTCCCACTGCTGGTGGCTTTTTTTGATCTTCAGCGGATGGCAGACGCGAAACTCCACGAGATTCGGCGCCCAAAGGAACATGCCGTCCGGGCCGTTGAGCTGGGGTCGGCCTTTCGGCCCCACGACCAACGGTCCCGACAGGTCTTTCACGGCCTTGATGAACAGCACGGCCGAAGCGTATTGTCCCGGGGCGGCCGTGATGACCAACGGCTGGTCGATCTGCTCGGGCAACGGCTCGAAATGGTCGTACGTGAGCGGTAGCGTCGGCCGGGGCACGACGGCAAACCCGCGCTCGACCACCGCATCGGGCCACGACGCCAGCCGGTTCACCGGGCCGCCCGTACTGCCCGCGCGGACGCTGTCGTCCTCGACGAGGCAAAAGTCGTCGAACCACGCACGCCGGACGTCGTCGTACCCCCGGAAGTACTTCCAGGGCCGTAGACGGATTTCCGTTTCCTCGGCCGCGGTCCGAAACGCAATCTCATAGCGCCGCCAGTACGGCACCCAGGACCACCCGAGACTGAGATAGGTGATGAGCTGGCGGTTTGCTTCGCCGCCGCCAGTTGGCCATGCATCGTTGCGCGGCGCGTCCGATCCCAAAACCTGGAATATTGCCTCCTCCGAGCCGCCGGACATCCGGAACCAGAAACTGAGCTGGTAGCCGGTGTTCGGCTTCACGGAGATCGGCTCGGAGATGGTCTGCTCGTGCGGCTGCAAGTTGTGAACCACCATCGTGGTGCCGCCCAGTTCAAGCCCCTCGGGAACCGGCTGTTGTCCAAACCGCGAGTTCTGTGGCAGGTATTCGTCAGCCATTCGTTGATACCACTGCGCCGACTTGACGTAGGGCCCCCAGTTCCCATCCGATTCGCGCCGTGACAACACCCAACCGTCAGACCCTCGGACTCGCTCCCCCTCGAGCAATTGTTCATGCGGCGGCAACTTGGCGATGTACGCCTGCACATGGTCCAGTGTCTCGCGCGAGAAGTGGTGCGGATCGCTCACCCATCCATCGGGCACGCCATCGTCGTCGGTGTCTTTTTCGAACCCACCGTTGGTAAGCAGGTTCGCACGGTTGTCGGCAGCAATCGTCGCCGACGCGATGGCCGACACGAGCGCGACGACGGCCGCCGCCATTTTGTTTCGCCGATTGACCATTGCAATGCTCCTTCGTCACGTAAGGCCAGACCCCGAATCAAACGTGCTACATAGTTGGGCGCCCGCCTGGCCGACGCCGCGCACGTATCCTAACACGACCGCTCACGCAATTCGTGATCCGCAGCCCGCCGCTCACCGCGGGCGACCCGCGGCCGGTCCACCGCCCTGAATTCGATTGGCGAACTGCAGAGCAAACCGCTAATATTCGCGGGACAGCGGCTGCTACTGAATGACAAGGCTGCGTCCGACGGCTCGATTCGTTCCGATTCACTGATAAGAAGCGATTGCCATGAAGTACGGCCACCGTCGCAAAGTTTCTCCTGCGTTGTTGGCGCTGGTGGTGGCCACCTGCGGGGCGTCGTCCGGTGGGGATACGGCCTGGGACAAAGAGATCGCATTTCGTCGAGGCGCGTATTTGGAGTGGATCGTCGACGAATTCGGCAAGCTCGAGCCGAACATGAAACCGCTCGATGGGCGCGCGTGGTCGTTGAACCAAGCGCGGCTCTCTCTGAATCGCGATACCGACAGAGCCAGCCGTTACTTCGAGACAATCGAGCTGACGTTCGATCCGGACTTCATGGGGATTCGGCTGCTCAAGACCCTGTTGGACTTCGGCGAGACCGACCGTCTTTCCGGTAACGCCAAAGATCACCTCACGGAAATCATCCGGCAGTGGCCCATGGACCGGAAAAACGGCATCAGCAAAGCGGCGTTCTGGCCGCCTCGATTTACCGAGAATCACGACCTGATGCACCTGACGATTGGCTTGTTCTCCGAACAGTTGCGGGGCCAGCCGACGAACACGCAGCTGAACGAGTTGAAGAGGTCGCTGTCGTGGAGATTCGAGCGAGGCTTCTACGAATGGGGATCGCATCGCTATCAACTGCATTACTCTAATCCACTGCTCGTGCTGGCGGTCCACGCGCCCGATCCGGATATCCGTCGCGGCGCGGCGGACCTGTTCAACCCGATGCCCGGCGATGACTGACACGCAGACCTTGGAGCAAACCGCCATGCGCTACCGGGTACGCGTGTTCTACGAGGACACCGATGCCAGCGGCGTGGTCTATCACGCCAACTATCTGAAGTACCTCGAGCGCGCGCGCACCCTGCTCTTGCTGGGAGATTGGAGCGAGATCCC
>PADE01000281.1 GCA_002702965.1 Planctomycetaceae bacterium
CTTGTGATCATGACAACGTGCACAACCGAGAGTAAGACCGAGAAATGCCTTGCCGACCTTTCTGACCTGTGAATCGACGGTATCGACGTGCAATTGCATCTTGTCGTAGTCGGAGATCCGCATGTCACCGAGCACGAGAAAACCGGTGGCAATCAGATTGTCTCTCCGTTCTTGGATCGACTTGTAGGGCATCAGGTCACCGGCCAGTTGCTGGCGTGTGAAGTGATCGAAGGGGACATCGTTATTGAATGCATCGATCACGAAGTCGCGGTATCGCCACGCATGGTGGGCGTACATCGGTGCTTCCGCTGTTCGTTGATCCGCGTAGCCGACCAGGTCGAGCCAGTATCGCGACCAACGTTCGCCAAACGCGCGTGATCCGAGCAGCCGGTCGACCACTTTGTGATAGGCGGTCGGAGCTTCATCGGCTACGAAATCGACCATCTCCTCAAGCGTCGGTGGCAATCCAGTCAAATCGAAACTCACCCGTCGCAACCAGGTATATCGATCGGCGTCTTTTGCCGGCGTGATTCCTTTCGTGCTCAACCGAGCCAGAATGAAGCGGTCGATATCGGAAGTCGCCCAGTCGGTCTCCGGTACAGTCGGAATCGACGGTCGCTGGATCGGTTGAAACGCCCAATGATCGCGTCCGGCTCGTTCGTGGGGCAATTTGCCAGCTCTGGCACCGCCGGTGCGGGGGTCGGGCGCGCCCATGGCAACCCACTTCTCGAAATTCACAATGATCCGATCGGGTAATCTCTTGTCGGGCGGCATCTCCAATCCATCGTGACGAATCGCCTGGATCAGGAGACTCTTGCCGGGTGCGCCGGCCGCGAACACCGGTCCGCTGTCGCCACCNCGCCGCAGCTTCTCACGGGTATCGAGGCGGAGGCCACCTTGTAACTTCGGGGCCCTCGGTGAGTGGCATTGGTAGCAATGTTCCACTAGCACCGGGCGGATGTGTTTCTCAAAGAACGCGACTTGATCGGCGGTCGGCTGAGAGACGGCCGCTTTCGTTTCGGCAGAGAGGTCTTCGACAGCGCGTAGCGAGGGAGATGCCAGCGCAAAGCTGCTCAACGCAAATGCAACCCGAAGCGAAGCGTTACACGTTGACAAAGGCCGACTCCTTGGTACCGCTGAGATGCCCGAACGTGGAACGACCAAGGATTGTCATCGTATTTAAAGGACGTAGCGGTGACAAGTTGAGATGGCNTCGCTTAGCGGCCTGTCAGAACGCCCCGTGTGCGAGATTCAAGTGGGCATCGTTGCGCTCGGCGCTCGTGGTTGTGATAGGAGCCAACGCGCCGTGGGGATGCGGCGGCAGGGCCAAGGCGCGAAACATGCTTCTTCGACGCATTCCGGTGGCGCGAGCCATGCGCTGGACGACGGGTGGAACCCTACTTCGGCGGGCGCGGGTTCGCGTCGCCGATGCCGGTCCGCGCCCCGATTAGGATCGCGCCCGCGAGTCTCGCACCCGACAATCGGGCGCCGCGTAGATCGGCGTCACGCAGGTTCGCCCCGGTTAGATCCGCACCCGATAGATCGGCGTTCCTCAGGTCGGCTGCAAAGAGCCGCGCCCGCGCTAGATTCGCGTTACGGAGATCGGCGCCCACGAGAACGGCTTGGTTGAGTACGGCTCGGCGAAGATCCGTGCCGCGCAGACTCGCGGCGCGCAGATTCGCCTTGCTCAGGTACGCGCCGTGGAGATCAACTCGGTCCAGACGAGCACCTGTTAACCGCACTTCCCCGAGAACGGCGGTAAACAGATCCTCTCCNTTCTGATANGCCGGGCTCGTGTACGCCTGACTAAAAGACAATCCGGCCAATCGTTCTGAAAGGCTCGGCCGCAGGAGATCGAGGCCTCGCAAGTCCGCGTACGAGAAGTCTTGCTGGCGCAGTTGTTTCGCTGGTGTGCGGTTGCGAATCAACAGCTGGAGTTGTCGCCCGCGCTGCTTGGCGATGCGCTCGTCGACCGTATCCGATCGCACCGTTTGGGCGAAGACTGGCGATGCAAACAACAACAACACCAGCGTCGCAGGGCGCACTGGCCAGCCGGTTCGGATCAAGAGAGGGTACATCACACTTCCGCCAGTCGTTCATGGGAGTCGCCGAACTTGTCTAGTGCAACGCCCATTTTGTCCATCATCGACAGAAACAGACTGCACATCCTGCGATTCGGCTTGTCCAGGTAATCGAGCGCGCGACCCGTCTCGAGCTGCCCCCCGGCGCGGCCCGCAATGAGCACCGGCAATTGTGAGTTGTCGTGTCCCCCGACCAGCATGCTCGAACAGAGCATGACCATCGAATTGTCCAGCGCTGTACGTTCGCCTTCCTGAATCGCGTCGAGCTTTCTGGAGATGTAGGCCATCTGTTCGAGAAAGAACTGATTCACTTTGAGCCAATCGTCGGTATCGGAGTGCGAGAGCAAATGGTGAATCATATAATCCACCCCGATATGTGGAAAACGAAGNGACGAGTGATCGTTGTTCAATTTGAGCGTGCAGACACGGGTCGTATCGGTCTGAAACGCCAACACGAGCAGATCGCACATGATCCGCATGTGTTGGTCGATATCCTGTGGAATCCCATCGTCGGGGCGAGGTATGTTTGGTTTGGCGAGGGTGGGTCGCCAACCCTGCAGACGGCGTTCCTGTCCGGCGCGCTCAATCCGCGCCTCGACCTCGCGCACCGAGTTGAGATACTCGTCTAGTTTGGCGCGATCGCTGTAACCGATCTTGGTTCGCAGCGTCTGGGCCTGTTGCAACACGATGTCCAGTACGCTGCGGTCGCTGACACTGGCTTTATCGTCTTTGAATAGGCGGTCAAAAGCGAGCGCCGGGTAGAGCTCGAGCGGCGTGGGAGTCGTCGGTGAGCTCCAGGAAATGTGCGAGCTGTACAACATCGAGTATTCGCGGTGTTGTGACGCGATCGATTTTTCACACGCCAAGACCAGGCTCGGGAGTTTGGTACGATTGCCAATTCTCTGCGCGACCATCTGATCCATGCTGATTCCCGAACGAATCGTACCGCCCGAAGCCAGTGGCGCTCCGGATAGCATATTTCCGGTCTGGGAACTGTGGATGTTTCCTTTTGTCGCTTCTTCATTCCAAAGCCCACGGACAAAGAGTAACTTCTCTTTGAAATCGGACATCGGCGCGAGGACTTTACCAAGCTCCATTTCGGGACCACGACCTCGGGCCCACCATTGGCGCCCGTGAAATCCATTACCAGCAAACAGCACCGCCATCCTCACAGGAGGTTCGTTGGTCACGCCGGGTGGCGGGTCATCGCCCCACGCGGGAAGCGACTCAAACCATGGCAGCGCCATGGTCACTCCGAGACCGCGCAACATGGTGCGACGCGAGAGAGGCAGGTTGTTCATCACTCGCTCATTCGGCTTGGGGTTTGGTTGCTTCCAAGGCCCGGTGATACCGGAACGGCTGGCTGCGAACGATTGTCTCAATCGCAGCCGAAACCCGATAGTCCTGTTCCGTCAAGTCCTCGACGATTGCGTCGATCAGCGGCTCATCGGAGAGCGCCACAGCACGCCCCAAGGCGTACCCCAACAGCTTCCGCGAAAACTGCCGCAGCAAGTCGCCGCGTCTTTCGGTGAGCAGATAAGATCGCAAGCCGGCGATCCCTTCGAATTCGGTTCCGTCTTGCAGACGCACCTTCGTGTCGACCGGTTGGTCGACGAGGTCTTTCGTGCGGAATCGACCGATCGCGTCAAAGGACTCAAGCGCGAATCCGAACGGGTCGATGCGAATATGGCACTTCGCGCAGGCTTCGTCGCGGACGTGTTGTTCCGTGAGCTGACGAACCGTGAGGCCTTTCCTGTTGACCGTGTCCGACAGTTTGGGGACCGTGGCGGGGGGATCGGGCAGTTTCTCCCCCAACAGCATCTCGACGATCCAATTCCCGCGCAACACCGGACTGGTCCGTGTCGCGCCCGACTGTCGCGACAGCACAGCAGCCATTCCCAGCACCCCTCCGCGCGAGTGTTTACGCATGCCGTCTACGCGTTGCCAACCCTCCGAGCGGACACCATCGATGCCGTAATGTCTGGCCAGCGATGCATTCAGAAACGCATGATCGGCATCGACGATCTCCAGTACCGATCGATCGCGGCGGAACAGGTCTTCAAAAAAACGAATGGCCTCTTGGTACATATCGCCGCGCAACTCGGCGAACGTGGGATACTGGCGTTCGTTCTTCTCGTCGTGCGTATCGAAGTTGTGAATGAGTAACCACTGACAGGCAAACTCGGTTGCCAGGCCGCGGATCCGGTGGTCCTGCAACATCCTGCGGGTCTGTCCGATCAGATGACCTGGATCACTCAGGTTTCCCATGCGGACCGACTTGCGCAGATCGTCGTCGGGCATCGTCGACCAGAGAAAGTAGCTCAAGCGGGTCGCCAATTCCGAATCCGAGACGGGACCGGCTTTCTCGCCTGGGGGAGGCTCCTCGATCCGGTACAGAAAGCGGGGTGCGACAAGAATCCCCGCCAACACCCCGCGAAAGGCTTCCTCGTGCGTTTGATTTAGGGCTCGTAAACGCTCGTACATGTCGCGCAACTGACGCGACTCGTCGTCGCTCAAAGGCTCGCGAAACGCCCGCTTCGCAAACGCCAACAGGTGGTCNACGTACCGCGACTCGCATTCTTCCACATATTTGGCAAACGCCTCGGCGCGTTTCCGAATGGGCTCACGATGGGGCTCGAAACGGGGAACCTCGCCGACTTGCGATGCGAATTCAACCAGCAATTGAAACGACTCGTGAACCCTGATCGGTTCCCGGCTGATGTAGAACAGTTCGTCCCACAGCCGATCCAGTCGCTGGCGCTCTACTTTGGCGAGCAACAAGCGGCTGAGGTTTGCATCTTCACGGTGTAGCTGGACCGTTGTAATCACATGGTCGAGCGGTACCACGGTACGGCAACACATCACCCGCGGCAGTAACGCGCGGAAATCATCAAACGCTTGCAGCATCTGTTGGTGCGCATCGGTNCCGGCGCGTACCACGATCGGAACACCGGGTGTCAGACTGCGCAGTGGCACACCGGGGCCCATCTGAACGCGCGCCTGGATCGAACCATTTTCGGCGGTTGGCGAGAGCTGGGCGTCGACGACGAAATCGAGGCCGGAAAAAAGATCCGCCGGTAGCCGAACCCGAATCGTGCTGGGCGCTTGCGCGACCAGGTCGGCTCCATCGCCTGCAAACGCCTGGGGATCGAGCCCGAACGTTTTCACCGCATCGGCGTCGCTGGACAGGTCCTTGCGATCCAGGATCTGCTGAAAACCAAATCGTCCGAAAAGTGGAGAGGAGGCGGCGAGGACCTGCCCGAGCAGTTGCCTGTCCGCAGCGGGTGTCGTATCGCTTGGACCGGCGGTAAATAATGCCGTCAATTGCTCCGCGAAACGGGCTGCCGCGTCCCCGTTTCCCTGCAGCATGGAGGTTCGCCAGCGGGCCAGCGACGAGTTCAGCGGCAGCGCGGGGCCGGTTGGTTCGTATGCGCCGATCGGTTGCGAGAAAAAGCTCCAGACATGGGGATTTCCGTAACGATCGTGATGGGGGTTGCCCGCATGGACGTCGGCTTCGACATCGGCCGCCAGATCCCACTTGCGAGGGGCAGCCGCCTGTTCGGTGATGACCAGCTCGATCATGGTTCCATCGCAGCCGTAGTCGCCGCGTGGACCGACGATCAGCGATACAACGTCTCCTTTTTGCACCGGCAACTCGTCGACGTTTGCGGTTGCCATACCCGCTCGATCAATCACTCCGCGGGCCAGTGGCCGTCGGTCGTGGGGCCGCGCGTGGATCAGGGCCCAGGTTTGACCGTCGCCGCAGGCACCNTGTCCGTCGGTGATCGANGNCTCGATCTGGATCACTCCACGGANCGGACTGCGCCAACCGGCCGCGATGAAGTGGCTCGGACTCGGGTGGACCTGGATTCCATGCGCCCCGATCGATCCGGGGATACCCAGATCTCGATCGCTCGAATTGGCCACCAGGGTGGAAGGTTGTCCCGCCAGCTTCCAGCCGCGAACAAGCTCGTTGCCGGCAACATTGGAGACTTTCTCGGTCAATAGGCCGTCGAGCTTGGCGTACTGCCCCGGATCGACCTGGTCGGATGCCGGACGGAGACTCAGATAGTCGAGCCATGATCGCAGGACTTCGACCTCGACCTGGTGACGGTTTGCTGTGTCCCCAATCGGGTGGGCATCACGGCTGACGTCGGCAACCGCTGCGAGGTAATCGGCCGTGTGCGTGAACACGAGCTTGCGGAATGTGGTCATGCGGGCGGCATACGTGCGCGCGTCTCGCAACCGCAGCGGGGGCGACTGCGGTGACTCGATCCGCGGGTTGTGCCAGACCACGATATCCCCTTCGCTGGCCTGGCCGGCATTACCGGTAACCAATGAAAGCGTGACCACATCCTGCCCGGCTTGCGCCTCGATTTTGGTACGCACCGAATATTGGGGTGCGATGGGATTGACCGGTTGCAGGCCGTTCTTGAACGACTGGCCGATTGGCTCCAAGGTAGAGAGCCGTCGTTGCCAGCCGGCAACCTCCTCGGTAATCGCATCGGCCTCGTCGATCTGGGCGGTTTGCAAGCGCGATGCAATCCGTTGCAGTAAAGGAGAGAGCGGTTCATCGCGAAGCAGTCGTGTCAGATGACGCAGGTAGGTCGAGTTGAGCTGTTCTGCGTCGGCGATGGCGGTGATTGCTTCGTCCGCGGCCACGAGTCGTTCACGCTGCGCAATCATGGTTCGCAGGTAGGCTCCGAGGTCGACATGGCCCCACTGCATGCGGGTGGCAGCCGGAGCATTGCGCTCTTCCAAGAGCTGCGTATGCCGAGCATGGATCGCCCGAATTTGCCCGAGCAGTTCATCCTCCCGATCGCGTTGCGTGGCAGCCGTTGAGAAACGGAAACCGTTGGGGAGCAAGACGGCGTGGCTGGCGATGTCGTGTGCAGCGCGCAGGTATTTCTCGAGCAGCCCCGGTGACATCACGAGTGACTCGCCCGTATTGGCGAACCCCTCCCCCGCCACACTGTCCACGGGAAACTGTCGGGCCGGCTGAAAGTTGACACCCGTAAGGTCGCGTATCGTGTTGTTGAACTCGACGTTGCTCAGCCGCCGCACCACAACACGCCCGGGGTCACCGGCATTGGCCTTCGCCTCGGCGCTGAGATATTGAACGAGCCATTCGCGAAGTGATTTCCGTTGCACGGTCGAGAGCGGTTTGCTCTCTTTGGGTGGCATCTCACGGTTGTCCAGCATGAACAGCGCCTTCTGCCAGGTGCGTGGCTGTCGCCTCACTTTGGCCAACGACGAAAATCGCTCAAGGTTGAGGTCTGCCTCCTGTTTCTGGTTTGAGTGACAGCCATAACAGAATTGTCTCAGCAGCGGCCGGATCGTCGCGTCATACGTGTCGCTGAGCGACCCAAACGAATCGCTGCGGGCGACCGCGGGGAAAAGTGTCAGGCAGAAAAGGACNNCGGCAAACCACGGCGCTGCGTGCGGGGCCCGGAGTGGGTGCGTTCGTGATCCGGATGGGGACGGTGGTCGATCAGGTGCGATCATGGCGTTGCACGCGTTGGCGGAAGGTACGGCCCATTGTCTCTTCCGCGCGATCTNCAGTCCAGCTGAGATCGCCATCAAAACGACGNCTTGTCNGGTGCTGTNGCGCCGTTGATTCGCACCCCGTTCGCGACCGATTGGCGGTGCTGCGCGCATCGACAGGGCGAGCACCAAACGTCTATCGCGAAAATGCTGGGGCGGTAGCAGCGCCCCGGCGGCGACACCCCGGCGCGCTGGACAGAGTGGACCCGGTCTACAGCAGTCTGCCGATCGGGTCCGCTTCGTAAACGGCGTACGGCCGGCCGTCGACGTCGTTCCAGTGGGAATCGCGCGGGATGCCCAAGGTGTTGTAGATCGTGGCCGCCAGGTGTGGTGGAGTCAGGGGTTCGTCGATTGGGTAGGCACCGATTCGGTCGGTCTTCCCGATCACTCGACCACCCTGGACGCCCCCTCCGGCGAGCAAGACCGACTGAGCCGCTCCCCAGTGATCGCGGCCCGGAAGTTTGTAATGCTGTTCGAGCCGGAAGATCTTCGGCGTGCGACCGAATTCACTGCACACGACGACCAGCGTGGTTTCTAGCATTCCGCTTTCGTGCAGGTCGTCGATCAATGCCGACAGGGCTCGGTCAAAAGGAGGCAGCAGCTTGTTCTTGAGCCGGGGAAAGTTATCTCCGTGCGTGTCCCACGATACGCCGCGTCCCAAATGCGCTTGGACCATCCGCACGCCGTTCTCGATCAGTCGCTTGGACAACAGCAGCGTCATCCCAAATAGGTCGCGTCCGTAGCGATCGCGGACTTTGGGGTCACCCCGCTCGACGTCCAACGCGTCGCGGACCTTTTGAGAAGTCAACAACGACANTGCGGTTTCNCGGTGGCGCCCGAAGTTCTGGACGCCGGCAAACCGGTCGAGTTGCCGCCGCCCGGCATCGAATGCCTCGAGCAGATCTCGGCGGCGACCCAGTCGGTGAACCGTCACGTCGTCTCGCAGTTGGGGACTCGGTGTGTGGAAGACCGGGAACAGCGCGTGCTGCTGCGTTTTCATGTTCGAGAACATAAAGCAGTCCGGACACGAGCCGTATTGGTTACAGGCCGGGGCGGCACGCAATAGCCAGGGATCGTGGCGGCCACCCATGCGACCCGCGGTCTGACCGCCGCGCACCTGTTTGGCGACGTTGATCAAACGCCGGGGCAGCATCGCCGCTGCGGGCAACGGGCCGTTGCTCGGTACCTGCGCGCCGGCGATCGCGGCGATCGATGGAAAGTCGGTCGGCACCGGTTTGACGCGGTCAAACGGCGTCGGCAACTCCATTTTTCCACACAGCACATAGTGATGGGCTTCGGTATGGTCGTTGGTAGGGTGGCCTAACGAACGAACGAGCGACCACCGGTCGCTGCGGGCGGCCAGCAGGGGCAGGTGAGCGCAGACCTGGACCCCCGGCGCTTTGGTCGAGATGGCCTGAAATTCACCGCGCGTGTCGTCGGGGGCTTCCGGTTTGGGATCAAAACTATCGATGTGCGATAGCCCGCCGGGAAGGTAAATCAACAAGACCGAGTGACCGCTCCGTTGTGACCCGGTCCGCTCGGCCTGCGCATCCCACTTCAAGACATCGGCAAACGACAGACCCAACAGACCGAGACCACCGACCTGAAGCGTTCGCCGCCGCGATGCAAAGCGTGCTGGCATCGGTTGATTCGTCATCGTTCCTGGAAAGCCAAAGAGCTCCTGGAGGGCCAAAGAACACCCGTTCACCCGACGGGCGCGGCGTAAATCGGAATTGCGAGGTGAGCTTACATTGTAGCCGATTGACGCGTATCCCGCGTCTTGCCGCTCGAGTGGGATTCCGCGGCGATCCAGAGAGCGGGATTTTCACCCCCGACCNNNACNTACCGGTCGGCTACGGGCGCGGAGCTGGGATCGCGGTGTCAATCGGNAGGAAATCGATCCCGTCGCGGGCTTTGTTGACCTTGATGCGCATCACGTAGACTCGGTTGGGTGCCTTTCCCGACTCGCAATAGGAGATCATGATCGACTCATCTTTCATCACGAACGCACCGGGGTAGCCATAGCAGGAAATGTCNAGCGCGAAACCGGGCAGGCTCCAGGTCTGGCCGTGGTCACGGCTGATCCAGGCGCACAGGTGAGGCACACCGCGGCCGATCTTTTCGACGTGCCAGGTGGCCAGCGCGACGACGGTGCCATCCCGCAGTACGAGTAACTGCGGGGCCCGAAAAGTAGGTCCGTGCCGCTTGATCGTACGACCCGAAACGACCCAGCTGACGCCCTGGTCTGGGGAGTACAACACGCCTCCGTCGGGGCGTGTCGCCATGATCAAACGGCCGTCCGCAAGCTGGGCGATCGCCGGCTCGTCGATGTCCTGGTTGGGGCGACGAACGATCGAGATCGTCCGCCAAGTCTGGCCCGAGTCGTCCGAGCGATGGATCGCGCCGTACAGCCGTTTCTTGCCACCCGATTCCGCGCCGCCGACATCTTCGCAATACGTGGGCCAGAGGATGCCGCCATCGTCCANCTGGATCGGTCGACCGTGGGCCCGTTCGTAGAAGGTGCCCGGGCCATCGATCCAGATCGGGTCGGACCAGGTCACGCCATGGTCCGCAGACCGCAGGACCAGCTGTTTGTCGTTGAGGCCCTGGATGTCGTNCTCGAACCCCAGGGGCGCTCGTGGGAACCCGGACCAGGAGGCGTTTACGTTGACGAAACAGAGCACCGTACCGTCGCGGCAGACAAACAACGCATCGGGGCGATCGTCGAGCCGGTGGTCGATGAGAGTGACCGGCTGGGACCAGGTCACGCCATGGTCGGTCGATCGGCAGGCCATCGATCGGCCGCCGGTGGGCGCTTCGATCCCCCCCGTTTTGCCGCCGAGGTTCCGCGGTGACGCAAAAGAAACGTGGCCGTAGCCAGCGGAGTGGACGAGCAGGATGTCCCCGTTGGGAAGACGTTCGATCGCTTCCGCCCAGCCGATGAAGTCCCCCATTCCCGCAAAGGATTCGGGGCGGTTGTGATCGTACCCCGTGACACAGACGCGGACCTCCGGTCCGGTCTTTTTCACGTCGGCGGCACCCGATGGAGCGGCGGTCGACAGCACCCACACGCAGCACAGCATCCCGGTGATCGGTAACGCGGCTTTNATCTCTCTCCCCCTCTCCGGCAGACGATGCCTCTGGTTCAAACGGTGCCGCCGCGCCGCGCGTCTGGCGGGCGATGACGCTTCACCCGCACAGCGGTGCGCGGCGCCTGATCGGGTTGGGTCGCCAGCGGGTCTACCGTAACGTGGCGGTGGCGAGAAGGCCAGTCCGACGAGGAGCTGCCCCACCGAGATCGAGACGCGGACCAAGGCCGGTCGTCGATTCCGAGAAACGAATCGCCTCGCGGAAACGGACACGGTCGGACAGCGGCGAGGCCGCGCAGATACTGTGGGTCAGCAGATCCGGGGCGGCCGACGTGGTAACCTATCGGGACCCGGATCTGGTCCACCTGCGTCGCCCCGGGTCGAGGCAACGATCACCCGCCGTCATGCGCCACTTTGGAGTTCGATATGAAATACTTCGCGAGGTCCGCAGCCCTTTTGTTTGTGTTCGTTTCTCTCGTTGTGATCACCCCTTCTGTGGGACGGACCGCCAGTCCGTTCCAAGATGTAACCGACGAGATCGGACTGGCTGGCGTCGGGGGCGGCTACGCCGCATGGGGCGACTATAACCGCGATGGCTGGGTCGACCTTTCGGTCGACGGCCAACTGTGGCGAAATGAGAACGGCAAGCGGTTTATACGTGTCGAGGGCGTGGCGTTTGCCGGGTCGGGGGTCTGGGGAGACGTCGATAACGACGGTGATTTGGATTTCTTTGCGCTGGGTGGAATAGTCCATCAAAACGTGGACGGCGCGTCGTTCAAGGAAATCGCGGAGGCGATCCCCGAAATGCCCAAGTCGCCGATGAATGCAACCTGGGCCGATGTCAACGGCGATGGCTTCATCGACCTCTACGTGACCGGTTACGAAGGCGGCGGGTACCATCCGGACTTTCTTTTTCAGAATCAAGGTGATGCCACCTTCAAAGTCACGTTTCGCGGACCCGCCACACCGGGCCGTGGCGTCACGGTGTGCGACTACGATGAAGATGGTGATATCGACATCTATGTATCGAATTACCGGCTGGTTCCCAATGCGCTATTACAGAACGACGGTACCGGCAAGCTTACCGATGTTGCCAAAGCGGCCAAAGTCGACGGAGACGGCGGCCTCGGTGCGTGGGGGCATACGATCGGATCGTCTTGGGGAGACTTCGACAACGACGGTCACTTTGACCTGTTCGCGGGCAACTTCAGTCATCCTCCGGCCTACCAGGACCGGCCCAAGTTCTACCAAAATCTCGGCAAAGAAAAGGGCTGGTCGTTCAACGACCTCAGCGGTGGGGCCGGTTTGCATTGGCAGGAATCGTACGCTTCGCCAGCGCTGGCTGATTTTGACAACGACGGGATGTTGGACCTGTTTTTCACGACGGTCTACGCGGGCGATCGCAGCGTGATGTACCGCAACAAAGGGAACTGGAAGTTCGAGAACGTGACCGCGGCAGTCAAAGTCGATCGGCCCACCACCTATCAGGCGGCTTGGGCCGACTTCGACAACGACGGTTACATGGACATCCTCAACGGCGGCCGTTTGTTCAAGAACCCGGGCGGTACCCACCGCTGGTTGAAAGTTCGTTTGTCGGGCGGTGGAAAAGTCAATCGGACGGCGTTCGGCGCTCAGGTACGCATTCGTCTGGCGGACAAGCAAACAGTGACCCGTCAGGTAGAGAGTGCCACCGGTCAGGGAAACCAGAACGATTTGACACTCCATTTCGGATTAGGGGCTCATGACAAGGCCGTCGAGTTGGAGATCCGCTGGCCGGACGGTTCAACGCAGACGCTGAAAGGTGTGAAGACGAATTCTACGCTGAGCGTTGAGAAAGAATAGCTGCTCGCGCCGAGTGGGTGAGCCCTGTCCACGTCCGCGGGGCAGCGACTGTCGACCCAACGCGGAGAGGAGGTACCGGTGAGAATCGGATGCCAGACCCTGATCATCGCGCTCGTCGCCGTCGGCGCGGCGCGTGCTCAATCGATCGGTCCTGAGAAGAAGATCATTGCCTTCAAAGGCCCGTCGGCGAGAGGTTTTGATCGTCAGGTAGAGCAGCTGGAAGCGGCCCTGCCGGGGATCGATGGTATTGCCATGTACCCGACGACCGGCAGGCCCGGGGCGCTGACCGAGGCGATCGGGCGGCCGTTCCGAAAAGATCCGCATCGCATCGAGGATTTCGCAGAGGACATCGCACACGCCCGGTCCGGATTGGCCAAGGCGAAAAAGTACCGACACAATTTCCTGATGGCCTATTTGACCACGGGCGACGCGAAGAAAGAGGTGCCCGATTGGTTTGACAAAGAATTCGACGCGGTGATCAACAACTGGAAGGTCAGCGCCGAGTACTGCGCGCGGGCGGGCCTCAAGGGCATCGTGTTCGACGACGAAGTGTATTACGGGACCCCTCTGTGGAATTATCGGGAGCTGGAACACGCGGCGGGCCGCACCGCCGAGCAGTATGCCGACCAGGCGTTTCGTCGTGGGGCCCAGATCATGGCGGCGATTAACACGGTCTTTCCGGACATTCACATTCTTTCGCTACACGGTCCCAGCCAGACCGTCGGCGAACCGGACTACGCCGTGAGCTACGGACTGCTGCGGGCTTTTTTCGACGGTCTGCTGTCTGAGTGCACCGGCGGTGCCAGGATCGTCGATGGTCATGAAATGGCGTACGGCTACCGCGCGCCGGTGACCTACGCGAGTGCGCGGCGGGTGATGAAAGAGACGATGCGCGATCTCAGCCGGGTGCCGCGGCAATACGACAAGTACGGTCAGGCCGGGTACTCGTTCCTGATCGGCCGTTACGGCACGCTCGGTTTTTCGGAACAATTCAACAGCAATTATTACACCCCGGGCGAACTCGCCTGGTCGCTGCACGCCGCTTTGCGGCACAGCGACCAGTACGTCTGGCTGTACACCCCGGGGTGCGATTTGTGGGGCGGCGCGAGCAAGGGGAGCATCCGGATCCCGCAGGCGTACAAGGACGCGCTGGTGGCCGCCCGCGACCCCCAGCCAGCGGTTCCCCTGGTGCGCAACCTCGACGCTCACGCCGCTCCCCATCCGGGTAGCGCCAAGCCACCGCGCAAGCTCGGCTTGCCGGTCCCCGGATTTCCGCAGTTTGTCGGGTACGACGAACAGCAGACGTTTGGAGACTTGTGGCAGTCGCACACGCCACTGGTCGAACTGGGACACCTGTGGCGTTTTCGGATCGATCCGGAAAACATTGGCTTGCGTGAGGGCTGGTACAAACCGGGAGTCGGGGAGCGCGCCTGGTTTTGGATTACCGATTTGGTGCCATGGGACAATCACGGCTACCGCACTTACGACGGCTTTGGATGGTATCGGCAGACGTTCCAGGCGCCACAGCTTCCCACGGGTAAGCGCGTCCAGCTGGCTTTCGGGGCCGTAGCGCACGGCGCCGAAGTCTATATCAACGGCGCCCTGGCGGGCCGTCACAACATGGACGGCTGGGCGTACACCCAGGGCGACCCGTGGGGCAAGCGGTTTCTGATCGATGTCACCGACCACCTTCAGGGGGGCAAACAGAATCACGTCGCCGTCCGCGTGGTCGACTACGGTCCTTTCGGCGGCGGCATTTGGAAACCGGTCAAGTTGATCGCCCACAAGTAGACGGCGCCCTGGATTACGGCCGGACCCGATTCTGGTATCGTGGTCAGCGGTTTGATTCGACGCGCAGCGCGAGTAGGAGCCCCGTGTGAAATCGGTCCTGTGGTGTTTGTTGACGGCTGTCGTTGCGAGCTCGGCGGCGGCGGCCGAGCCCCATCGTCTGACACTTCAGGTCCACGAGCCGGTCGGTGTCCATCGGGATGGCTCGCCGGTACACGTCCTGCTGGAACTTCCGCAGCCGGTGGACGCCGCCACGCGTTTCCGGCTGCTGGATCAGGGTCAGCCAATCGTCGCCCAGTTCCGGCCCGGCGCCAGCGGCGATCAGACGGCCAGCTGGTGGCTCGATTTCGTGGCCCGCTGTACGCCGCACGGAAGTCGCCGGTACGTGGTCGAGTACGGCCCGGATCTCGAACCGGGTCCGCAGCGGTCGGGCGGCCACAAGTTGACCGAGACCGACGACACCTTCGTGATTTCCAATGCGCCCTACATTGACTGGACGGTACCCCGTGACCTGCGCGGATTCCTCCGCTCGGTCGATTTCCCCCCCAGCGAACATCTGCGCCCCGATTCGGTCGGCTTGACGCTGCGCGATCGTGAGGGCGGATCGCATCCGCTCGGGGGTGCCGGTAGCCGGGCGGAGGTGGTCCGACAGGGACGGATGGCGGTCGCGCTGCGATTCGAGAAAACGGAGACAGACGAGGCCCTGCGAGGCGTACACTGGCGCGTCGATCTGCTGTTCCCGGGTCCAGTCAGCTGGGTCGACATGCGATTGAACATTGAGGATCCACAGAACCGGGTGGAGGCGGCCGGGCTCCAGCTCCGTTTGAACCTGAATCCTCCTACCGGCGCGACTCGCACGCTGGTCGAATTGGGGGCGGCGCGGACGGTCTACCGGTCGTTGCTGGGCAACCAACAGGTCGAGCTGCGGGCCGACCAGCGCCAGAGCAGCCCCTGGCAGGTCCTGCGTGGCGACGGGCGACAACTGCAGCCCTTTGTGGTATCCCCTCCGCGTTCTGCAGCGGCCGAGGGGTGGGCCCACATCATGGATCGCAAACGATGCCTGGCGGTCGCCTTTGATCGGTTCGGGCAGCAGGGGGAAGAGCGGCTGAATGTGCGGGCGGACGGGACATTGACCGCGGTGAAGAAGTTTATCGGAGCGGCGCCCGACGGGACCGCGCCACCGAAAGCGTGGCGCGCGTGGCTACACTTTGTCCATTTTCCTCCGCAGCAATCCGCCGGCACGGATCCCTACATGATGCAGCACCCGTTGGTGGTGCGGGAGCTCGACCGATGAACCGTTGGGCCGCGCGCTATGCCGCGTTGCTGTGCGTCTCGGTCGGCTGGGCGACGATCGCCACGGGCCAGGAGGCAGCGCAACTGCGCAGCGTCGACAGGTCTGGCGTCCGGGCGGCGGAATGGCCCTCCTATCGGCGCGATTCCGGGCTGACCGGATTCTCACCGTTGTCGGGGGCGCTGGCGGAGGCACCGAGCCAGCGGTGGTCCTTTGATCTGGGTGGAACAGGTATCCCTACCGAACGGGTGCAGTTGGTCGACGTGAACGGCGATGGCCGTGACGAACTGGTGCGGGTGCTCACCGATCGTATTATTTGCCAGAGCGTGCGGGGCGAGACGTTGTGGGAAAGCCGCCGATTCGCCAGCCCGCAGATCCTGCAGATTCGTGATTTTGCCGGCGATGGAGCCCGCGGGTTGCTGATCGCCACCAGTACCGGTGTGGCGCATCACCGATTCATGGTCAGCGGCGCCACCGGCCAGGCGGTCTTCCTGTACACCTGTAAGAACGTGTTTGGTCGCTACGAGCGCTGGGGAAAGATCCTGGCCGGGGTCCCGGGGGAGCAGTTGTGCGCCTGGTGGAGCGGCGATTCGGAGACACGTTTTGGTGGCGACGCGGCGCTCGGCGTGGGGTATCTGTGGAGCTTTGAAGACGGGCTCGCTGCGCCCCGCTTGCGTTTTCACGCCGAGGAACAGGGGACGATCTACGCCCCGCTGCACCTGTTTGCCGACATGGATGGCGATGGCGATACCGACATGGTGATGATCTCGCACGAGGCGATGTGGGTCTACGACCTGGAGTCGGGCGAGAAACTGACGCACACCGCGTGGGGACCCCAGATTCGCACCTACTGGGCGGCCACAGCGGCGATGCCGCTGGCGGAGGGTGAACTGCCATCGTTGTTGATGATCAATCCGATGATCCCCGGTGTGCAGGTGGTCACGCAGGACGGCCAGACCGCGGTGAGCAAGTGGAAACGGGTTGTCGGCAAGAGCGAAAACCAATACCAGCCGAACGTGAAGATCGATCGGGCCGCACCGGATCCGTTTGTCGATCTGGACAAAGACGGGGAGATCGAGATCCTGGCGGCCGTCACGAATGAACACGGCGATGAGAAAACGCATCTGGTCATTTTTGGTGCCAACCAGGGAGAACGTGTCTACGACGTGGCCGACCAGACGGTACTGACGGTGGACGAACTCGACGGGGTCGATCCCCCCGAAATTCTGCTCCGCGAAGGGGACGGCGCGCTGCGCATCTGCCATTGGGATGGCAGCGCCTTGGTCGACCTCTGGCGAAGCGAGCAGGCGACGCCGCTGGTGATGCCGGTTCCCGCCGAAGGTCAGCTCGCCCGGGCGGTCGGCGCCCGGAGTTCGAGCCGGAATATGCCGCTGTGGCGCGATCGGCCCGACGGGCAGCTGTTTCTGTTGCGGTTTGCCGATGGGGTATGGGGATGCCGGTTGAGCTCGGGCTCGCTCGAGCGGGTCGAGCGGATCGCGCGCCACGCGGCGCTCGGTTCGCTGTCGGTGCCGCCGCGCGATTACAAGTGGGATGGTGCCCAGTTGACGGTTTCTGAGCAGGGAAGCGAGCGCGTCACGTTTGAGCTTCCACGGCGACCATCGTATAGCGCTCCACCGCCGGTGGTCGGCAGGCTGGGCGATGCGATGCGGGTGGTGGTCCGTGAGTTTTCGGGTTCTCTGGTCAGTCTGGCCGCGGACGGGAGTGATCGACGGGTGTTGATCGAGAAATCCCCGCGCTCGCTGGGGGTCAGTATCGTCGACCTGGATGGCGATGGCCGCAACGAAGTGCTCGGTCTGTCCAAAAACGGCCAGGGGGTGACGGAGATCGTGGCGATCGGTGCCCGTGGCAAACGGGTGCTCGCGGTGGTACCGCCGGAGGGCGCCACCGAGACGGCGCTCGGCCCGACCGGCAGGCTGGGAGCCGGACGGGGTCGGTGGTTTGTGGCGCGCTACCGGGTGGCCTACCAGAACACCCGCGTGGTCGCCTACGACGGGGCGAGCGGGGAGATCCTCTGGGTGCGAAACTACCTGGGACCGCAGCGGTCGCCATCCACATCGTTTGTGCTCCATCTCCCCACCGCGGTACACGATCTGGACCGCGACGGGTGTGACGATCTGATCGCCTCGTCCGAAAACTGGTACGAGGTGATCAGCGTGGTCGACAACCGCTCGCTGACACCCAACGCGACGATCACCGCGGTGGTGCCCGGTCACTGGGGCGCCTACGCGACACCGATCGTTGTCGGCCGGTCCGGGAATCGACCGCCGCTGGTGTTCCACAACAACGCCTACGCCCTGGCGTTGCTGACCCAACTCGACGCCACACCGGTATGGCATTACGGGCTGACGCGCGACACGACGCAGGCTAGCCAGGCGGGCCTGGCAGATCTCGACGGGGATGGGGTGATCGAACTGGTGACCACTCAGAGAGACGGCCTGCTACGGGCCTTCGAGGCCGCCCCGTCTGGGGCCCGCTGTCCGAGCTGTCCGCCCGACGGGAAGCTGACTCCCCACAATCATGGCGCGCAGGTCCGCTGGACGTTTCCACTGCCACCGCCGATCAGCGATTTCGCGACGCTCGATGCCGATGCGGACGGTCGCACTGAGCTGCTCTGCGGGGCCGGAGATAGCCGACTGCATGCGCTGCGAGGGACGGGCGGGCGCTGCGAGGTGTTGTGGAGCGTCGATCTGGGTGCGCCGGTCGGAGCACCGGTGATTGCCGATCTCGACGGCGATGGCCGTCCGGAAGTCCTGGTGGCGAGCGTCGATGGCCGGCTGCACTGCCTGGGACCGGCCCGGCGGTAACGGCGCGGGTCGACGGGGAGCGTTACGGCGCGGTTGGTGGTTCGGCGCTGTTCGGCAGGGCGCGTTCGATCTCCTGGACCCAGTTTTCGACCAGGCGGATTTCCTCGATCTGGGTGTCTTCGAAAGTCGGCTTGAGGATCAGAAACCGTTTGCCGTCCTGGGAGATGTCGTAGGATAAACCCGCCACGTTGCGAAACCGGCCCTCCCAGGCGACCTCCGGAAACTCGTACACAAAATCCTCCTCGGACTGATAGCGGACCACCATCAGCCGATTGCCACTACGATAAAACAGTTCGCCGCCCGCCGGGGACCAGATCGGCTCTTCCCCTATCTCGTCGGAGATTTTCCAGAACCGCTCGTCGGAGCGTGGGTAGGGCCTTACATAAATTTGATATTTTCCGTCGCGGTCAGAACAATAGGCGACCCATTTGCCGTCGGGCGAGAACGAGGGGCACCATTCATTGAAGTCGCCGGCGAGGAAAGCGCGGGGTTCGGCCTCCGCGGTCAGTGGTAACACCCCGATATCTGAGGTCCCATCGATCAGCGACGACGGATAGCTGTAGAGCACGTCTTCGCCGCTTGAAGAAAACGAATAGGCTGCCAAGAGGCTGTTGATTTCGAAGGGCAGCAGGAGTTTGTGGGGGGTGCTGGCGGTCACATCTTTCTTCCAGGCGAGTCCCCCCTGTTCGTTCTCGTACCAGCGGAACACGAGACCCTTGCCATCGGGTGACCAGACGGGGAAGCGACTGTCACCCCGTTCGGTCAATTGCTGGCCGCGCCCCGTGGCGACGTCGTGGATGTAAATCTGGTCACGGACGCCCCTCACCTGGATCGCCAATCGTTGATTCTCCGGGGAGAGATCAAATGTCCCGTACACGTCCGACGGCATCGGCAGGGGTTCCTGCATGCCTTCACGATCGATCCAGGCAATGGTGCTCTTTTCATTGTCGCGCCCTGCCACGTAGGCCACATGGCCGGTGCGGGAGACGGCATACTCTTGTGACAAAACACCATCCAGTACGACGACAGGTTGTGTATTCTTGACCTCGACGGCATCGAGATCCAGGGGGACGGCCAGCACCGAATCGCCCCGCATGAAGACCAGGTGTCCCGAGTTGGCGTAGTCTGGCGAATAACCACCGTCGTACAACCGTCGCAGCTGGAACTGGTTGCCACGCTGGTCGAAGGGAAGGTACAGGATACGACCGTAATCGAAGCTGCTGCTGGTCCCCTGGAACACCTCGCTTAACAAAAGTCCTTGTGCGTTCGGCAACAGTTTAGGGTTGACCAAAATCGAAGAGCCCTTGAGGATCAGCTGTTTGGTACCGCCGCTCGCTTTCACACTAGAGATCCTCGAGCCCTCTTCTTCACAAAAGTAGATGGTGCCGTCGGAAGCCCAGCATCCACCGCATGCGTTGCGGGCTGCGCAAACAGCCAGCGGAGTTTCACCGCGCACCGAGACGGTTTTCAGTTCGTTCTGGGTAAAAAATCCGATTGAGGTACCGTCGGGCGAGAAGAAGGGCATCACCGCTCCGTCGGTTTCGGGGAGAGGGGAACCTTCGAACTGGTCCAGGTTGCGAAAGTAGAGCTGGGTACGGTTCTCTTCAACCCTGGCAATGTAGGCCAGCTTCGTGCCGTCGGGTGAAAGGGCAATGGAGCCGATCTTGTATCCGAGCGCATGGAGTCCGTACAGGCTTTGCACGGACTTGTCGCGGACGTTGTAGATCGATCGTACGACGTTCTTGGTTTGCGGTGTGGCGCTCGGTTCGGATGTCACGGCCGGAGGGGGCTCGACGGCCGAGCCAGCGAACATCAGGGCGGCCGCGATGCCTGCGATCAGTCCCGCTGCCAGACCCGCCAGCGCCCAGCCGGCCCGCCGCGTCGGTGCGGTGGTGGGTCCCAGCGCGGCGAGCCCGAACGAGGTATCCGATCCGGTCTCACTCAGCTCGAAACGGGCCTCTCCGATATCGCGCAGCCGTCGCTGCGGGTCTTTCTGCAGGCACCGCCAGACCAGCAGCCGGATCCGCGATGGTGTCGCTCCGGGCAGCGTATCCCAGACCGGTTCGGTCTCCAGGATGCGGGCCATCAGCTGAGTCGCACTGTCGCCGGAAAAAGGCCGTTTGCCGGTCAGCGACTCGTACAGACAACATCCGAACGCCCAGATATCGGCCCGTTTGTCGATCGGTTTTCCACTCGCCTGTTCGGGCGCCATGTAGGCCGGGGTGCCGAGCACACGCCCTTCACCAGTCACGCCTGCGAAGTCGGAATCGTGCGTCAGCGTCTGGTCCTGGCTGGAGGTAACGGACGGTCCTTCCAACGCCTTGGCGAGGCCGAAATCGAGCACTTTGACCCGCCCGTCCTCGGTGACCATGACGTTCGCCGGTTTCAGGTCGCGATGGACGATACCCAGTTCGTGTGCGCTTTCGAGTGACGCCGCGATCTGGATGAACAGCGACACGGTCTCCTCGACAGGGAGCGCCCCGTGCTTCAGTTTTTCGTCGAGCGTGCGCCCCCCGACGAGCTCCAGTACCAGAAAATGGACGTGGTTTTCATTTCCCAGTTCGTGGATCGCCGCGATGTTGGGATGGTTGATCGACGCCAGCACGCGCGCCTCGCGCTCGAACCGCGCCAGCCGGTCTGTGTCAGCCGCGAAGACATCGGGGAGGACCTTGATGGCGACTTCGCGACCCAGTTTGGTATCCCGCGCGCGGTAGACTTCGCCCATCGCACCCGCACCGAGGCGGTCGAGAATTTCGAAAGAGCCGAGCCGTTGGTACGAGAGTTCTGAAGTCATGGTGTCCGTTTACTTGGGCGACGGTGACGACGTCACCGGGGAGGGTCTCGCCGGCAAAGCGCCCCTATTGTCGCCAACGGAACGCCCCGATGCCAGACTGTCAGCAAGGCCAGCGCAGGCACCGCGTCCGTCGATCGCGCTGCGCTCGAGGCGGTCGTTCGACAAAGGGGTGGTCCGCGCGTCAACGTGCCGCCGGTGCGCGAACGTCAAGCTGGTACCACGATGGAAGGACCACGACCAACCCGCGGAATGAAATGATGCGCTGTGGCGGTTGCCCGTTGCGCGATTATTTTGATCTCCAACGCCCCGATCGATCTGTGCGGCCGAGCGGTCGATTGGTGGGGCAGGTTGCTGGGGAATGTCGCGGCGAACGCGTTCGTTTTGCGGCGGGACCGGATGGCGGGGGAGTTGACGGATTTCGTTCTTTGGGCGACGTTGTCTCGACAACCGGAACGGAGTCGGTCCGCCGAACACCTTCCAGAGACCCTTCCGATTTCCCGAAGCGAGGTCGGCTGAACGATGCCCCGTGCTGTGAAAAAAAAAGCGTTGGTCGCCCTCGGGATGGTCGCCGCTGCGTTCTCCGCCACGGCAGCCGAGTCGCCGCTTGTGATCGGTCCGGTCGGTAGCCGGCCCGAAGGATTTTCTCGCGTGTTCAGTCGCCAGGTCGACGTNTTTGGGCTGGCGGTGTACGCCACCGCCCAGGTTCCCGACGCGAAACTACTGCACGCGGCCGGTGTGNTGNCCCAATACCTCGACAACGACGCCGACGGGAACCCGGATAACCGGCGGGTCATCGCAGCGCTGCGTAAAAGTCGTGGGATTGTCTTTATGTTCGACACCGCGCGCGCCTTCGAACGGATCGATATTCATCGTCACATTCCGCCTCGCGTCTGGAACCGGATGATCACGATCGGGCTGTTCGCGGACGAGACGCGGCCCGCGGGCGCGGCGCGTGGCGAGTTCGATGCGTCTCTGGAGGAGGTGTTGCACCTGGTCACATCGGGCGGCTACTCGAAGGCCTATCCCGAGATCTTCGGTGAGCGGCCGGGGACCGCGATCGCCAAGGCCATGGACCGCGCGCGGGGCGGCTTTTTTCGCCGGGTCCCGCGCGTCTACCCACGCCAGGCCTGGTATTCCTACGACGACCGCAGTTGCGATTACGGGTGCCAGGTCACGGAGTATTTTTACTGGGGGCTGACCTCGCTGCTCGGCGGGCAGGATTACCCGGGGCGAGGAGCGGAAATCGGTCGAGAGTGGAAGCTCAACACACCCCAAAAACTGAAGCGGGGCGACTCCACCCTGTTCGGTTTGCTGACCGACCCGCAATACAGATTCCCCCAAAGACTGCCGGACGGCAAATACCGTCCACGTTGAGCCACTTTCCCGTAACCGTGCGCTCTCGCCCGGTCGACCTGGTTTCCTCCAAGGTGGAACGAAATCGTGTCACCCTGCCGGTGATTCACGGCGTTGCCTCATCGGCGAAAGAGCGATAGAGTCCGTCCATGGCAGCCCTCTATGGAGACTCGCGACTACCGTCATCGGCCCATCTTGAATTGACCGACCGTTGTAATGCCGGGTGCCCGCTTTGTTCACGGACCAGTCGGGCCACCGGTGGCGCGTCGGTATTCGTCAAGAACGTGGACCTGTCCCTGGAAATCATTCGACGACGTTTCTGCGCCGAGTTTATTCGCCGCTCGCAGTTCAAATACGTTCATCTCTGCGGTAATTATGGGGATCCCCTGGTCCATCCCCAGCTGTTCGAGATCGTCGAACACTTTGCGACCAGCGGGGTGGGTTTGGGCATCGCGACCAACGGAAGTGTGAGAAAACCCCGATTCTGGAAACGACTTGGAACGCTGTTGGCGGCCCACGACATCAAGAGCAAAATCACTTTCGGGATCGATGGTGTCGACCACCAGACGCACGAGACGTATCGTAAATTTACCCATTTCGAAAAGATTCTCGAAAATGCACAGGCCTTCATTCGCGCCGGAGGTGTGGCCCGCTGGCAGTTTATTGTCTTTGATCACAATGAACATCAGATCGACCGGGCGAGGGAAATGGCGGCCTCTTTAGGATTCCAGTCGTTCAAGCTTCAGGTTGGGAATCGAATCAGGCCGAAAAAGCAGATCGCGTCAGGCGGGGACGAGGCGGTGTCGGACAAAGGTTACGGCGTCTCCGCCACGATCCAGGATCGTAAAGGACGCAGGATGGACTACGGGATTCGACTCGGTGATCGTCTCGCTGAGGCGACTCGTAAAGCCCATCAGTACTCCCCGGACACGATTGTCGAAGATGTGATTCCATGCAAAGTCAAGGCCGAAGACTCCTTCTTCGTTTCCGCTGAGGGGTTTGTGTTTCCGTGTTGCTGGACCGCCTTACATTACAACCGCCTGCGGCACGCCCACCATCCGAATGTTGAGGAAACCGCGTTGTGGACCGCAACCACGCCCCGTTACGCGTGGTCGGAGGGGACGAACGTCTACCACCGCACGATCGGCGAGATCCTGAAGAGTGGTTTCTTCGCGGATATTGACCGACTGCTTCAGCCAGGACGCAAAGTCCCGATTTGGCCGTGTTACAAAACGTGCTACCTCAACGCCAACAAGAACGTGCTACCTCAACGCCAACAAGGAAGTGCTCGAGCTGGTTGATATCCAAGAATAGATTGCGTTACTCGAGATGATGCTGCAATCCGCGCCAAGCGAGCGCGGCAGCGGCGCTTTGGTGCAGACCATGCGGACCCGCGCAACGCCGTTGTCGTGATCGTGACTAGTTGGGTAGGATGGACGGTATGCGACTCTCTGTTTCCAAGTCGACTTGGGTTTGGTGGCTCTGCGCAGGCGCGACCCTGTCGTCGGCTGGTGGCGCCGATCCGCCGGCCTCCGAGGGCCTGGTGTACTTCGAGCGACACATCCGGCCCCTGCTGGTCAGGCGTTGTTACAAGTGCCATTCCTCCGCTGCGCAGAAACGGGAGGGCGGGCTGCTGTTGGACCGCCGCGCCGGATGGTCTGTCGGCGGTGACCGCGGTGCGGCGATCCGGCCTCGCAACGTCGACGGCAGCCTGCTGATCCAAGCGGTGCGATACAGCAATGCGGATTTACAGATGCCGCCCGATCAACGATTGTCGAAGTTGGAGATCGCCCGTTTGGAGCGCTGGGTGCAGATCGGAGCCCCCGCTCCCCGCGGGGCATTGCCCGCCGCACAGGATCGCTGGGACAATCCATCGGATCCGGTCGCAGGACGGGAACATTGGGCGTTTCGGCCGCTCGTTCAACAGCCGCCACCGGCCGCCGGCGTTTCCGGTTGGCCCCGCTCGCCGATCGATTCCTTGGTGCTGGTGAAGCTGCGCGCCGCGCAGCTGCAACCGGCCCCGCCGGCCCCGCGGCGCGCGTTGGCGCGGCGGGTCTACATACAATTGCTCGGTTTACCACCGACGCCGCGACAAGTCCGCACGTTTGTGGGCGACCAACGGCCGGACGCCTACGAGCGTCTGATCGACGGGCTCTTGGGATCACCCCATTTTGGCGAACGTTGGGGACGGCATTGGCTCGATCTGGCCCGCTACGCGGACTCCAACGGTTTGGACGAGAATTTTCTATTCCGTGAAGCCTGGCGTTATCGAAACTGGGTCATCGACGCCGTCAACGCCGATCTGCCTTTCAACCGATTTGTGGTTGAGCAGATCGCGGGGGATCTCCTTCCCCACGAGTCGATCGAGCAACGCGACCGTCAGCGCATCGGGGCGGGATTCTTGGTCGTCGGTCCCAAGGTGTTGTTGGGAAATGATGCGAAAGAGCGACGCATGGACATCGCGGACGAACAGCTCGACACGATCGGCCGAGCGATCCTCGGCCAGACTTTTGGTTGCGCTCGATGCCACGATCACAAGTTCGATCCGGTTCCCACCGCGGACTACTATGCGCTGGCCGGGATTCTGACTTCGACGCAAGTCATGGAACAACGGCACATGCTTGGCTCACAGCGGCTGATGGAGCGACTCGCGGGCCTTGGCTCGCAAGGCGCGCTTGCGAACGGAGCGTACGAGCTCTATTGGCGCGAACGGCCCCAGCGACAAGAGAAACTAAAACACGCACAGGCCGCGCTGGAGCTGTTGAAGAAAAAGGACGCCCCAGCGCTGGCGGCTCTCGCCAAAGAACACGCTGGAACGGTTGCCAAGGGCGCAGCGGACACCGAACAAACGGACGAAGATCGTGTTAATGCCCAGCAGGCGCTGGTGGCCGAACTGGCCGCCGCCGCCGANCCGCCCGCGATTCCTCCCCGCGCGATGATCCCCCGCGACGTCGAGGNTCCCGCAGACGAGTCGATTCGCCTGGCGGGAAAATTCGACCAATTGGGAACGAAAGTTCGACGTGGATTCTTGCGCGTGATCGGTCCGGCTCCGGTCGAGATTCCAGCCGGGTCAAGCGGGCGACTCGAGCTTGGTCGGTGGTTGACGGATGGCGATGGCGGGGCCGGTCACGTCGCGGCGCGGGTTTTNGCCAACCGCGTCTGGCACCATGNTGTGGGGCGCGGAATCGTCCGCACCGTCGATAACTTTGGCCGTACCGGCGAAGCGCCCACTCATCCGGAGTTGCTCGATCATCTGGCACGCGAACTGATCGACTCGGGATGGTCGGTGAAGGAATTGGTACGGAAAGTCGTTCTCAGCCGCACGTTTCGCATGAGCAGTCGTCCGGACNANCGGGGTCAATNGACNGATCCCGAAAATCGTTTGCTGTGGCGCGCCCACCGCCGCCGCCTCGAGCCAGAGGCCTTGCGGGATGCGATGTTGCTGGTCGCGGGTGAACTCGACCTCGCCCCGATGGAGTCGAGCGTGTGGTACCTCGGCGACCAGGCCACTGCCGTGGGAGCCAACAAGAACCGCCGCCGAACCGATTTTCCCTGTCGCAGTGTCTATCTGCCGGTGATTCGCAACGACCTACCCGAGCTGTTTGAGGCATTCGATTTTGCCGACCCGCACACCACGACAGGGATGCGTCCCGAGACCTTGGTCGCGACGCAAGGGCTGTTCATCCTCAACGATGAGTCGGTGATGGCCGCCGCCGCCGCCGCAGCGCAACGCGTGGTGGCGCAAAGAGCGTCGGACGCGTCTGCCGACATCGTAGACGAACTGTTTGAGTGGGTATTCAGCGAACCGCCGACCACGGAGGAGCGAGTGGAGTTGATGGCATTTGTCACCGCATTGAAGAATCGTTCCGCCCAGCGAGGTGATCAGGAGGCCAGACTGCAGGCCTGGTCGCTGGCGTGCCATGCGCTCTTTGCGTCCAGCCGATTTCAGATATTGGAGTAGATCATGAGCTGCCATCAGTTCGTGCCGACGACAACCCGCCGCGAGATGTTGCGAACCAGCGCCTGNGGAATCGGTCAGGTNGCGTTGGCGGCNNTGTTGAGTCAACGCGCGGGCGCCGATTCGGNNCNGTCGCCGGCAGGGGTGGNGGCGGCGCATCACACTCCGCGTGCGAAACGTGTGATCTTCCTATTTATGTGGGGTGGCCCGAGTCAAGTCGATCTGTTCGACCCCAAGCCGCGACTCAACGCCGACTCCGGGAACCCGCTTTCCGGAAAATCGGTGGGCAGCGACCGCGAGGAACTTGGCACGTTGATGGGGTCGCCGTTCCGCTTCGCACAGCATGGCGACAACGGCGTCTGGATCAGCGAGCTGTTCCCGCACCTCTCGCGGCAGGCCGACCGGATGTGTGTGATCCGCTCGGTTCACACCGAAGGCCAGGCTCACGGTGAAGCGTTGTTGCGGCTCCACACGGGCCAGGCAAATCTCGTCCGTCCAAGCGTCGGCGCCTGGGTCAGTTACGGATTGGGGTGCGAGAATGAAAACCTGCCGGCGTTCATCACGATCTCGCCACCGAGGGGCCACGGTGGTGTGCAGAATTACGGCAGCGCGTTTTTGCCCGCTGTTCATCAGGGGACGGCGATTGGCTCTGCCGAGACGCCGATCGCCAAGGCGGTGGTCTCGAACCTGGTCAACAAGCGAGTTGCGCCCCAGCTGCAGCAAAAGCAACTCGAGCTGATCCAGTCGCTCAACCGGAAGCATTTGCGGGCAACGGGCCGCGACCGCCGTATCGAGGGGCTGATTGCCAACTATGAGCTGGCGTTCCGGATGCAATCGGCGATACCCCAGATCATGAGCCTGGATGATGAGTCGAGAGCGACGCGGCAACTGTACGGAATCGATTCCGACGTGACCGACAACTTCGGTCGGCAGTGTCTGTTGGCTCGGAAATTTGCCGAAAGGGGCGTGCGCTATATCCAGGTTTCAACCGACTACACATGGGACCATCATCAGAAGGTTCGAGAGGGAAGTATCGCCGAGTCTGCGAAAGTCGACCGGCCGATCGCCGGTTTGCTCGAAGACCTCGCTCGTCGCGGCCTGTTAGAGGAGACGTTGGTGGTGTGGGGTGCGGAGTTCGGTCGAACCCCGACGGTCGAAGGTGAAAATGGGCGCAATCACCACCCGACGGCCTTTACGATGTGGATGGCCGGTGGTGGTGTGCGGGGTGGACTTACCTATGGNTCGACCGATGAGTTTGGGTACGCCCCGGCGGAGAACCCCGTCCATATGCACGACGTGCACGCGACCCTGCTGCACGCTCTCGGGTTCGATCACGAACGGCTGACTTATCGGCACGCCGGTCGCGATTTCCGGCTGACCGATGTCTACGGTAACGTGGTGCACGATATTCTCACCTAGCGTACGCTCGGCGCGGTCCGAGCGGTGGGTGTGGTCGTCACGTCTTATCGGCGCCTCGNCGCCGGGAGATAACATGCAGACTTTCGTCCGGCAACCGATTCGTCCCATCCTGTGGATCGTCGTTGTGCTCGGTCTGCCGGTCGCCGCAGCGACCGCCGAGCCGATACGCGTTGGAATTGTGTCGATCGACAACTACCAAGCGTTGGCCTTTACCGAATTGTTTCACAAGCCTCCTGCAGACAATCCGGATTTGCGGGGTTTGCAGGTCGTCGCCGCTTGGGCGGGCGGAAGTCCCGATCTGGCCGAGAGTTTCCAGAGCGTCCCGCGCTGGAAACCGCTGCTGATCAAGCAGGGTGTTACCATGGTTGACTCGATCGCGGCGGTTCTCGCANAGGTCGACGTGGTGATGCTGATGACGGTGGACGGTCGCACCCATCTCGAACAGGTCCGCCCGGTTCTGGCGGCCGGCAAGCCCGTCTATATCGGCCGCCCCATGGCGGCGTCGTTGGCAGACGTGATCGAGATCTTCCAGCTCGCGGAGCAATACGAAACCCCCATCTTTTCGTGCTCGCAGCACCGTTACAGTCCCGGCATCCTCCAGATGAGAAGCCATCCCGAAGTCGGTGATGTGACCGGTTGTGCGGTGTTCGGCGGCTGCCCAACCGAGCCCCATCATCCGGACTTCTTCTATCACGCGATCCATAGTTTCGAGTCGTTGTATACGATCATGGGCCCGGGGGCCGTGTCGGTCACNCGCGTCCGGACTCCCGACACCGAATTGGTCACCGGTACCTGGGCGGACGGTCGTATCGGAACCTACCGCGGGATCCGCAAAGGGGCGATCCAATACAGCGCATTGGTATTTGGCAGCAAGGGAATNGCGCGAGCAGGTCAGTACGGTTACCCGGCCGCAGTCAAGGGCGTCGTGCCCAAGAGTCGTTACAAGGGCTACGAGGGGGTCGCCACCGAGATCGCCAAGTTCTACAAGACCCGCCAGCCGCCGGTGGCAGCTACCGAAACGATCGAGTTGTTCGGCTTCATGGAAGCCGCCCACGAGAGCCTGCGGCAAGGAGGAACGCCGGTCCAGATCGGCGCAGTAATCGCGCGTGCGCGCGCCGCAGTGGCCCGCCGGACCATTCGTTCGCGGCCCCCGCGCCGCACGCGGTAAGTGATCGGTCCGAGTGAGGAACGGCACACGCGTTTGGCGGTCGGGTGGGTGGTCAGCGGAGCGCGACGGCTATTCTCGGATACGCTGCGAAAAACGGGCATCCTCCGCGAAGCGGTTCGCTTTCTCGGAGATTTCACTTTGCCGCTGTAGACGGGCGAATGTCAACCGGCGGTCGATGAGTCCCAGGTCGTAGACCAACCGGTCGGAGTAACCGGGAAAGAGTATCTTGAGGCTGGCCGGTAGTTTTCGCTCGTTCAACTGGTTGAAGTGCCGCAGGATGTTGCTGGTACAGTTGTTCGTCAACGTGTTGTANAACTCGGGTCGTGTNCGCAGCCGGTTGGCGCGGTGCAACATCGAGATGAACATTTTGCGAATGTTCTCACGCGAAGCACGGATTGGATAGAGATAGACGCGGTCTCTCCAGTATCGGGTGCGCGACAGGATGACATCACGCTCATCGGCGATCACGTACGTCAGTTCGCATTGCCGCAGCATCCCCCGCAGAGGGGAATACGTTTCGCCGCGCTCGCGTCGCACTTCCACGGAAATCGCTACCCGCTGGCCGCCGTCAAATCCGAAAATCACAAACGTGTGGGCCGCCGCCGCGAGACCTTGAAACGGTACCACGATGAAGTCAACCGACTCGATGNNTTTNAGATCAAACACACGCTCGTAGTAAGCGGGGGTGTAGTCGTCGACCGAACGATAGATGGTGTNGCGAATGTTGTGGATNGTGACGGTGTCCCCCTGAAACGTCGACCGTGGCAGAATGGCCAGATTGGGAACCCACGTTCGTTCGTTGGACGGACGTTGAAACAGCCACCACCCGCCAAACGCGACCGCGACGGCGAGCAGCAAGGGTAACAGACGCGTCTTCAGAATAGCCCAGCGCGAGCGCGTCTCGCTGCGTGATTCGAGATGTACGGTCACCGCGTCGGCCATCAGGATGATCGCCACTGCGAGCCATTGGACGACCGGGAGGAACAACAGGATCAGAGCGCTTTGCGGGTCGGGACGAAACAGGAATGCGTCGACTAAAACGATCGCACTCCATCCGACGACGGCGACGCTGGCGATCGATGTGATCGTCGAGCGCGCGGCCGATCGATCACGACTTCGACCGAGCAGCCACAACAACAGCGCGTAGGCGCTCTGCGTCCATAGAATCAGGGCGAACGTCAGCAACAAGCCCGGAAGAACACGGGTCGCCGCGGGCCCAAAGAAAACCGTACTGACAAAGGCCACGGTCAAAAGCGCCAGCGTGACTGCGGCATTGGCCACCGTCAGCCACCATCCGCATGTCCGTAGGTACTGCGATGTCTTGGCCATCGAACTCGGCCCTGGTCAGGAAGCTGCTGTGGTCCATGGTCTGTGAGCTGCGCGATCAGCAGTGCGGTTGCACTGACGGGAGTCCTTCACATGCACCTCGACACCTTGTCAACGAC